>JAFGQE010000003.1 GCA_016935835.1 Clostridia bacterium | reverse complement strand
TCCGGCAGACCGCCGGGCGGATCAGCCGGATACCGGGCAAGTTATTTCACCGGTCTTCAATCTCATGCAAACGCCCGGGAAATTTCTTTGTTTCCTATATTTCAATCCACCATCCGAAGGCATCCCCGCCAAGGCCTGAATTCCTAAAAAAAACGGCCCCCGCATTGCGGGAGCCGTCGTCATATCAATATGAAACGAGTTTATCTTTCAATGTAGGCGTTTGTGAAGTCAAGGGTTCCGAGTATGCTCCTGCCCCAGCCCTTCAGATACGGTTTTGCCATCATGATGTCGCTGTAGTGATATATGGGAACTATCGGAACATCGTTCATGAAAAGATCCTGTGCCTGATACAATGCGTCGAAATGCTCCGCTCCGTTTGAATTCGCGGCTTTTTCCATGAGGGCGTCAAATTCATCATTGTAGTAGTTCGGGTCGTTGTAAATGCTGTTGGTTGTGAATATGCTCAGGAGACCCATCGGATCGCCATAGTCCGTAAGCCATCCGCCCCTCGCCACGTCAAAGTTGCCCTCTTTCCTTGTATCCTGGAATACCGCCCATTCCTGGTTGGCCAGATCCACATCGAGACCAAGGTTGACTTTCCACATTTCCTGGACCATTTCAGCTATGAGCTGATGTCCGGCGGATGTGTTGTAGAGGATTGTGAATTTCGGGAAACCTTCCCCGCCCGGATATCCTGCCTCGGCAAGCAGGGCCTTTGCATCGGCAACCTTGCTGTCATCCGTTACGAAGCCATAAAGTCCGGCTGTTTCAAAGAAATCCCTTCCTTCATTATCAGGCATTCCCGGGGGAACGAATCCGCCGGCGGGTATCTGTCCTGCAGCCAGGGTTTCGCAGATCGCCTCCCTGTCGATTGCAAGGGCAAGGGCTTTCCTTACCTTGACGTCCTGGAACATTTCTTTGTCAAGGTTGAAGCTGTAGTAATATGTCCCAAGCAACGGGAATACATAGAATTCAGGGTCTTCTACGATCAGCCTGGGAACTTCCGCCGGAGGAACATCGGGTATGAAGTCCAGTTCGCCTGAATTGTAAGCTGTGTATGCGGTTGATACGTCATCTATGAAGAAGCCGTTGATCTTTGTAATCTGGATGTTTTTCTTGTTCCAGTACTCTTCGTTCTTCACAAGTACAAGTCTGTCGTTTTCAGTATATGATTCCAGTTTGAAAGGTCCGTTGCTGACCGCGGTCGCGGGATTCTTAGCCCATACGCCGTCCGCAGCGCCGGTTTCAACAGCCGACTGCTTGACAGGCATGAAATGATAGAACGCCATGAGTCCAAGGAAGTAATCAGTGGGCGCCTTCAGCGTCACTTCGAAGGTATAGTCGTCAACCGCCTTGATTCCTACGTTATCAAGCGATCCGTCTTCATAAGCGGCTTCAAATGCGCCGACTACATTCGTGTACTCCCATATGAACTGATACTCGGATGCCGTCGCTGGATCCATCGCTCTTTTCCATGCGTAAACGAAATCATTCGCCGTGAGCTTGGTTCCGTCCGACCAGTTCATTTTCCTAAGTTTGAAGGTGTAAACCTTTCCGTCATCGGAGATATCCCAGGATTTTGCAACACCTGGCTGGATGACACCGTCTATTTCTCTAACGAGGCCTTCAAAGGTCGCGTTGATGACATCCCCTCCGTCGCTGGCGCCGTTGAGACCCGGGTCAATCGTCTTGGGTCCGCTTGAACCCACGTTCCAATTGAAGATCATCTCGCCGCCGCTGGCCGTGCCCGAGCATCCTGCGAGAGCAGGTACAAGCATGGCAACCGCCAGAAGTATCACTAGTATTTTCTTCATTTTTCCCCTCCTTAAATTTGTGAACATATTTGTTATTTATTGTACTCCTGATACCGAAAAATATCAAGAATACCATGTTCCTCACTATTTATCCCGCTACTTCCTGTCCATAAGATGGCATGCCACCACGTGGCCGGGGGAGACTTCCTTAAGCTCGGGCGTTACTTCCCTGCAGACATCCATGACATACCTGCACCTGCTGCAGAACCGGCATCCCTCGGGCGGGTTTATCGGACTTACGACATCTCCTTGCAATATAATCCTTTTATTCTGTCTTGTAACCCTTGGGTCGGGAATCGGAATCGCCGAAAGGAGGGCCTGCGTATAAGGGTGAAGGGGTTTCTCGTACAGTTCGTCGCTCGGGCACACCTCCACCAGCTTGCCCAGATACATGACCCCTATCCTGTCCGAAATATGCTTGACCATTGACAGGTCGTGGGCTATGAACATATATGTAAGGCCCATCTCGTTCTGGAAATCCTCAAGCATGTTGACGACCTGGGCCTGTATGGATACGTCGAGAGCCGATATGGGCTCGTCGCATATTATGAGGTCGGGCGATACCGCCAGGGCCCTTGCGACGCCTATCCTCTGCCTTTGACCCCCGGAAAATTCATGCGGATACCTGTTTGCGTGCTCCCTCTTGAGTCCCACTTTGTTAAGCAAGTCGAAAATAATCTCCTGTCTCGCCTTCCCCTTGGCTATATTATGGGTATCAATGCCTTCGCCGATTATATCGGTTACAGTCATCCTGGTATTCAATGAGGAATAAGGGTCCTGGAATATCATCTGCATCCGTTTCCTGTAGGGCTTCATTTGCTTCTCGGGAATGTCGGTTATGTCTATCCCGTCAAAAATTATCCTTCCTCCTGTGGCCTGATACAGCTTTATTATGGTTCTTCCGGTCGTTGATTTCCCGCAGCCGGATTCGCCCACGAGACCGAATGTCTCCCCCCTGTTGATATATAATGATATATCGTCTACCGCTGTGAGGAACAATTTGCTTTTTGCAAAAATATTATGCCCCACATCGAAATATTTCTTTAGGTTCGTAACCTCGAGCAACGGCTGTTTATCCTTCATTCCTCTGAACCCCTTTCCTGTATCCTTCAACCGCGGGTGACTCCGGATGCAGCAACCAGCAAGCGGAGGAATGCGTGGCGCTCAAATTAAACTTCGGGGGATGCTCCTTCAGGCATATTTCCATGGTATGCGGGCATCTGGGTGAAAAAGGACATCCGCCTGGAGGAGAAAGCAAATCGGGCGGTGAGCCCGCTATCGGTACCAGTCTCTTCCTGTCGCCTGAATCCATCCTCGGAACGGATTTATGAAGCCCGACCGTGTATGGATTCTGAGGTTCGTAGAAAATCTCGTCGCTTGTGCCCTCCTCCATGATCTTGCCGCCGTACATGACGATTATCCTGCTGCATATTTCAGCGATTACCCCAAGGTCGTGGGTTATTATTATTATCGACATGCTGAGCTTTTCCTTAAGGTTCTTCATGAGTGCGATTATCTGTGCTTGTATCGTTACATCGAGCGCCGTCGTAGGCTCGTCGGCAATCAGAAGCTTCGGGTCGCATGACAGTGCGGTCGCAATCATTGCCCTTTGCTTCATTCCTCCGGAGAATTCATGCGGATAACTGTTTATTCTTTTTTTAGGTTCCGGTATTTCCACAAGCCTGAGCATATCCTCAGCTTTTGCCAAGGCCTGCTTCCTGCTCATGTCCGTATGCCTTCTTATGACCTCCACCATCTGGTTTCGTATTGTGTAAACCGGATTAAGGGATGTCATCGGATCCTGGAAAATCATTGCGATATCCTGGCCCCTAATCTCGGTCATTTCTTTTTCGGTCATACCGGTGATGTCCTTGCCATCGAAGATTATCTTCCCGCTTACTATTTTACCCGGCGACTCGACAAGCCTCATTATTGAAAGCGCCGTCACGCTCTTTCCGCTTCCTGATTCTCCGACTATTCCAAGCACTTCCCCCTTGTCCATTGAGAACGTTGTTTCCCGGACGGCCTGGACTTCACCGAAATGGGTGAAAAACGAGGTTTTCAGATTTGTAATTTCAAGCAGCTTTTCCATTGTTCCACCCTATCCTTTCCTCAGCCTGGGATCCAGGGCGTCCCTCAGCCCGTCGCCCACGAAATTGAATGCCAGCATTGTGATTGCGATTGCGCCAGCGGGAAAGAACAATTGGTACGGATATGTCGTTAGGGCGGGAAGAGATTCGTTAGCCAGCGTTCCCCATGATGCCATCGGCGCCGAAACCCCCAGCCCGATGAAACTCAGGAATGATTCCGTGAAAACCGCGCTTGGAATCATCATTGTCATGGATACAAGTATCGGGCCCATCGCATTCGGAATCAGATGCCTGGATATTATTTTTCTTTTCGACACCCCCAGCGTTATGGCCGCGAGAACGAACTCCTGGTTCTTGAGCGAAAGCGCCTGACCCCTTACCAGCCTTGCCATACCGACCCAATAGACTGCGCCCAGCGCTATTATTATGGTCCACAGTCCGCCTCTCTCAAACATAACCATAAGAAGAATGACTAGAAGAATCAGCGGTATGGAGTTTATGATGTCGACAATCCTCATCATGAAATTGTCGATCTTGCCGCCTTCATATCCAGAAACAGCCCCGTAAATCACGCCTATGAAAAAACTGACCAGTGTAGCTATGAAGGCAACGATGAGCGATATGCGCGCGCCGTACATGACCCTTGTCAGCAAGTCCCTGCCGACTTTGTCCGTTCCAAACGGATACACCCTGTTTCCCACTTTTTTATCAGGTTCGATATGCGTGGTTCCTCTGTAAATTATGGTGAACCGGTATCCTTCGCCTGTATCGTTGTATCGCTTGGCATAGGAGAAATCCACTGTGATTTCCTCATCGCCATAAACAAATATATACTTTTTATCTATAACCGCACGCGGGTTCAATTCCGCCGGCCTTTCTATCCTTTCGATCAACTTGCCTTTTTCCGTAACTCTCAGCAGCTTGTAGTCATTGCTCAGGTAAACCCAAAGGTCCTCGTCAAGTTTGTATATGGAAAGCCTCGGGGGGAGGTTTGAATAATCAAGGTTCTGGTCAGAGTATGAAAAATCCGTAAACTGTGGGCCGAGAAAGCCAAACAGCAGCATCAGGACCACACCCGCCAGTCCTATCATCGCCCCTATGTTCTTCTTGAGTCTTCTCCAAGCATCCTGCCAGTATGTAAGGCTCGGCCGGTAGGCCTCGTTTTCAGTCAGGCGGGACGGGTCAACGATTTCCCAATTCTTTTTGTCCATAACACCAACTCACTTATTAAACTTAATCCTAGGGTCGACCAAAGCATACGCCACATCAACCAGCAGTACCATGATTACATAAAACGCCGCATAAAATACGGTTATCCCCAGAAGCACCGTGTAATCCCTGTTTGTCACGCTTTCCACAAAATATCTTCCGATGCCCGGTATTGCAAATATTTTCTCTATAACGAACGATCCGGTCAGTATCGCCGCAATCATCGGACCAATATAGGTTATTACAGGTATAAGGGCATTTTTTATTGCATGTTTCCCAATGACCGAAAGCTCCCTGAGGCCGTTCGCCCTTGCGGTCCTTATGTAGTCCTGCCTTAGAACCTCAAGCATGCTCGACCTTGTAAGCCTCGCAACAAAGGAAAGCGAGTATCCCGACAGTGCCACGACCGGGCCGATGTAGCTCAGAGGAGAGTTCAGCCCAAAAGACGGTATCCAGCCGAGCTTGCCCGCAAAAATATATATTATTCCGGTTGCCAGGACGAAACTGGGGATGGTTACCCCGAGCGTCGCCATGAACATGACGAAATAGTCTATGGGTTTGTTTTGCTTCAAGGCGGATATTATTCCGATGGGTATTCCAAGGATTATGATCAGAAGGACCGAAAGCGCGCCTATCTTGAATGAATTGGGCATTCCCTTCCAAATCAATTCTTCGACGGAAAGCCCTATCTTGGCAAATGAAGGACCAAGGTTGAAGGTGACAAGCCCCTTCATATAATCAAAATACTGTTCAAGGATCGGCGCGTCAAGATTATACCTTTCAATCATGACCGCTTCGATTTCCGGCGAGAGCGCCCTCTCCCTTGTCAGCGGCCCCCCGGGAACGCTTTTCATTAGAAAAAAGGTTATCGTGGCAATCAGGAATATGGTGAATAAGGCCGATAGGATTCGCCGCAGGAAATAGTTCTTCAAATTATTCCCCCCCAAACATTTTTTTATGGGCTTCCAAATCAATTCCGAACCATGCCGAGTAAATTGATTTCCTGTTATTTTATGATTATACACATTTTTTGGCATGTATTCAATATATGCAATATATCCCGCCATATCCTGTAAAATCAATTGCCCGGCCTTTCGGACAGTTGTACTTGCACCGTTTTCTTCCCCGCCATGGAAATTCTCAATCGCTGCCGGGGCCGTTTCAAGAATATCGGTTCAGCCTATGAATATCTCCAGCCAGTCAAGAACAAATCCTTCATCACAGGCCACCACTTCCAGCACCTGGTATCCGTCCTTGACGCTTTCAGCCGGCATGCGCCAGGCGAATGTGGTGTTTACAGGCCTTGGGTGGCCCGGGTCCTTTTTTCCGTCGAAAACGCATTTTCTTCCATTTGCATATACCTCTATATCAGTGGAGCTGATATCCTCCCTGCCTTTGAATGACAGCAGGGCAAACCGTGCTTCCCCCGCAACCGCCGTACCCGTATGAATCCGAAAACCCTCGAATTTCTTCTTTTTCAACATGCACGGCAACCTTTCATCAGAAGGCATTCCCTCCGGCTGCCTGTCGTTGAAAGTAAGGACATGCCTTCTGATTCCCTTGTTCATCAGCTCGTTTTTACCCACAGAAGTTATAATTTCCCTATAGCCTGCTTCATCATACGGGGCGCTCTGCCTGTCCATATAATTGAAAAGGTAAACCGCATCCGCTCCCCTGTCGACGAATGATTTCGCAGCACCTTTGATTGTTTCAATGGAATTATACTGGAATTCATTTTTGCACCCGGGAAAGGCGTACTGGCGCAGGCATATCTCTATACATGGGGCGATCCTGCAGCTTGTGCCGTAAACCAGCTGCTTCCACCTCTCGACCGGTATGTCCGCCTGGCTGGTATGCCAGAATGGCGATGGAATCAAATGATCCACATAACCGGCCCTGGCCCAGCCCGCACCATCCATTCCCATGTCGAAAGCGCTTTCAGGCTTGACCGGCACCCTTGCGGCCAGTTCTATCCTGTGTCCGCGGATTTTCTCGTATTTCAAAGCGGTTTCCTTGGTCCTTCTCATAAAATCATCAAGGACAGCCCTTCCCTCGTCCTCATAACCCGCTTTAAAATGGTTTCCGAAACGCATCCAGTCCAGTTCGAGGCCGTCGAAATCATACTTCTCAAAATACTCCAGCACAAGCCCGAAATGATAATCCCGTACTTCCTTTATCATATAGTCGAGCTGCCTGTCCTCCCATTTTTCATCCCTGTACATGGCCCTGCGGTAATCAAGGTTGTTTTTATAGAAAGCGCTGTGTATCAGTGAGTTGATATCGTCGGCATTGTGAACATCATTCATGCGCATGCTCATCCAGGGCGAGATGCCTGTTTCCCTAAGGGTATCAATCCATATGGAGTATATGTCAATCCCCTTGGCGACAATATCGCCCACCGCCATACTCCACTTACTGAAATTGGAGAGCCTGTCAAACAGAGGCGAGTCGTAATCGACATCCTCAAATATGATCGACCCGGTTTTCGTCGGGAAGTTCGTTTTCTGGCAGCTGGCGCAAAGAAACATCTTCTCAACGTTCGTTCGCTCGTACTGCAGGATGAAGTCCCTGATTTCCTTAATGTCGGAAGCCTTATCAGCCCTTTCCATGAAATAATGCGAATTGTCTTCGTTAAGATAGATTCCTGCCATTGCCATTCCCTCCGCTTATAAAGTTTAATATATTTCCATGATATGAAAATCGCCGGCAGCACATGGTTTTATCCCTGGGATGATTTCCTGCTTTATGGGTTTTATCCCTGGGATGATTTCCTGCTTTACGGATAATCCCTGCGCAATTCCCTGAGATAAGGGAAATCCTCCCGGATTTTTTCTATTGTCTTAATGTCCAGGTCACAGACAAGGAGTCCCTCTTTCCATTCCCCCGCCTTTGCCGCAAGGGTTCCCGTAGGGTCGAAGACCTTGGAGTCCCCGAAGTAAATCTCTTCGCCCTCGGTCCCGGTCCTGTTGACCCCGGCTATGAATACCGTATTTTCAAGCGCCCGGGCCGGGAGGAATATATCCCAAAGGCTCCTGTGGGTAACCGCCCATGCCGCCGGCACGAATATTATCTGCGCGCCCGCCTTTGCAAGGGCCCTGCTTGTCTCGGGGAAATCCACGTCGTAGCATATGATTACCCCGAACCTTGCAAATGGGGTTTTGTATACCCTGTAGTCGTGGCCGCCGTATCCAAAATACTTCTGTTCCTTGTCCCACAGATTGTTCTTGTGGTATACGTTAACCACCCGGCCCCGATCGTCTATGACAACCGCCGAATTATATATAGCCCCTCCGTCCTTGTATGCCACCGGCGCGACCACATATATTTTGGCAAGGGCCGCTTCCGCGCATGCCGCGGATATCACCGGACCCGAAGAGTCCTCTGCCATGTCATATATGCCGTCCCCGATCAAATCCAAGTTATATCCGGTTGAAAACAACTCTGGGAAAACAATGATATCAGCCTTTTCAATCGCAGCCCTGCGTATCATGGAAACCATTTTATCCTTATTGGCCCCGACATCGTTGATTATGCTTTCAAATTGTGCGAGGGCTATCTTTGCCATGGCGCCGTCCTCCTGAACCATCCGTCGTATGTATCCAGAACTTCTTCAAGTGACGCCGTTCCCGTGACACCGAGCTTCCTGATCGTCACGGCGGCAGCCATATTTCCTATGAATGCAGCCTCGACCTCGTCGGCGCCGGCGGCAAGCGAACTGACCACGGCGGCGCTTACCGAATCACCCGCCCCGCAAATGTCGTATGGACCCGGTACATCCTCTGTCGGGACTACTATCGTTCCCTTCTCTCCAAAGGTCATTATGCCGTTTTTTCCCATGGTAACGAAGACCGGCTTCCCGTTTTGCCTGAAGAGGCGGTTTCCGCATTCCAGCACCATGTCCATTTCAGGCTCGCCATTCAGATCCGGATAAAAGGCCCGGCAGGCTTCGAAATTATTGCATTTTACGGACATATTCCTGAACATATGTATCTTTGACCGCGAATCCGCGTATATTATCTTTTTTGAACGCCTGCTTCCGAGTTCTATGAGCCTTTCCCTGACTTTGCCGGTTATGACCCCGCAGTTGCTTTCCACCATCTGGTCCAGTATTATGACGGCGTCCGCTTTTTCAAATACATCATCGAGCCTGGACAGGATTGCATTCTCAAGCCTTTCCGGGGTATTCCTGAAGTTCTTGATGTCCAGCCGGTTGCTTTCTTCCTCCCGGCCGCCCTCCCACATCATGGGTTTGACATATGAGGGGGTTATCATCTCATCGGTTTCCGTTATGTAATCGAATTTTATCCCGCGCGCCCGGAGCTCCCTTTTCAGTTCGAATCCGGTTCCGTCGTTTCCTATGAATGTCACGGCATATACCCCGCCCGCCCCGAGCGCAGCAAGATTATTGGTGATTGTGCCGCTGGCCCCGGGATATTGCCGGCTTGCGACAACCTGATACGCCATGTGGGGTGTTTCCAACGACGGTTCGCTGAGCCTTGTGTCAATGACAAGGTACTTGTCCAGCACAAAATCACCGATGACGGCTATCTTCAAATCCCTGAATCTGCTGAAAATTTCTACAATGCGTTTTCTTTCCATTATTTCTCTCCGTCAAGAAGCCTGAATGCCAGGCCGGCAACCGTATCCTTATGGTCCCCTTGTATATAAAAACCCCGGCCGCCGTCCGCGACCGTTCTTGAAAGGATTGTCTTCCAGGGCCGGAAATAGTATCTGGGATCGGACTTGCACGGAGCTTCGCCCGTATCGTCTCCAAGCGGAAGGAGGTCGAATACCGCCGTGGTGAAGTCAGTTATTTTCCTCCCCTGCGAATGTGCAACGTTCCTTGCCATTGACAGCGCCTTGAGATAAACCTCCGGGCCTGTGACGGCGGATCCGAAGTTCAGGAATACACCGTTTTCGAGATTTTCAATCGTCCTTGCATATATTAGAAAATCCTCGTAGGAAGCCTTGCCGAGCATCGCGCCGTCGCAATTTTGATGCTGGTGGATGAAATCAAGGCCGACCCCGACATGAACGGTTACGGGAACCCTGTTCCTGTATCCGGCGGCGAGCAGGCTGTATTCCCTGTATTTGAATTTTGCTTCCTCGATTGCCATCCCAAGAATTTCACCATGGCCGAGGCCGGCCGCGGCCCCCTGGTTTATAAAATCATTTATAAGCCCGCTCTGTTTCCATAATCCGAACTGCCCTTCGCTTATATATCTGGCGACGCTTTCAGTAGTGGCCCCGATCATCGCAAATTCAAAGTCATGTATCGCTCCGGCTCCGTTCATTGCGAAATGGGTTACATAACCTTCTTCCATAAGCCTGATAAGCCACGGCGCGGCACCCGCCCTTATCACATGGGCGCCCATCATCATAATCACGGCTGCGTTCCTGCTTTTTGCGATTTTTATCCTTTTTGCGACTTCGTCAAGGTTTGCGTTGTCAAAATGCGGCGGGACCTTCCAGGGATCCTGCATTATGGATATATCAAGGTCGTGCACCCTTTCATTCAGATCTTTCAGGACCAGCCTGCTCCTGTCGAATTTCTCAAAAGGCATATCAACCTCCAAACAAGTATTTTTCTATTTCAAAAAGCTGCTTGAAATCGGGAATTATGGCATCGGCCCCGGCCTTGATGAGCCTGATGCGCTTCCATTCGTCGATTCCTTCCATTTTTTCCTCATCCGTAGCCACCCCTATGGCCGTTCCCCCGGCTTCCTTTATGTTCTCAATCTCCACATACCCATCCCCGAACCCCGCGAGCATAGATCCGTGGAGGTCGTTGTCATCGAGGATCCTTCTGATTACCATCGCCTTTGAAAACAACCTGTAGTCATCCCTGGCGCCGTAAATCCTGCCTTTAAAATACTTGTCAAGGCCTAGAAGGGCGGCTTCCTGCAGGACGTACATCTCATCCGTTCCGCTGGCCAGATATATTTCCACGCCGCGGCCCGACAGCATCTCAACTATTTCAACCGACCCCGGCACCAGATATTCCACGGGCTTGATGCCGCCGTCGGCAAGACCCTTGCGGCGGTAATCGATTTTTTCGAGAAGCCGCCTGTGGTATTCATTTTTGTATTTTATCGGGTCGATGGATTCCCCTCCCCTGGCAGTCACTTCCTCATTAAGCTTGATGCACTGGTAGATGGTCTGCTTGCCCGTAAGCAAATCTATGAACTCCCTTGCACATTCGAATTCAGACTGATATGAACCGCCTCCCGGGGCTCCCGAAAGAACCTCCGCGAAATATGGCGTCATGATTTCCTGCCAGCCTTTCCTTATCAGGCTCAGGGTGCCGTCGAAGTCAAATACGACAGAATGGATTTTGCCTGTTGCAGCCAGTTTGTTGATTATCTCCATCCCTATACCTCTCCATCGATGACCTGACGCAAAGCGCAGATTATGCAATGCTCCCACAACATATGGATGTCTTCTATTCTTTCCATGTCATGTACAGGCGCGATTACAGAAAGATCGCAAAGATCCCGGAGCCTGCCGCCGTCCCGGCCGGTCATTGAGATTGTCTTGATTCCCATTTCAGCGGCTGTTTCGCATGCCTTCAAAACATTGGGGCTGTTGCCGCTTCCGCTGATGACAATGAGCAGGTCGTCCTTTTCACCGTAATTCTTCAGTTGTTCTGAAAATATCACCGAATAATCGTAATCATTTGCCAGCGCCGTAATCACCGGCACCTGGTCCACCAGTGAAAAAGCCCTGAATCGTTTTACGTTTCCCGGGGAAAGGCCCTTGACCAAGTCATTCGTAAAATGGGATGCGGTCGCCGCGCTGCCTCCGTTGCCTGCGAAGAATATTCTTTTGCCATCCTTGCGGGCGTCAAGCAGCATGGCGCAGAATTTCTCTATGTCGGCGAACGGGGACTTCATGACCGCGGATGCCTGCTCTTCCATATATTTCCTGATATATTCAGCTGTTCCCATTTTTCCATTCCCTTCTTAATAAACCGTACAGATAAAGATCGTGCCGGCCTCCATCCCTGAGGACGGCCTCCCTGTAAACCCCTTCCCTGACAAACCCGAGTTTTTCGTAGAGCCTTATGCCGGCATTATTGTACGATATTACGTTAAGCTGAAGCCTGTCAAGGTTTAGTTCCGAGAACGCAAATTCGATGGCAAGGCTCATCGCCTCGAACCCGTATCCGCGGCCCCTTTCCGTCTTCTCCCCAAAGCCGACTGACACCCATGCGAATCCGTTGGAATATGAAATGCCGTCTATCTCAACCAGTCCGATCATCTTGCCGTCTTCGTTTTTCCTGACCGCAAATGCCATGAATCCGTCGGTATCAGCGTTTTCATATATCTTTTCAAGTTGCCCCCTTGTCTTTGGAACCGCGGCATGGTAGTCATAGAACCGCAGGAAATCAACGTCCTCATACCAGGATGCCAGCAAATCAAGGTCATCTTTTCTCAGTGGGCCGAGCGACAGGTTCCCGCCTTTTAGCAACATGCACTGCCTCCTTGCAAATCATAGATATTATATAGCAGCATATACAGCCGCGCAATAAACACCGTTTTCCGCGCCCAACGCATATATTGGTTATTCGCCCTTAATCACCGGTCCGTCATGCAAGTGTCGGCAAATCTTCCCTTTTTATTTCAAAGCCCAGCTTGCCGCAGGCTAAAAATGATGATATTTCATCAACCGCCAGACGGCCTATGCGTTTTTTGCCGTTGTTTACGCTTCCTGATATGTGAGGGGTAAGGATGACGTTTGGAAGCTGCCTGAGTTCGCTTGAAATATCCGGGGGTTCCGGATCGGTCACATCTATGCAGGCTGATATCCTTCCTTTTTTCAGCTCGGTAATCAATGCGGTTTCATCGATCAGGCTGCCCCTGGCCGTATTTATCAGGATCGCCCTGTCTTTCATCAGCCCAAGGTTCGACGAATTAAGCATATGGTATGTAGCGGGAACCGAGGGTGCATGGATTGAAACGACATCGCTGTCGGCCAGCAATTCCTCCAGCCCGGTTTTTTTCGCGCCCAGCGCAGCGCATTGCCCGTCATCCAATGTCGGGTCGTATAGCAAAATGCCTGCGTCAAAATTTTTCAAAAGCCTTATGAAATGCCTGCCGGCATGCCCCGCCCCAATTATGCCGATATTGATGCCATACAGTTCCCTCACTGTATCATTGCAGCCGTTCCAGCCTCCATATCCGGTTACCTTTGAAAGATTCCACACATTTTTCAATGAAGTTATCGTAAGCCCGAGGGCCGTTTCGGCAACGCCCCTGCCAAGCGCCGACGCGGCTGACGAGACCCTGATCCCCCTGTCCCATATGGCTTCGCTTACTATTCCCTTTACAGAGCCCGCCGCATGGAAAACAAGTTTCAGGCCCGGGGCTTCCTTCAGAACCGCCTCGTCAAGGACGGGGCAATCCCATGAAGTCACGGCTATCGCTGCGTCTTTTATAAGCATGGCCGCTTTTTCAAGGCCCGGTCCTTCCGGTTCATCGTTTCGGAGCAGTTCGCCCATTCTTCCTATCTCAGCCAGCTGCCCGTCCGTAAAAACCTGCCCGGTCCTGACACTGTTCGCCAAAACAGCAATTTTCATCCGGACCCACCTCCGTTGTTATATCTTTCAAAGCCCTCAAGCTTGCCGAATTTTCTGTCAAGTACAAATTCAAGGTATTTGGTCCCGATTTTTTTAAGCCCTGCAATTTGCTTTTTCGGAAGTCTGATTGAAAACAGCTTTCCGTCTTCGCAGGAAGATATATGCGCGATTGCCTTTGCCGTCTCCTTGTCGACGGGCATTCCCGGAACACAGCAGACCATTCCTCCGTTGTCAGGTGAAAACACCATCTCATCCTGCGTTTTCCCGCAAACCGCGCATTCTCCGGTTACCGGCGCAAACCCGGTGATGACAGCCGTTCGCAATTCATATATCGCTGTGAGCAAATCCAGGTCCATGCCGGAGCTTATCATGACATGCATGGTATTCAAAAGAAGCCTGAGCATGTCGTCGTCGGGCTGGTCCTCCATGATCACCGCTGACGCTATTTCAATGAAATGACACGCATGGTAGTACTTTTCAAGGTCGTCCGCTATGCCGGTATAATCGTAAAGCCTGCTTCCGCCGGTGAGTACATACCTTCCCTTGCCTGATACACATTCAAAATCACCGCAAAAAAACAATTGGGCGCAATGTGAAAGCTTTGCGCCTTTCCTGCGGACACCCTTCGCCCTGATTGTAAGCATTCCCTTTTCAAAGGCAAGGATTGTCAAAAGCCTGTCGCCTTCGCCATAATCCGTGCTTCTTATGACAATTCCCCTGAATTTGGCATAATCCATTACTTGTTGTATCCCAGGTCCCGCAGGACTGTATTCTTATTGCGCCAGTCTTCCTTGACCCGGACCCAAAGCTGGAGAAAAACCCTTGCACCGAGCAGGTTTTCAAGGTCCTCCCTTGCCATTGTTCCGATTTTTTTCAGCATGGCGCCGTTTTTCCCGATTATCATTCCCTTGTGTGATTTCTTATCGCAATATATGACTGCGTCTATATCTATTATGTTTTTCCCTTCGCGGTCCTTGAATGTCGTGATTTCAACACCGGTGCCGTGCGGTATCTCATCCCTAAGCAGCAACAGTATCTTTTCCCTTATGAATTCCGCCGCCACAACCCTCTCAGGCTGGTCCGTATAATCCCCGGGATCGAAATACATTATGCCCTCCGGCAGCATGCCCCTGATTATCTCAAAAATCACATCGACATTCTCACCTGTCAGGGCGCTGATGGGGACAACATCGTGAAACTCCATCTGCCTTGAGAAATTTGATATCGCCCCTGCGATCCTTGCGGCATCCGTCGAGTCGCATTTGTTGAGCGCAAGCACGACCGGCGGCTTCAGTCCCCTGAGTTTCTCGATAATCATCAGATCCGTCTTGCCAGGGCTTCCGTCAGGGGCCTCCGCCATATATATAATGCCGTCGGCGTCGTCCAGGGCTTCCATGGCCCTGCCCACCATGAACTCCCCGAGCTTACTCCTAGGGGTATGTATCCCGGGCGTATCAATGAGAACTATCTGACTGTTCTCATCGGTGATTATCGCCCTGACAGTATTCCTTGTGGTCTGCGGTTTAGGTGATACTATCGAGACTTTTTGCCCCGTTAGCTTGTTAATCAATGTTGACTTGCCCACATTCGGCCTGCCGACTACAGCTATGAAGCCTGATTTAAACGCCATTATTATTGTTCCCTCCGCGATTATATTCAAAGGCGCTGGGCAACAGCTCGGACAGTTTATATACCTTCATTACCTTGCCTTTGCCTGAAACCCCGATCATGGCATCCGGGCCCATGAATTCGCTCATCACCTGCCTGCAGATTCCGCATGGATATGCATAATCGTCAATGTCGCCGGTCACCGCCAGCGCGGTGATTACCTTTTCCCCTTCGGAAACCGCTTTTGCAATTGCCGATCTCTCGGCGCATATGGTCGCCCCGTACGATGAATTCTCTATATTGGTCCCGGTATAAATCCTGCCGCTGCCGCCTTTTGCAGCCGCGCCTATCCTTACCCCTGAATACGGCGAGTATGAATTATCGTATGCCTCTTCAGCCAGTTTAATAAGTTCTTCCATTTCCGGTCTCCTTATCTTTTATATCCAAGCTTATCCAGCACCTTGCTTTGCTTTTTTGTCATTCTTGCCTCATCCCTTTTCCCGGCATGATCATAGCCAAGAAGATGAAGCATGCCGTGGCATACAAGAAACGCCACTTCCCTCTCGAGCGAGTGCCCATAGAGCTCCGCCTGTTCCGCTGCCTTTTCAATGGAGACCACGACATCACCAAGCATAATACAGCCCGTTTCATCATCCATGTCAGCCCTGTTCCATGAAAGCCTTCCGTTCCTTGCATCGAGCAATGGAAATGAAAGCACATCCGTTTCGTTGTCAATCCCTCTGAATTCCCTGTTAAGCCTTTTTATTTCAGCATTGCCGGTAATAGTGACGGCAACGGAAAAATCATGTCTGCCGCCCCTTATGCAGCCCGCGGAAACTTCCTCGGCCGTCTTTATAAGAAAGTCATTTTTTTCAATGCCTCCGCTGAATGAAATATCAGCCTTCAAAGCCATTTGACCCGCCTTCCAGAGGCTCCGGGTATTCAATCCTCTTGTGGAAATATCCGCTGAAAACCCGCATGAACGCGTTGGCAATGTCGTCGAAGTCCTTCAGCCTTATGTCACACAGGTCGAACTGCCCGTCGTCAAGTTTTTCCTTGATCAATTTCCGGATGATTCCCTCTACCTCATCCCTCGGGATGTCACCCCTCGACCTTATTGTCGCCTCGACGGAGTCTGCGAGCATAACGACAGCGGATTCCTTTGTCCTTGGCTTGGGCCCGTCATATCTGAATGCATCGGCATTTGCTTCCCCGCCGTTTTGTTCAAGCGCCTTGTTGTAGAAATACTTTACCTGCGTCGTTCCGTGATGTTCCATTATGAAGTCGCGTATTGCATGCGGCAGCTTGTACTTGCGGGCTATCTCGTCGCCTTCCTTCGTATGGTTTGTGATGACCAGCTTGCTTAGCTCCGGCTTCATGCTGTTATGGGGATTTTCCTCGGAACCCTGGTTTTCCTTATAAAACATCGGCTTGCTCATTTTCCCTATGTCGTGGTAGTAGGCCCCGACCCTCGCAAGCAACCCGTTCGCCCCTATCTCATTGGCCGCTTCCTCAGCCAGGTTGCCGACCATAAGGCTGTGATGGTAAGTTCCCGGGGCCTCAATCAGGAGCCTTTTCAGCAATGGCCGCGCAGGATTCGCAAGTTCCATCAGCTTGAACGGCGTCACTATATTGAAAACACTTTCGAACAAAGGCAGAAGTCCAAGCACCAGTATGACGGAAATCATTCCGCTCGCCAGCAATGCGGCCAGGTCATTGACTATGTCCGCAATGCTTCCGTTAGCCGCCAGCGTGGAAAGAAACAATATCGCCGCCGCGGATATGCCGATCACCAGGCCGGAGGCAAGAAGATGCATCCTGACGCTGGTCTTCTTCGCAAAATACGCCGACAGCGTTCCGCTGCCAATCAGAATTGCCAGATAAGTCGAGTCGGCTTTATATATGAATCCAAGAAAAACCGCCGTCACGGCCCCGATGATGATAGCCATGTTTTCATCAACCAATATCGCAATGAGCATCGGCAGGAAAAATACCGGAATATACAGGCGGAAACTGTTCGGGATAAGAAAAACAAATGAAAAGAGCAGGATTTCCAAAACACCCACCACTAGAATATGCCTCTTTGTATATTTCTTTTTATTGGAAAAAAGCGCTTTGAATATAAAGACAGGGACGAGCATTATCAAAAGCAATCCGGAGATTCCGAGAATGAGCCTGGGATTGAAGTCCTTTTCTCCTGATAAATCCATTGAATTGATTATACGGAGTGTATCTTGGTCCGCCTTTTCGCCCTTGGCAATGATAAGGCTTCCCTCCGTGATGAAAATCCGTTTGTTTTCAAGAACATCCTTTCTTGCAGCCTCCCTCAACAAGGCGGTCTCCTCCACATTTATGATGCTGTTCGTTCTCAGAAATGCCGCGGCAATGCCGTTGCCCAGCTCGTTCAGGTCCTGGTCGATTATAGAGTACCTGGTGTCCTCCTTGAATTTCTCAAGCAGCATGGCGCGATTCTCATCGAATACATCCCGGTTCTGCATGGATGAAAAATTCTGGGTTATCACTGATTTAAAATTCGCATATTCGGAATTGCTTATTGAAGAAAGGATCTTCCTTGCCGTATTGTATTTTGCCTTTATATTATTATTGTCGCACATGATTATGTATGCGCTGATTTTATTGTCAAGGTATACATTGCGGTCCCCGCCCTGATAAGCCGCAATGTCAAGCCTGAATCCATCGGTATCATCAAAAAACAACGCAAGATCCTCGAAGGCGGAGAATGTCGTATCGTGGCGCGTTATCAGTACGGGATCTGTTTCTTCCGCGGCCTTTTCAGCAAGCGCCTCGGTTCCGGCCTTGTCATAAAAATCATATGGGGCATACAGGTCCTTGTGCGCCGTCCCGTCTTCGGCGACAGCCGCGGCAAGGGGCATTACCTTGAAGTATGCACTTGCGGCAAGCAATGCCAGCGTCGCGAAGATTATCAGGCCCGCCAGGATATTGTTCCTAGTGAATATCTTCCTCAATATCTTCATTTCAACCTTTCTTTACCCGGCCGTTTTCATATTTATCATATGCCTTAATTATTTTTTGCACAAGCTCGTGCCTTACGACATCCCTTTCGGTCAGGTAGGAAAAGGCAATTCCCTTGATATTCTTGAGTATGTTCTCGGATTCCCTGAGACCCGACTTCTTGTCGCTGGGCAAATCTATCTGGGTTACATCCCCGGTGACTATTACCTTTGAATTGAACCCCATCCTGGTGAGGAACATCTTCATCTGTTCCTTCGTCGTGTTCTGCGCCTCATCAAGTATGATGAATGAATCATCAAGGGTCCGTCCCCTCATATATGCCAGCGGAACAATTTCAATCAGTCCTTTTTCCCTGTTCCTGTAAAATGCCTCCGGTCCCATTATTTCATAAAGCGAATCATACAGGGGGCGCAGGTAAGGGTCGATCTTGCTCTGGAGATCCCCTGGTAAAAAGCCCAGCTTTTCACCCGCCTCGACCGCCGGTCTCGTCAGGATTATCCTGTTCACCTTGTCCGCCCTGAAAGCAGTTACCGCCATTGCCACCGCAAGGAACGTCTTGCCGGTTCCGGCAGGGCCTATGCAAAAGACAATGTCGTTCTTCTTTATGTTCTCCACATATTTTTTCTGCCCGAACGTCTTTGACTTGATTGGTTTGCCGTTTGCATTCAGGCAGACATAATCAGCCGGGTATTCACCGTCCCCCATGGCCCCTTCGGCTATGAGGTTTGCGAGGTAAACCGTGTTCTGCTTTGTTATCTCGTCTCCGTCCCGCGCTATCCGCATGAGCTTGTCTATGAGCTCAAGGGTCTTTTCGACCTGGCTTTCTTCGCCTATTATCTTAATATCTGTTCCTCTGGGCACAATGCTTACCGCAAGTATGCTTTCGATTGCCTTTGCATTCTCATCCTGGCTTCCGAACAAATTCATGACATGGTCAATATTGTCGAATCCGATAGTCTTTTCCATATACAAGGGTTCCTTCCTATTTTCAGACCGCCTAAACATTATATTATATATGTAATATTATGGCAATTGCCGCGGCTGGGCCAGTTTGATCCCGGCCGGTATCAGCCTCTATATCCCGGGCGGGACAAACTGCAATCAAATGCAAAAAAAAAGCACCGCCAAGGGTGCTTTTCAAAGATGGAAGGAAATCATTTTACCCTTATGGTAAAAGTCTTTTCTTCAATTGTTCTGTTCTCTTCCCAGGACCTGCTGTATGAAAAAGTAAGCGTGGCAACTCCTTTTTCCAGTCCTTTGATCTTCCAGATGTGCTCTCCTCCGCCGCCTATGATCGGAAGGCCTTCAGCAAAGTAATCCCTTGCCACTTCAACAACATCATTGTTTGAAATGGAGACTGACCAGCTGTAACCTGTAGATGGGTTCTCTTCAAGCTTTATATCAATCAGCTGGCCGGGTTTGATTGTGAATTCATCGGAAGTCTTTTTTATATTCGTCATTCCGATTGCAACACCTGCACCGATTGCCGTCAATAAAAATGCGATTACCAATACTACTATCCACTTTTTCCTGTTCATGGAACGAACCTCCTTACCAAGCATATCAATTAAACGACAGGGGCCTTTTTTTGTTCCATGGGAATTCCATTTTTCGAATTTTTTCGATTAATTCGAATCCCATGAGTCCGCATGGTTTATCGACGGATGGAAATGCGGTATACTTATTACTGCAACCGGCTGGCCACAGCCATCAAAACGGAGGATCTATGAACAAAAAACAACGCGTCGTGAATTCCCTCAACCACATTGAGCCGGACCGGATTCCATTCGAGGTTTCGTTTACGATTCCCCAATGGCAGAAAATGGCCGCGTATTTCGGTGATAATAATTTCGAGGACAAGATAAACAACCATCTGAAAGTGATCGATTACTCCATGCCCCACACAGAGCTTGAATACGCACCCGGACATTTCATGGACCAGTGGGGCGTCGTCTGGAACCGGAGCGGACCCGACAAGGATATCGGCATTGTTGAAAACCACGTCATAGAGGAACCCGATGCATTCGGATTCGACCTTCCAGAAATTGATTTTAATGAGCTTGGCTCGAGGCTAGTCCGGTTTTCCGAATCAAACAAGGATGTTTTCAAGGTGTTCAATATCGGCTTCTCGCTATTTGAAAGGGCCTGGACATTGAGAGGAATGGAAAATCTCCTCATGGACATGATAATGCACCCGGATTTCGTGCACGGGCTTCTTGACAGGATATGCGGTTTCAATATCTCCCTCGTCGAGTTTGCGGCCTCATATGATGTGGACGGGGTCTGCTTCGGCGACGACTGGGGCCAGCAGAGAGGTCTGATAATGGGGCCGGCCATGTGGCGTGAATTTATCAAGCCCCGGCTTAAAAGAGCTTATTCCGCGGTCAGGAAAAGCGGCAAGTTCGTCATGCAGCATTCATGCGGGGATATCAGTGAAGTCCTTCCTGATGTCATTGAATGCGGGCTCCACTGCTATCAGACCTTCCAACCCGAAATCTATGACATTGCCCGGGTTAAATCCGAATTGGGAAATGACCTGAGCTTCTGGGGCGCCATAAGCACGCAGTCAATGCTGCCGTTCGAGACCCCGGATGGCGTCCGTCAAAAAACAATCTCGATAATGAAGACCCTTGGCCCCGGCGGAGGCTACATAGCCTCGCCGACCCATGCGGTGCCATATGACGTCCCTGCCGGGAATATAGCCGCAATGCTTGATGTATTTGAAAATCAGCATAAATACCTGTAGTTTGAAATATGAAAGGCAATCCGTGGATAAAATGACCAACGACTATGATTCAATGAAAGAAAATGATGTAATTGCCCTTGCAAAAAACAATGATGAACGCGCGATGGAGTATGTCATGTATAAATACCTGTCGCTTGCGAGGGCAAAATCAAGGTCTTATTTTCTTATCGGGGCAGATAGCGAGGATATTATGCAGGAGGGAATGATAGGGCTTTATAAAGCGATCATGGACTTTGACAGTACAATAACCCCTTGTTTCCCAGCTTTTGCCGAACTTTGTATAACAAGGCAGATCCTGACCGCGGTAAAGGCCGCTACACGGCAAAAGCACCAGCCGCTCAATTCATATGTATCCTTGAGCAAACCGGTCGATGAAGGGGACGACCGGACGCTTGCCGATATTCTTTATCAGTATGGAAACAGCAGCCCCGAGGACTTCATAATCAGCAAGGAAACAACCGGGCTTCTAATGAATAAAATAAAGGAAAGCCTCAGCAAGCTGGAAAACCAGGTGCTGCTGATGTATCTCAAAGGCGAGGACTACAGGAGAATATCCTTATTGATGGACAAGCCGGCGAAATCGATAGACAATGCCCTGCAAAGAATACGGCGGAAAATTTCGGGAATCGCCGCCGGTATGTCCATATGAAAAATTTAATGGACTAACTCATCATGTTATGTTAAAATACAAATCGCAAATTGCGCCGCTATAGCTCAGTAGGTAGAGCACTTCCATGGTAAGGAAGGGGTCATCGGTTCGAATCCGATTAGCGGCTCCAAAAACGGTCCGGAAGGACCGCTTTTTTTATCCAATGTTGAATTGTCTGTTTTTGCTGATAAACGTGCCCGGCATGTCATATGAGGCGCAGCCAGGCTGAACGCGCACATTTCAACGGCAGGTACCGGTATCCCGCCGGAAGTCCCTATACTATAAGGTGTTCGAGCCTGGGCTTGTCAAAACCGATAATGATTTCGCCGTTGAAGTCTATTACCGGAACCCCCCTCTGACCTGACTTGCTGATCATCTCCATTGCCTGGTCGCGGTCCTTTGAAACATCAATGTCCTCGAACTGCACTTCATTTTCCGCCAGGAACTTCTTTGCCATTTTACAATAGGGGCATGTGGGCGTTGAATAAACTTTTACCATTTTCTCTCTCCTTCTTCTTAATCTTCCAATGAAGATATGTATTTCTCGGCAAATATTGCAGCGATTGCTCCATCTCCGACCGCATTCGCGATCTGCCTTATATTTTTCCTTCGCACATCCCCGCATGCATAAACTCCCGGGATGCTGGTCTCCATATTCTCGTCTGTTAATATATACCCTTTTTCATCCATATCAACAGAATCTTTGAAAAGTTCCGTTCGGGGAACCATTCCGATGAATGTGAATATTCCCTCGGCGGCAATGGTCTTCCTTTTGCCTGACTTCCTGTTCTTGATCACAACTTTCTCCAGGAAGTTTTCACCGATAAGCTCCACAATTTCTGAATTCCAGGCTACATTTATCCTTTTATTCCGAAACAGCGCATTCTGTCCGGCCTTTGTTGCCGTAAATGAATCATGCAGGTTGACCAGGGTAATCCCTGATGCGAACTTTGCAAGGTTCACGGCTTCCTCCACTGCGGAATTGCCTCCTCCGACAACCAGGATCTCAGCTCCTTGATACAAGGCGCCGTCGCATGTGGCGCAATAATGCACTCCCTTACCCTGCAGCTCATCCGCCCTGTCAACGGCAAGATGCCTGGGCTGCGCCCCTGTTGCTATGATTACCGCCTTTGCATAATAATCCGTGTCCTCGGTCGACACATGCCTGATCCTTCCGCTGAAATCAATCCCGGTGACTTCCTTGAGCTCAAATATTTCCGCGCCGAAGGATTCAGCCTGCCTCACCATATTCTCCATCAGTGCCGGTCCCTCTATCGGGCCGTCCGTGCCCGCATAGTTTTCCACAGTGTATGTTGTCGCCACCTGTCCGCCCGGAAGCGCCCTGTCGATTACAACAGTATACAATTTCGATCTTGCCGTATATATCGCCG
This sequence comes from Clostridia bacterium, assembly GCA_016935835.1. GTDB lineage: Bacteria > Bacillota > Clostridia > DUPQ01 > DUPQ01 > JAFGQE01. The sequence goes on along the minus strand of JAFGQE010000003.1, from coordinate 46,468 downwards.
CCGAAAGCCCGGCGGGTCCGGCGCCAAGTATTATGACATCTGCCGTAACCTTCTGCCTGCTCATTTCAGGGCATTTGCCCCCAAGCACATTTTCAATCCTGCCCTTGAATTCGTCGGTTTCTATATATCCCCCAAGCCTTGAGCAGGCCTCATTGCCGTCCTTCATGAACATAAGCGTCGGCATGCTTCTTATCTTGTATTTTTCAGCCAGGTCCGGTTTCTCCTTTATATTTACGGTGACGAAATTGATATCCTTTCCGTAAATCTTGGAAAACTTATCGTGAACAGGAACCACCGCCTCACAGGGCGGGCAATCATCGGTTATGAAAAGCGCAACGCCAGACTTTCCATTAAAGTTCATCTCATCCATAAAATCACCTGATTCGATTGGTTTTTTGTTATTTTTCATATTACCTATTATACCCGCGGATGCCGGATATAATCACATGGCGCCGGATTCAATTCTCCTGTTTTAAATTCGCGGGTACGGGCAGCCCATTGCTTACTGAATGTTTGTTTTTCGCATCGTACTGCCGGCTCCATGGTTCATTTTATGTTTTGATTGTGATATATTGGAAATGTAATTCAATAATCAGGGGGTTTATATGAAACACAAATCTTCTGTCTTTTGCATAATCATGATGTTGTCTGTCTTTGCTTTACTGTTTGCCGGCTGCGGAAGCGGGGGCGCGGAAGAACCAGGCGGCGGCACAATTGCACCCGGGACACCCACACCGGCAGGAACCAAGGGTCCGAACACCCCGGGCCAATCGGAAGCATTAGAAGACGTCAATTATATAACTTCGCTCGATGCCGCCGCCATGGCATATGCCGAGGCGGTGAAACTATACGACGACGCGGTTCTTTGGAGCATGATCAACGGTATTGGCACGGCGTTGCATTACGACTGGACCAACACCGATTCATGCCACTCCTGGACGGTGGATTTCGTGAGCCCGAAAGCCGGCAAGCTTATATATGTATATATTTTCGGGAATGAGATTTCAAGAACGCTCGTTGATGACAAGAATAATTTCACTCTGGACCAATCCCTGCCAAAGGACAGGCCCCTCATGTCCATGGCGGAAGCCGCCAAGGAAGTCATTGAAAACGGAGGAATAACCGGATTGATACCCGTCAACGCAGGGTATGAGGTCAGCGGTTATTATGATAATGATTTTCCATACTGGGGTTTTACATATAGGGTTCCACTCGGAAACGGCGAGTACGAAAGGCATTTCTATTATGTGAATGCCGCAACGGGTAAATTTGCCGAGGTCAAATACAGAAATAACGACAATGACACCATTAGCCAGGAGAATCTTGTGGTCAAGGGTACGGATCTTTCCCATATGGCCTGGATGCAGGATCAGGACCTGACTCTTAAAAAATTCCTAACACTGATAAATGAAGGTAAAACTGAAGATGCCATAGGAATGATGGATGATGCTGCGGCCCCTGATAAAAACTCAAGGGATATGTGGGCGGACAGTTTTGATTCAATAAGGGGAGTAAAGTTTGTCCTGACCGGATTTTCAGAAACCGATGAGGAAAACTGGACCGATGAAATCCAGCGCTACAAGGTGAAAATGCAGGTTCCGGAATCAGGCGATTATCAGCAGTTCGGATGGGAACCTGGCGAAAACACACGGTTCTTTACGCTGATGAAATATGGCGGCGAGTGGAAGATACATGAAATCTCAACCGGATTCTGATTGAACTGGATTAATATTACATTCCGGGGTTTTGTTCAAATATTTTGATTAACATTGATTTCCCCGCATCCATGTTATTGCCGGGTGCGGAAGCATTTTAATGATTGATGTGGTTAAGCCCCTGCTATGCGGTTATAATGATTATAGTCAGGGGGCGCATTATGAACACATATGTATTTTTTGATGATTTCATGATAAATTCGAGGCGTGGAATCAGGAAAAGAATTTTCAAGCCGGCAAAGGCCGGCGTCTTTTCCCAGGACGGTATAACAGTCGGGTCATCGATGGTTTATGTTCCGGAAAAAGGCCTTTATTATCTTTATTACAATTTTCTTCCCGATCGAAGCAAGGACTGGGACAGGGAATCCCATTACGCCGTCAGTTCCGACGGATTGAATTTCATCCCCGCCGGCAGGGTTTTGTCAGTCAGCAATACGGGCGCATACATAGTATACCGCGACAATCACACCGGCAACCCGGATGAAAGGTACAAATGCGTCGTCATGAAGGTCAATGAAAAGGACACGAGCGAAGGCCGGGGATATGTGGCCGTCAGCCCGGATGCCCTTAACTGGAACACCGATACAAAATACCGGGTAAGCGAACATGCCTCCGATACGTCAAACAATATTTTCTTCAATCCCGTCCTTGGCAAATATCAGATAATATGCCGCGGGGCGCATATAGACAGGAGGATAACCACACTTCTTTCGGAAGACCTCAGGAACTGGACGGATCCCAGGGTAATACTGTCGCCCAATCCATTTGATGTCGAATATACTCAGTATTATGGGATGACGGTTTACCCCGAAAACGGTTATTTGCTTGGTTTTCTCCAGCTTTATTACACTGACGAGGATGACACGGTCTGGACAAAAATGGCCGGAAAGGTTGACTCCGCCCTTGTTTACAGTTATGACGGACTCATTTGGAACAGGGTTTCGCATGAACCGATGGTCGATCGCCCGATGCCCCCGGATTTCGGCTTTGCCACGATATACATTTCAAACATGAACGAGTCCCCTGACGGAAGGGAATGGATACTTGCCGCCGGAGGCGGAAGAACCGACCATGGATGGGGCTTCAAGCCCGCATACCCGGAATCGGAACTGTCGGATTTTGTAAATAAAAACGGAAACAACCAGCTTATGTTTTATAAAATCAGGAAACATGGGTTCGCCGGGATGGAATCCTATGGGCTCAGGGCACGACTGCAGATGAAAAGGATGAGGGTGGACGGAGGAAATATTTCGTTCAACCTGTGCGTCCCCACCGGATTTGTTAGATATCGGATTCTGGATCCCAATACAAGGCTGCCCTATGACGGCTTTGATTTTGACAACTGCGTTCCTTTTACAGGCGACGACATCGCTTTTGTCCCCATATGGAACGGCAGCCCCATCGGCTTGCTTGAGGGCAAGTTCATACTGCTGGAGTTTGAGATGCATACCGCCATACTGTTCTCAGTAAGCGGCGACCTGGTTCCCGCCCATGGAGTCCAGCCCGAACCGATGCTTGGAATTCCCAAGCCTATGAGATAGGAGCAAAATATGAAAATCACACTCGGAAAAGAAAAGATCCTTTCACAATCCCCCGCCGGTATCCGGGACTGGGGACCCTGGCAGTTTCCCCGTATTTTTGATGGAGGCGGCATCATTTTTCTTGAATTCCATGTTTCAGCGGACAGTGCAAAGGCATATGGCCATCCAAGGAAATGGCTCTGCACGGCTGACAAAGGGGAGACATGGGCTGATTGCGTCAACGGAGGTCTGCTTTTGCCGTGCGGTGACCTTATCAGGCCGCATCAGGAGAAGGCAATTCCCGAAAAGGATGTTTGCCTGCCGGAAAAACTGGGACAATTCGAGAGTTATGGATTTATAAGGAATTATTTCGATTACAGGGATATCGACCCAATGTACAGGCATTGGTACATACAGCGCAAAAAACCCGGCGGGGACTGGCTGGTGGAGGAGATTTCCGTTGAACTTCCCGGATGGACGATGAACACCTCCGAAGGTGTCTTCCCGACGGGATATTTCCATCACTTCAAGCTGGATTCCGAAGGGGCGGTCTGGGGTCTTTTATACAAGCATTTCATAAAGGACGGAAAAATCAGCCCTTATTCCGCATCATGGTATTTGAAAAGCACGGACTCCGGCAGGTCCTTCAGGTTTGTAAGCATGGTTCCCTACGCTTATGACTCCGCAAGGGATCCCGGCGCCGCCAAACGCTATGGTTTCGGTGAACCCGACATATGCTTCCTTGACGGCAATACGGCGTTTTCACTTCACCGCACTACCGACGGAACCGGCATCGGGCCGATGTACATAACCTGGACGCACGACGGCGGGGCCAAATGGACAGATCCGGAATATTTTGACGACAGGGGTGTGTGGCCCCAGACAGTACGGCTCGGCAATGGGGTGGTGCTGGCGGGTTACGGAAGGCCCGGCCTGTTCATAAGGCCTTTCCATGAAGGCGCCTGGCATGAAAGGATTGCCGTGGTAGAACCCATGGAGTACCAGAAGGATACCTGCTCATACTGCGCCCTTGCCGCGATTGGCCATGACGCCGCGATGATTGTATATTCAGACTTCAATTACCCGGGGCCTGACGGTATGCCGAGAAAAAGCATAATGATGAGAAAGATAAAGGTGGATGTCTGATGCCATTCGACGGTATTACAGTCAATGCCCTTGCAATTGAACTGAAAAAAGAAATAACAGGATCCAGGATTGACAAAATATTCATGCCTGAAAAGGACGAGGTTGTGCTGAGCCTTCATAATTACGGGGTCACCCGCAGGCTCAGGATTTCCCTGAACCCGTCCCATCCGGGCATATTCCTCACAGAAGCGGGGTCCGTCAATCCTCCGTCCCCCCCGAATTTCTGCATGTTCATGAGAAAACATATTTCAGGGGGATTCATCAGGGATGTCAATGATTATGGTTATGAAAGGTACCTGTCTTTGTTGATTGAATCGAAAAGCGACTTGGGCGATATGCAGAACAAAACCCTCATGGTCGAATTAACCGGGCGCAACTGCAATTTGATCCTTATGAATTCATCCGGCAAAATCCTTGACGCACTCAGGCATATAGATTCCTCGGTAAGCAGCGTCCGCGAGGTCATGCCCGCACGGGATTATGTCTTTATTCCTTCACAGGGAAAACTTTCGCCTGATTCAGCGACGCCCGGCGACATCCTTGACCAGTCCGGCACTCCCCTCGAAAAAGCCATCCTGGGCAAACTGACAGGGTTCTCGCCGGTCCTTTGCAGGGAAATTTGCAAAAGGAGCAAAATCGATCCCGGGAAATCAGTCATGAATCTCTCTGAAATGGAAAGGGATTCTTTCAATAACATCCTTGGCGATATGCTTCTTGATATAAGGACCCATAATATTTCGCCTTGCGTGGTTTTGGGTGAAAAGGGAATGCCGGTTGATTTTCATGCATTTCGCCTTGCTCAGTTTCCTGATGTCAGGGAGTTCTCCCGGCTGAGCGAGGCCATTGACTTTTATTATTCGAAAAAGGGCGAAGTCCCGGGAACAAATTACAGCAAGACCGAGCTGAAAAAGGCGATTTCAAGGAATATCGAACGCTGCCGCAAGAAAATCGCCATACATGCCAATATTGCAGACAATGCCGGTTCCGTTGACGAATTCAGGATTGCCGGCGAACTGATCACCTCCAATATTCACCGGATACCTGTCAACAGCGACAAGGTTGAGCTTTTGAATTATTACACCGGCGAATACACGACCATCGCACTGGATCCCAACAAGGACGCCCCGGCAAACGCAGGGAGGTATTTTAAAAAATACAAAAAGGCAAAGAGCGCCCTTGTCAACGCAAGGATACAGATGGACGATGCCGTTGCGGAACTCGAATACCTTGAAAGCGTCGAGCACAGCCTTGCTGTTTGCGCGCATGCGGATGAAGTGGAGCAGATACGCAAGGAATTGTCGGAACAGGGTTATATAAAGAAAAAGCACCCCAAGTTCACAAAGAAGGAAAAGGAAACGGGTTTCAGGCCAATCAGATACATTTCCTCAGAAGGATACGAAATATTCGTCGGAAGAAACAATCTTGAAAATGACTATCTGACCTTCAAATTCGCCAATTCGAGGGACCTGTGGCTTCATGCCAAGGGGACGCCCGGCTCCCATGTGATAATTAGAAAAAAGGATAAGAGGGAGGAGCTTTTCCCCGACAAAACCATCAGCGAGGCAGCCGTAATCGCGGCCTATCACAGCAGGGCCGGGAAAAGCGGCCAGACCGCGGTTGACTATTCTGAAATCAAGAACATAAGGAAGCCAAACAAAGCAAAGCCCGGCATGGTCAACTATTCTGTATATTTCAGCGCATACGCAACACCCGATGAAGGACTTGTTTTGAAGCTTCGGGCAAAATAGAACCCCAAAGTCACTGGTTGACTATAATGTCCTTTATAGACTTTATCTTCCCATACACAACAAGCTTATCGCCTACCCTGAGCATAAGGCTGGAATGGGGGAAATTGATTGTCTCGCTTCCCTTGTCCACCTTGAGAACCTGCACATATGCTTCCTTAAGATGCGACTCCATCAGTGTCTTCCCTGCAAGCCCCCCGTCTTCGCCTACGACTATCTCATAAATGCCGAATTCCGGGCTGATCTTCATAACCTGGGACATGGGGTTCTTCTTCGTGGATTTATTTATTCTCTTTTCCACTATCCTTTCCACAAAACTATTGAATCTCGAAGAGAGGAATCTCGTTCTCGTTATGAGGAATATAAAGACCAGAAGCACGAACAGAATCACACCGACGCTAAGCATCGCATTGGTATCCGATATCAGCACATTGATCAAGACAGAAATAAGTGTTATCTGTGTAAGATAGCTCACGACCATAAGCCCGCTGGCTATTTTTCTTCTTGCGGGATGCTGGGTTATGAGCTCGGATTCCCTTGTGGTGAAACCCGTGTGCGTCAATATGGATATCGTCTGGAAGCGGGCCTTGTATAAATCCATCCCGGTACTCTTGAAAAGTATGGAAACAATTTCCACCACCAGCCACAGGAATACAAAAATCACTGCAAAAAGAATCAGACTCATTGCATCAACCTCCTAATTCGTTCTTTCAATCCTTCCATGCACTTCTTCCTTTTTCCTGAATCTTATTTCGCTTGAGATAGCGCCCGTGGGACAAACCGTCTTGCATTCCCCGCACCTTATGCATTCTGCCGAGGCCGGGTTCTTGTAAATCTCGACATCAAGCTTGCACTGCAGGGTGCATCTGCCGCATTCAATGCATTTGCCCGTATCCACTTCCATCTGATAAAGTGAAACCTTGTTCATCCAGCCATAGATCGCGCCAAGCGGACACAATATTCTGCAAAAAGGCCTGAACAATACCATGGACACCGCCACCACTGCGATCGCTATGGATGCCTTGAGGACAAACAACGCCCCGGCATTATCCAAAAGCCCGGGGTCGGCTATCATGAGGGGAAGCGCACCTTCAAGGGTGCCTGCCGGGCATATATATTTGCAAAAGGCCGGGCTGCCCAGGCCCGCGATGTTTACGACAAAAAGCGGAAGTATTATTACAAACATCAGCAGCACCGGGTATTTGACCCAGGACAGTTTCCGCCAGTTTCCCTTAAGCTTGATTTTTTTTACGGGAATTTTATAAAGCAATTCCTGAAACAATCCAAAAGGACAGATCCAGCCGCATATCCATCTGCCAAGAAAGCCTCCGAAAAGCAGTATCAGGCCAAGGACATAATATGAAAACCGGTACTTCCAGCTGCCAAGCACAGCCTGCAGCGACCCGATGGGACATGACCCGATGGCCCCGGGGCACGAATAGCAGTTCAGGCCCGGCACGCAAATGCTCTTCAGCTTTCCCTGGTAAATGGTTCCCTTCAAAAATCCGGGGATATAGGAATTTGAAACAATAGCCGAGACCGCCTGTATGATCTTCCTCCTCATAATATCCACCCAATGCCTATGCATTCCAGGCAGATTCTGATTGCTTTATTAAAAACATCAGTGATCTCATCCCTGAAAATGCCGTAGCCGACCATTCCCGCTGCAATCGCTATTATGATGATTCCGATGGTTTTTCTTTTTCCCACCAACCCGGCCTCCGTTCCGACACGGCTTTTAGTTGAAATATTCCGCGGCGATTTTTTCAAATGCCTTCAAGGAACCCTTTATCGTGTCCAGTCCCACGCAAAACGCTATCCTGAAATAACCGGCCCGGCCGAATCCCCTGCCCGGAACCACGAGCACATTATTTCTAAGGGCCGTCTCAACGAAATCCATTTCATTTTCCACCGGTGATTTTACGAACAAATAGAACGCACCCTCCGGCTTTTGGCATTGGAACCCCAGGGAAGTCAGATGATTGTACAATATATCCCTTCTTTCCCTGTATATGCCGGGATCGACGGCCGCATCAATCGCCTTTGCCACAATCCTTTGCACTATCGCCGGGGCGTTGACAAAACCAAGAGTCCTGTTGTTGAATACGATTGCCTCCATAAGAAGCCCGTTTTGCTTCAGTTTCGGGCTGACGGCAACATAGCCTATCCTCTCACCGGGCAAGGCAAGCGATTTGCTGTACGAGTTTACTACTATTGCATTTTCAAATATCCTGAAAACAACAGGGAGCCTGTCAGCCTCATACACAATCTCATTGTATGGCTCGTCGCTGACCACGATTATTCCTGTTCCGTATTCCTTTTCCTTTTCCTTGATTATACCGGCCATTTTTTCCAGGATTTCATCCTTGTAGATTACACCCGTCGGATTGTTCGGGGAATTTATCAGCACGGCCTTTGTTCCGGGTTTTATAGCCGCCCTGAAAGCAGCCGCATCTATTTGGAAGTTTTCATCGGTTTCCACAATGGCCGGCACTCCGCCCGCATTGCCGATGTAGAATTTATATTCGGCGAAATATGGAGCGAACATTATGGCTTCCTCGCCGGGATTCAGAATCGACTTGAAAACAACATTGAGTCCCGCCGCCGCCCCGCAGGTCATGCAGATGTTTTCCGCGGGAACCTCCATTCCATATGCCTGCGACAGCCTCCCGGCTATTGCTTTCCTGACAAACAGATAGCCTGCATTCGACATATATCTGTGCGTTCCGTACTCCCGGCTTGAAGCTATTTCCCGGATTGCATTTATGACTTCCTCCGGCGGCTCGATTTCCGGATTGCCGATGCTAAAATCATAGACATTTTCATCGCCATAAATCTGCCTCAGCCTGTTGCCCTGTTCAAACATGGCGCGTATGAATGAAGCGCTTTTTAAATCCGCGATTATCTTATCTGAAAACATCCGACCCACCCCCGGTTTTTTTAATTGATTATAACACAAGGCTTCATAAGCCTGCAGCCTGCGCAATTCTGAATCATACATACCTCTGAATAATTGTCAAATGCATCCGCGATTGACAAAATCATACATTGCCAGCCGGTTATCCGAATGGCCGGCCTTTGCATTTTTCATTCATGAATGACAAATACCAGCAGCATCCCGCTTTTAATATTGATGCTGGCGCGGTCCGAAACTATTTCGTTGCTGATGCCCGTAGTCCACGCCATTTTGGCGGTTTTGTCTTTGAGAGGGTATTTGAATCCCCTGAGGGTTATTCCCTCCACCCTGTCCGATGCCGCAAGAAGGGAAACGGTCAGTCCGCTTTTCCCCTCGAATATGGTTTCACGGTCGCAAAGCATTATCGTATTGATGTCGTCGACAATCCTGCCCGTGGCCCCGCATTCATTTATTAAGAGCAGCAGCCGTATATTGGCAAGCCCATGGTCGCTTCTCAAGCCTGTGGCGCAAATCAATGTTATATCATCCGCACCAGCCTCCAACGCCTTGATGACAGCCAGGTGGGTGTCCGTCAGGTCCTTTTCCCTGGGCGATACTATCACTGCAGGACTGTCCGGAAGCTCAATGTAGCTTTTGTCGACCGAATCCATGTCCCCGACTATCAAGTGAGGCCTGATGCCATAGAAAAAGGCATACTCCGCGCCCTTGTCGGCGCATACGATGAAATCTGCGTCCCTTGTGATTTCAAGCGCCCTCTCTTTTTCGATTCTTTGTCCGCCCGAAATCACCACCGCTTTCATCCGCCTGCCATCCTTCTCATCAGGGATACCGCGGTCGCCGGGTTTCCATCGCCGTAAATGCCTGACCCGGCAACTATTACATTTGCCCCAGCCTTGACCACCTCCCGGATATTGTCCATGTTTATGCCGCCGTCGACCTCGATGTCCATGCCCGGGTTAAGCCTGTCCGCCATGGCCCTGAGCTCCTTTATTTTTTCAATGCTGAATCCGATGAACTCCTGTCCCCCGAATCCCGGGTTGACGCTCATTATCAAAACCATGTCAAGCTCCGGCAGGACATACTTCAAAGTATTTACGTCAGTTGCGGGGTTGAGTGAAACAGCAGCCTTGGCTCCAAGCGACCTGATAAATTGAATGCTTCTTTCCAGATGAATGCCGGCTTCCTGATGAATGCAGATAATATCGGCGCCCGCTTCGACAAAAGACTCTATGTGCCGGTCCGGATCCTCTATCATAAGATGCACGTCCAGGGGAAGCTTTGTAATTTTCCTGATGGCGGCAACCACAGGCTGGCCGATGGTTATGTTCGGTACAAACCTGCCGTCCATGACATCCACATGTATATAATCCGCCCCGTCATTCTCCACCATGGATATTTCAGCGGCGAGCCTTGAAAAATCGGATGCAAGTATTGATGGCGCTATTTTAATCAATTCAGTACCCCCTCGTCTTTATTTCGGCCTCCTTGGCCTGCGAATATATTTTAACATATCTTTCAAGCCTGTATCCGGATATCCTCCCTTCGGAGGCCGCCTTTCTCACCGCGCAGTCAGGCTCATTGATGTGCCTGCAGCCATTGAAGCGGCATTCATCGGATAAACCGACGAATTCCCTGTACAGGTTCTTTAAATCCTCAGGTTCCAATAGTCCTGCGTCAAGACTGGAAAAGCCGGGGGTATCCACTATGAATCCTCCGTCCGACTCGACGAACTGCGCGTGCCTCGTGGTATGCTTCCCTCTTCCCGCCCTGGCGCTGAGGCTTCCCGTTTCCATGACCTGGCTGCCGATGAATTTGTTAAGTATGGTTGACTTACCGACTCCTGATTGTCCTGCGAAAACGCATACCTTGTCCTTGAAAAATTTTCTCAATCCATCTATTCCTTCCCCTGACCTGGCATTTGTAAATGCAATGGTGTAGCCGGCCTTTTCATACTGGGATGCCAGTGAATATATTTCTTCCTCATCGGCAAGATCGGATTTGTTTATACAAATTACAGACTCGATGCCCTTGCTTTCAAAAATACAGAGCAACTTGTCCGCAAGATAGAGGTCGGGTTGTGGATCCGTAATGGAAATCACAACGAAAGCCAGGCTCACATTGGCAACTGCCGGCCTGACCAAAAGGTTTTTCCTGTCATGTATTGACTGAAGGTATCCCTCTTTTTGCTTCTCATCGGTTATTGTAAAATCCACATGATCGCCCGGAAGAGGGGTGATACCGGAATTCCTGAAAAGACCCCTTGCCCGGCAAGCGTAGGTTGCTGAGGCACTCCTGACGCTGTACAGCCCGCCGATTCCGCTCAGAATCAAACCTTTCGGCAATAAATCACCCTCCCGCCTTTGATACCATCCGCCAAAACCGGTATGGTCGTCCCGCAAACATTTTATTTTATCATTCCCCGGGGGACGGTTCAACCGGTACCGGGGTTGCTCCTATGACCTGAACACCTTCCATATCCTTGTAATCCTCATAGAATAAAACCGTTTCAAAATTCAGTATGTTGTTAAGCAGAACCCTTACTATTGTTTGCCCGCCCTCGGGAATCTCTATATACACCGTTATAGGGAAGCTATCCTTCATGTGCGACTCCGAGTAAGCGATTGAAGTTGTCCCCGTGCTGGACGGGGTTGATTCAATCAGGACCTTGATCGGTTCCGCCTGAATTTCAAGATTTCCAGGCATGATTGTATATGGAACAAGCAGATTGCTCGCCGGGACCGCAAACTTGTACTCAATCTTGTCGCCTTCAAAAACCTTTGCCCCTTCCGCGGGTATGTGCTCGATTACAACCGATTCTTCGGTAAGGACGTCAGGAACATATCCTCCCAGCCTGAGATTAAGATCGGCAAGCAGTTCCTTGACTTGATTCAGTGTCATTCCCATGAAACTTGGAACCGTAACTTCCTTAAGCTCCGGTCCCAGGCTGACATAAACCGATACGCTTTCTCCCGGCCTGGCAGTCATGCCTTCCGGGGGATCGGTTCTGATTACCTGCCCCTTTGCAATATTTTCATTTATAATATCAATCTGGACCGGAACGAGGCCCAGGTCTATCAGGGTGCGCTCCACTATCCTGTATTCAAGGCCTTCGAACCTGGAGATTTCAATCTCCTCAGGCCCAAGGCTTACGGTCAGCCTGATTTTGTTTGCAGCCATTTCCTTGAAGACAATCCCCTGCTCCTTATCCTGCGCAATGATGATGCCGGCCTTTGTATTATCGTCATAAACCTCATGCTTTTCAACGATTATCCTGAATTCAGACTCCAGCTTGCTCTTTACTTCCTCGTAATCCATTCCCCTGTAGTCTTCCACTATATATTCCTCCGGATCGGGAATCACCGTCGTCATAAGCTCCGTTATTCCGTAATATGCAATGAAAATAATAAGAACCATGGCTGAAAGCACGGCAATTGTAGTGGAAAGAACATGTCTCTTTTTATATTTTGCCAAGGGTACATCATACTCCTCTCTTTTATCTTTTGTATTCGTTGCCAGTACGAAATCTTTTGTCGCATCCGTTGAATCGTAGGCATTCGCGGTTCCTTCAATGAAATCGAGAGACAGGTTGAACTCAGATGGAAGTTCCTTGCCGGCCATTGCGGCTTCCATTTCACCCAGCAATTCGCCCGCCGACTGATACCTGTCGTCCGCGCTTTTTGCCATTGCCTTCACTACTATCTTGTTGACGCTTTCGGGTATTTCAGGGTTTAGTATTATTGGCTCCGTCATTTTTTCCTGAAGGTGCTTGACTGCAACCACAACAGGCGTCTCCCCGTCGAAAGGGGGCCTTCCCGTAAGCATTTCGTAAAGCACCACGCCAAGCGAATATATATCAGCCCGTGAATCAACATAACCTCCGCGCGCTTGCTCAGGCGAAAAATAATGTACTGAACCGACTGTTTTACCGCTCAGTGTGAATGTCCTTGCGGTTGTAGCCTTGGCTATTCCAAAATCCGCGACCTTTGCCACGCCGTCCTTGGATAGCAGCACATTGTGCGGTTTTATGTCCCGGTGAACTATTCCATTCTTATGCGCATGGGCCAGCGCCTTTGATATCTGCATCGCTATGGACAGGGCCTCGGTGTAATCAAGCTTTTCCATTCGTTTCACGTAGTCGCTCAGAATGACTCCCTCAATAAGCTCCATTACGATGAAATGCATATCCATGTCGACCCCGACATCATATACCGCTACAATATTGGTATGGGAAAGCTTTGCCGCCGCCTGCGCCTCGGCATGGAATCTTTCGACGAATTCCTCATCCTCGAGGAATTCTTCCTTTAGGATCTTGACCGCCACCGTCCTGTCAAGCTTGTTATCCTTGGCTTTATAAACATGACCCATCCCGCCGGTCCCGATGAGTTCAATAAGCTCGTACCTGTCGTTGAGAATGGTATTCTCCATATGTTCCTCCGGTTATTCTTCCATATAAATAAGCTGCACGGTTATATTATCCCTGCCGCCCCGTTCATTTGCCTTGTCAATCAGCTTTTGCACCGCTTGGCCGGGATCCGCCGAATTCATTAATATTTCAAGTATCTCGCAGTCCTCGACGGCGTTGGTCAGCCCGTCCGTGCACAGCATTATAATGTCCCCCGCCGCTGCATCAAATTCAAAAAAGTCCACATCGATGTCCCTGTCAAGTCCAAGCGCCCTGGTTATAATATTGCGGTTCGGGTGGTATCTGGCCTGTTCCCTTGTAATCCTTCCGCAATCAATAAGCTCCTCCACATAGGAGTGGTCCTTTGTCTGCTGTACGATCCGGTCATTCCCCGCCGAATAAACCCTTGAATCGCCGATATGCCCCACATATGCCTTTCCATCTGACAAAACACACAGTGAAAGCGTCGTTCCCATCCCTGATACGGATTTTATCTCTACGCACTTGTTGATTATCTCAAGATTGATCCCGTTGAACATGTCTACGAGTATTTTATTCATGCCGGGATCCAATCCGCCTGTATCCGGGCACCCGCCGAAAGTTTTCTCCAGAACCTCGATCGCCATTTTACTGGCAACGTCGCCAAAGTCCATTCCGCCCATGCCATCGGCCACGGCAAAAACCATATAGCCTTTGTCCTTGCAATCAATGACTGCATGGCAATCCTCGTTTCTGTCCCTTACCATGCCCTTATCAGTCCCGACGCCATATTTCATCCGCATGGCTCCTCCTCAGCTGGCCGCAGGCAGCTTCTATATCCCCGCCCAGCTCTCTTCTGACGGTAACATGAATACCATGTTTTCCAAGTATATCATAAAAAACCGCTGCGTTCTTTCCTGGATTGCCCTTGTATTCAACGCCTTTTATCAGGTTGACCGGTATAATATTAACATAGCAAAGCATGCCTTTCAACAAGTGCGCAAGCTCAAGCGCCTTTGCCGGCGAATCATTGACTCCGGGAATAAGGGCATATTCAAATGATATCCGCCTGTTTGTTTTTTCCACATAGTATCTGCAGGCCTTAAGAACTTCCTCAATCGGGTATTTTTTGTTGACCGGCATTATCCTGCTCCTTGATTCATTGTCTGTTTCGTGAAGGGATATGGCGAGGTTCACCTGGCTTCCATAATCCGCGAACCTGATGATTCCCGGAACCAGGCCGCAGGTTGAGACAGTTATCCTTCGCTGGCCGATCCCAAGTCCCTTTGGATTGGCCGCAATATCCAGAAAACGCAGGAGGTTGTCATAGTTGTCAAAAGGTTCTCCCGTTCCCATCACCACTATCCTCGATATATGAGTTCCTGAACTGATTTCCGAAGCCATTATCTGTCCCGTCATTTCTCCCGCAGTCAGATTTCTTTCCAATCCATCCTTGCCCGACGCACAGAAACTGCAGTTCATCCTGCATCCCGCCTGGCTTGAAATGCACAATGAATATCCGTAGGAATATTTCATCAGTACGCTTTCAATCATATTTCCGTCAGACAGCCCAAACAGGTATTTGATTGTTCCGTCAGTTGATTCAAGCGTTCTTTCTACCGAGGGAATATCGGTTTTAAAAACAGACCCCAGTTTCCTGGCATCTGATTTCGATATATTGGTCATCCTTGAAAAATCCAGGACTCGCTTTTTATAAAGCCATTCGAAAACCTGCCCTGCCTTATATGCCTGAAGACCCATTCCTTTGATTTCGCCGGCCGCTTCATCCGGTGTCAGGTCGAATATATTGATCATTTGCGCCTCTTAATCCTTGCCATATAAAATCCTCCCGCCATCCCATCCGGCAGAATGAGCTTATCCTCTTCCAGAACATATCCGGCGCTTGACTCAAGAAGGGAATCAACCGCTTCCCTGTTCTCTTCTTTGAAAAGAGTGCATGTTCCATAAACAATCGTTCCACCGGGTTTCACATAACCGGCGCACGACGCCAGAATTTTTCTCTGCAACTCATAAAGCGTCGCGTCCTCACTGTAATGCAACTTTATCTCAGGCCTTCGCTGCGCCATGCCGATCCCGCTGCATGGAGCATCCACCAGAACGCGGTCAAACATGCCGCGGAATTTAGGATTTACCACTGACATGTCCATTTGCATGCATCTCACATTATTTATGTTCATGCGTGAAAGCGATTGCCTCATGTATTCAACGCGATGCGCATGGATATCACATGCCGTAATCGTTCCCAGACCTTTCATCAGACATGACAAATGGGCTGTTTTACCACCAGGCGCCGCGCAAGCGTCAAGTATGTCCTCCCCCGGACAAGGGTTCAGGAATTCCCCCATGAGCTGCGCGCCTTCATCCTGCACCGCCATATGCCCGTCCCCAAATAATTCCATTTCGGAAACCGCTCCGCCTCTGTCAAGATAATATGCTCCCCGGGCAAGTTTTCCCTTGGTGCAGTCGATTTTCATTTCGTCAGGCAGGACCTCGCTCTCATCGCCTTCACCGCATTTATTGAACCTTATGCATGTCCTTGCCGGCTGGTTCATGGCCTCAAGTATCCGCTCCGCGCCATCAGCGCCGAATTGTTTCAAAAGCCTGGCCGCCGCCTCCATGCTGCATGAGTACTTCACCGAGAGATACTCATCGCCGCTCAGATT
Source organism: Clostridia bacterium (assembly GCA_016935835.1). GTDB lineage: Bacteria > Bacillota > Clostridia > DUPQ01 > DUPQ01 > JAFGQE01. The sequence continues at coordinate 30,360 of JAFGQE010000003.1, read as the reverse complement.
TTCTACTGATGAAAGCACCGCACCCTTGCCGCGCGACAAATTCCTAAGCACCGCATTTACAAAATTCTTTGATCTGCTTCCCGCTAGTTTGCCGGCAAGGATCACCGACTCATTGCATGCTGCGCTGTCCGGCACCCTGTCCATGAAAAGAATCTGATAAGCCCCTGTTTTCAGCACCACGGCCACCGACGGGGATATTTTATTCAATTTTATATTGGAGAAGAGGGATATCGCATGATCCAAAAGCAAGCTGTTCCTGAGTGTTCCCATGACTATGTTGGTTATAAAAGCCGCATCTGTCCCGCCAAACCCATGCCTTCTTCTTATTTCATCAAGAACTATATTCGAGTAGCCTTTGTTGTAAAGCACCTCGTGAACGGCCCTGAATGCAGCTTCCCTTGCGTTCATCGCCTGTTCCTTGAAATCAAAATCAGGCGGACCAGCGTCATTATCGCCGATAGAGCCGCCGCTATATATGTCAGTGCAGCGGCATTGAGAACTTTTTTTGCCGATGACAGCTCATTGTTGTTAAGTATCCCGCCGGTTTCAAGAAGCTCCATGGCCCTTCTGCTTGCATTCATTTCAACAGGAAGGGTAACAAGATAAAAAAGCACCGCCGCGGAAAAAAGAACAATCCCCAGCTCCAGCAGTATATCAATGCTGAATATCAGTCCTGCAATAGCGATATATGGCCCTGCGACCGACCCGATGTTCGCGACAGGAACCAGAAAAGACCTTAGTTTCATCGGACCATATTCGTCCCTGTGCTGCAATGCATGTCCGGTTTCATGGGCGGCGACACCCACCGCGGAAACCGAGGAAGATGAGTGCACGGAATCCGAAAGGCTAATAATGCCTTTTTTGGGATCGAAGTTGTCCGTGAGATTCCCGCTTATCCTGACCACGTCAACATCATTGAGCCCCCCTTCGTCAAGCATCCTTCTCGCAGTCATGGCGCCCGTGATTCCGCTCTCCGTCCTTACCTTTGAATATTTCCTGAAAGTCGACCCGACCTTCGCCTGGGCATAAAGGCTCAGCAAAAGGGCCGGTATCATAAGCCAGAAATAATAATACATTACCATTCCTCCCTTCCAAGGACTTCATTCGTCTTGAAATTGTGCCAGCACTCGGCAACATGAACCCTTCTGCCGTTTTCGAACTGAACCCCGAGGATGCAAAGGCTGCCCCTGCCGCAGCAGACAACCACCTTATCCTTGGATACTGCTGTTATTTCACCGGGAATACCGCATGCATTCCCATTTACATATCTGGATGAGAAAATCCTCATTCTTTTTCTTTTATAGGTCGTGAAGCAGCCCGGCCACGGGTCAAGGGCCCTGATCTTGTTATGTATTGAACGGCTGTCGCTTTTCCAGTCTATTATCCCTTCTTCCTTCCTGAGCATCGGTGCATAGGAAGCCTTGGAATCGTCCTGGGGCACCCTTGCCAAAGAGTCCTGCGATAATCTTTCAATGGTATCCATAAGTAAATCGGCTCCGATGATTTTCAGTTTGTCGTGGAGTTCCCCGGATGTCATGTCTTCCGGAATTTCTATTTTTTTAGAAAGAAGAATGTCCCCGGTATCCATGCCGGCATCGGTCATCATCGTCGTAACCCCTGTGTAGGATTCACCGTTTATAACCGCCCTTTGTATGGGGGCCGCGCCCCTGTATTCCGGCAGAAGCGAAGCATGCACATTTATACATCCCAACGGAGGAATATCCAAAACAGCCTTGGGAAGTATAAGGCCATATGCGCAGGTAACGAAAAAATCCGCCTGCAGTCCGGACAGTTCCGATATGAAGGCCGCATCCCTTGCTTTCAAAGGCTGCAGAACTTTAATCCCCTTTGATACGGCCGTACTCTTAACGGGTGAAAATGACACTGCTCCACCGCGGCCTCTTTTCTTGTCCGGCTGCGTCACAACCGCACAAACTTCATGTCCCTCCGAAATAAGTCTCTCAAGGCTGGGCACGGCAAAATCCGGAGTGCCCATAAATACTATTTTATAAAGTTTCTTCATGCATGTTACCGGATTCCTCCAGTTCCTCGGCCGTTATGTATTCAGTTGCGATATCGGTGAACAGTTTCCCAAAGAGATGGTCCGTCTCATGACATATCACGACCGCCTGAAGTTCGTTGGCATCCATAGTATGCCTGATGCCTTTCCTGTCCTGATAATTCACTTTGATCGAGGCGGGTCTGCTTACCTTCCCATAAATTCCCGGCACGCTAAGACACCCCTCGATTTCTATTTGCTCGCCTTCTGAATCAGTGATCTCAGGATTAATCATTTCCATAAGCCCGTCGCCGGTGTCGAAAACTATTGCTCTTTTCAATACGCCGACCTGCGGGGCGGCAAGCCCTATGCCCGGTGCGTCGTACATTGTGTCCGCCATGTCTTCGAGCAGCCTGTGTAGCGCCGGGTCGAATTTTTCAACTGTCCTTGCTTTCTTTCTTAATACAGGGTCTTCATCTATCCTTATATTTCTTAAAGCCATGCCTTGTCCTCACCTTAGTCTTTCACTATGTTTCATTATATACCATGCTTCGGATTTTTATCAATGACCGGCGGTTCCCGGACTTTGCCCGCACTGAAGCCGCCTTATTTTATCAGAACATCCCATCCCCCTGGATTTCTATCGACATGCTTGTTTCGGCCGGTTTTTCCGATGAAATCTTAAGATACATGCCCTTGACGGTTTCCCTGAGAAGATTATCGTCGGTTCCTTTTGCCACAACCCTGTACCTGAACTTTTTATTTATCCTTGCCACAGGGGCATATTCAACCTTTGAGACCTCAACGCCGTCAGTTTGCATCATGCGGGCGGAGGCATTCGCCCACTTTCGGGCTTCCGGATCGCTTGCGGATGAGAAGACAATCCTGGCTATGCTTCCAAACGGGGGGTACGCAAGCATCCTCCTCAGTTCCATTTCCCTTGAGTAGAAACCCGCATAGTCCTGGCTTATCCCGAACCTGAGCGCATATGCTTCCATATTGTATGCCTGTATTACTGCCCTTCCCCTTTTTGATCCCCTGCCGGCGCGTCCGGCGGCCTGGGTTATCAACTGAAATATTCTTTCCTGTGAATTAAAATCATACCCGGGTGAAAGAGTGTCGGCGGAGATTATTCCCACAAGGGTTATTTCCGGAAAATCGTGTCCCTTGGCAATCATCTGGGTGCCGATCAGAATGTTTGTCTTTTCGCTGACAAAGCGGTCAAGTATCGCCATATGTGAATTTTTTAATCCGGTTGTATCCGAATCCATCCTCAACATAGTCGCCAAAGGAAACGAGGTTTTTATTTCCTCCTCTACCTTTTGTGTCCCCACCCCGTGTTTTTGAATCGCCGGCGAGCCGCATGCATGGCATTTGACGGGAACAGGCTCCATATGACCGCAATAATGGCATACAAGCGCATTTATATCCTTATGGTATGTCATTGAGATATCGCAGTTTGAACAAAGATTGATAGTCCCGCAGTCCTTGCATATCATATATGACGCATATCCCCTGCGGTTGAGGAAAAGCATGGTTTGCTCCCCTGCGGTGATGTTTCTTTCGATTTCCTCCTTGAGCTCCCGGCTTAATATCCCATAATTGCCGGCCATCAATTCCTGTTTCATATCAATGACCCTGATATCCGGCAATTCCCCGGCACCCGCGCGTTCCGTCAGTTCTATAACCCTGCTCCTGGCCTCAAATGCACGGTAATCGGAGACAGCCGGGGTCGCCGATCCGGCAACCATGACGGCTTTTTCAAGCCTGCACCTCATGGCGGCCACCTCAGCCGCACTATATCTGGGGGTGGTTTCACTGATATATGAAGGCTCATGCTCCTCGTCCATTATTACAAGCCCCAGGTTGTCGAACGGGGCAAAGATACAAGACCTTGCCCCCAGGGCTATCCTTGCCTTCCCGTCGCGGACCATCATCCACTGGTCATAGCGTTCCCCCATTGAAAGCCTGCTGTGCAGCACGGCCAGCTGTCCGGGGAATCTGGCTGCAAAGCGCCGGACCATCATCGGTGTCAATGATATTTCCGGCACCAGCACAATTACCTGTCTCTCCATCGAAATTGCTTTCTCAGCCAGTTCCAGGTACACCTCGGTCTTTCCGCTGCCGGTTATTCCGTGCAACAGAAAAGAATCATATTCGCCGGATTCCATGGCCCTCTTTATTATGCCGCAGGCCCTGGACTGCTGGCTGTTCAGCTCAAATCCCTCCCCGTTTCCAATATCTCCTTTTTCGACATTGAACCTCTGGACTTCCTTTTCAAAAATCTCGACCAGCCCTTTTTTCTGAAGCGTCTTTATTATTCCCCTCGAAATGGATTCGTAATTTTCAAAATCACTGACAGTCACGGATCCAAACTCCAGCAGCAATTCCACCGCCCTGCGGTGCTTGATATTTGAGTATCCTCCGTTTTCAAGCATCTCAGCCGCCAATTCCCCGGTTATTGCCAGCCGGACGGCTTGCTGTGTTTTTGCCGATGCAGCCCGGGTCTGGGTTTCAATTATATCCGCTTCCCCGCTTTTTATCATATTCGAAAGCTTTTCCCTGTCCCATTCGATCTCTTCCATGAATTGCCCGAATGTGTATTCAACACCGGTCTTAAGCCTGACAAACCGATCCTTCCTGATTTTCAGGCCCGATGGGATCATCGCGGAAACCGCTGCGCCATAACTGCAGAAATACCTGTCGCGCATTAATTTCGCCAACCGGAACATATTCTTGCCGAGCAACGGGACATCATCTATGATTCCGCTGATTTCCTTGAGGTTCTTATACCTTGATTTATTGACAAACGCAAGAAACCATGCGGTTCTGAGCGATTTTCCCCTTCCAAAAGGAACACTGACACGCATGCCCGTAGCGAGCTTGTTCGCAAACATGCCCGGAACATTGTAATTATAAATCCTGTCATACGACCTGTTGGCATCCTCAAGCAAAACAGCGCAGATTTTCATTCTTTCCACGCAATAGATTTTAACATAAAACGCATGCAAAAAGTATGCGCAACAGGCTTCGCCCCACAAGGTTCTTTTAAACAATGCCATCGATACGGATATATCATTGAATTGATAATTGCATCCTTTTATATTATAATTGTCATAGAAACTGATTCGGAGGACCTTACCGATATGAATACACAGACATATATAACAGGCACAGCAATTCTTGCCACACTGGGAATTGTGTTCGGCATCATATTCGGCATCATATTCTATCTGCTGTTTTCATACAGCCTGTACATGATGGTGAAAAAAAGAAACATGCCGAATCCATGGCTGGCGTGGATTCCGGTCGTTAACATGTACTGCATTGGAAAGATGACGGGCGATATGAAGATTTTCAATCTCAGCCTGACAAACACCGAGATCATTCTTCCACTGGCCTTTGCCCTTTTCATAGGCCTTGCCTATGTTCCGCTTGTGGGCGCCGTGCTTTCCGCAATAGGACTTTTGGTTCTTGTCATCGCTTTCCATAAGCTATATGAGGAATTTGACCCGGAGAATGCCTTTGTCCTGACAATAATAACAGCGATTATTCCAGTGGTTGCCGCTCCGATCATTATGTTTATCAACCGGAATAAATGAAGCTTGAGATATTTACCGGTCTTTTTTGGGGGAAAAACATGGCCGGGGTTGTAATTTCAGTGAAAATCCATTAAAATACCATTACTGCGGTTATTTTTATTAGTCAGAACAGCAGAATGCCGGGAGACAAGGGAGATGCGGATTTCGGAACACAGGCCTGAGGCTTGGTTCGGGAGCCAGGAAAGAATCCTTTTCCTTCGGGTGACAGGAGATTTATATGAAAAGACACGGCATCGACAGCCACATAAAAGATAAAAAATACTCTACACTGGTATATATACCGCACAGCGGCAGACCGTCAAAAACCTTTAAACTGACAGCACCTTTGGCAAAGGTGCTTTCCATGTTCATGATTTTTTCTGTGATAATAGCAAGCCTTGCCCTGACCTTATCTTTCTTTATCATGGAAAATAAATCCCTGAATGAAAAAAACGCATATATTATAAGCAAATATCAGGAACAGATTACCGCATCCAATCTATATATCGACAGGCAGGCTGCAATGCTTGAGGACAAGCTAGACGAACTGAACCAGATAGAATTCACGCAGAATTCCATATCCGGGGGGCTGATGAGCCTCGCAAACAAACTTGAAAGTGTGTCAACCCAATATTTCATGGACCTGCCAGGGACCACATCCTCAACCGTTGACTATAATAAAATTGATGAATTCATTGAAAACATCAAGGATATAAACAATGTTCTCAACCAGTTCGACGGGATGGCCGAATTGTCGGAATCCCAGATAGTTCAGTTCAAATCCATACGCGAGACCCTGACGGGTTACTTGGATAACGTACCGTCATTATGGCCGACCGAAAGCACATACGTGGGTTCTGATTTCGGAATCAGGTGGCATCCCATACATAAGCAGCTGCTGGAGCATACCGGAATGGATATAGGCGGCGCCTATGGCGACGACATATATGCTTCCGCGTCAGGAACGGTAACAATGTCTGGATATAACAGCGGCTACGGGTACTGTGTAAGAATAGACCACGGCGACGGGGTAACAACATTGTATGCGCACGCCTCAAAACTTCTTGTCAAGGTCGGCGATACGGTTGAAAAAGGCCAGGTTATCGCAAGGGTCGGCAGCACGGGCCTCAGCACAGGCTCTCATCTTCATTTTGAAATTCGCATTGACAATGTGCCCGTAGATCCGATGCCGTTCATAAACAATAGGGAGGATTAAACCATGCCAAGCAGACTACCGGGAAAAGTAAGGAAAATAGATTCATATATAGGAACCAACTCAACGCTCTCAGGTGATATTTTTTCTAAAAGCTCTCTTTGCATCGAAGGAGTCGTCGAGGGAAATATATTCGCCGACGGGTCTGTTATTGTAGGAAAGGCAGCCTATATTTCGGGAAACATAGAAGCACACAGCACCGCCGTCTCTGGCAAAGTCAAGGGCAATATCATAGTCAGGGATTACGCAAAGCTTACTTCATCCTGCACTGTGGACGGCGACATCCACGCGGCAAACTTCATAACCGACGAGGGTTCCATATTCAACGGCAAGTGCTACATGACCCCAACGGAACCCGAAACCGAAGAAGAAAAAGCATGATTCCCTTCCTGGGCACAGCAACCGGACAGGACATGCCGGGTATGAAGAGGTTTTGATGGAAAAAAAATCAAATGACAAAGTCAGGTCAGCCCGCAAAACGGAGCAGACCCCATATACATATTCATTTTGGAGCATATTCACAGATACATTCGGAATCATTTTAAAAACTCTGATAATTGTGGTTCTATTGGTTGGCGTCGTTGTCGGGTGCCTGGGTCTTGGAATGGTTGTCGGATGGATACAGACCGCAGAGCAAATAACCGCCGAACAACTTGAAATCAACACGAATCTTACCACTTTCATCTATGACAATCAGGAGAATGTCATAGCTAAACTAACAGGCAGCGACAACATAAACCGCGAGCAGATTGGTTATGATAAGATTCCGCTGGTGCTTGAACACGCCATAGTCTCCATCGAGGATGAGCGTTTTTACGAGCACAAAGGCTTCGACTTGATAAGAATAGCGGGTTCGGTCTACAGTCTGATAGTAAACAGAGGTGAAATATATCAGGGGGGAAGCACGCTTACACAGCAGGTTTATAAGAACTATACCGACAGATTTGAACAGACATTTGAAAGAAAAATCCAGGAATTGTACAATTCCATTATCATGGAAATGCGGTGGGACAAGAAAACAATCCTGACAGCGTATGCGAATATCGTAAACATGGGCAACGGCTGTTACGGATTCCAGTCTGCTTCAAAGCTATATTTTGGCAAGGATTTATCAGAGGTAACCCTGGCGGAGGCGGCATTCCTGGCAGGCATACCAAACGCTCCGACATTATACGATCCATATACCGAAGAAGGTTATGAAAACACAATAACCAGGATGAAGAACATACTCGACAAGATGCTTGAACTTGGTTACATCAGCGAAGAAACCCATTCCGAGGTAAGGGGCACCAGGGTAGTGATAAAACCGAAGGAAGACACCATCCAGGCGACTGCGACAACCACATATTTCGTTGACCAGGTCATATCCGATGTCATAGATATGCTGGTACAGGAAAAAAATGTAACAAGGAGCATAGCCGAGCTTTGGGTATATAACAACGGTTATCATATATATACAACACTGGATTCCAAAATACAGGCTAAAATGGACGAGGTTTTCAATGACCCGGCCTATTTCCCGACTGTGGATTCCGTCGGCGACACTATGAATAAAACAGCCGCAAAATACGGCGAGCTTCCCCAGGCGGCCATGGTGATAATTGACCAGACGACGGGCAAGCTGCTGGCGATGTACGGCGGGGGCGGCGAAAAAACAGGGAGCAAGACACTGAACAGGGCCACACAGACTTTCAGGCAACCTGGTTCCAGTTTAAAACCAATAGCTATTTATGGTCCTGCGCTGGAACTTGAACTTATCACTGCGGCAACTGTCTTTGATGACGTTCCGGTTTATCTCGACCCCAAGAATCCCGACGAAATATACCCCACCAACTATATTTCCGGCGATTATGTCGGCCTTGTCTCGATACGGTACGCCATAAAGTCCTCGATAAATGTCGTAGCCGCACGGGTATGGTCTGAATTGCTGGGAAGGGATAATTCCGTCGCTTTCCTGGACAGGGTCGGAATACAAAGGGGTGACGTAATATATGATGACAGTACCGTTTCCACTGCAACAGGGGGACTGGAAAAGGGGGTCAACCCATATCTGATGGCAAACGCCTTCGCCACATTCGCTAACAAGGGCGTTTATATAAAGGCATACACATTTACCGAAGTAAAGAACCACCGGGATGAAGTAGTTCTTAAGGTTCAGCCCAAATACGACACTGTATACCGCAGCCAGACAGCATTCATATTGACCGACATTCTTCAGGAAGTCACCAAGACATGGGCGCCGCACTATCATCATACCGGGACGGCATTCCCGATAGTAAGCATACAGGATGGCCTGATTCCCGTTGCGGGAAAGACCGGAACAACAAGCGACTATCTTGACAAATGGTTCTGCGGCTACACGCCATATTATACCGGGGCGGTATGGTATGGCTATGACAACAGGATAGCCCCGATAAAACTCGCCAAGGGAGTTTACAGGAATGTGGACGGCAGTTATATCTGGGACGGCGAATACAACCAGGCCTTGAAAATATGGGACGCAGTGATGGACAAAGTCCACGAAGACCTTGCGCCTGCTGAATTTGAAAAACCGACGACAGGAATAGTAGAACGCGAGATATGCATTTATTCCGGAAAGGTTCCCACCGATTTATGTTATCAGGATCCACGCTATCCAAATAATACCGACGCCACAATCGTGGAGTATTTCCTGGAGGGAACCGAGCCCAGCTATTTCGATACATGCGAAGTTCATCAGACCGCCACGGTATGCACAAGCAGCACCGATCCATACGGACGTTATTTATTGGCAACGGACGACTGTCCGCCGGAAACCATAATGACAATAGTAGGCATCGTTCGGCCTGAGCCGTATGTTCCATATATTCCTGACCCGGAGGAGAAACTTGACGAAGACGAAATTGGATTATATCCAATCATTACGGAAGACATGGCCTGGGATATTCAGGTCGGCGAATACTGCACTGTCCATGGAATGCCCCCTGATGGGGACCCGAGCATTATTGTGGAATTGGACCCTGAAACGGGGCAACCTTTGGTTCCAACCCCGCCCCCTTCAGAGACGCCTTTGATTCCTTGAAATAATTCCATATCAGGACCATGAAAAAAGCACTGTCTTTCTTAAGAAAAGCAGTGCTTTTTTTAATATACCGGGCTTTATTCATTCATCGAACCTGCCCGTTTCCCTTGATTATATATTTATATGAAGTGAGTTCCCGAAGACCCATCGGTCCCCTGGCATGCAACATCTGGGTGCTGATCCCTATCTCCGCCCCCATACCGAATTCCCCCCCGTCCGTAAACCTGGTTGATGCGTTTACATAAACCGCCGCGGCATCTACCTCGGAGGTGAATCTTAAGGCATTGTCATGGTTTTGCGTAACTATTGCCTCGGAATGCCTGGTCCCGTGTAAATTGATATGGCAGATCGCTTCGTCGACACCCGATACGATTTTCACAGCCATGATATAGTCAAGAAATTCCGTATCGAAATCCTCCGGACCCGCCGGCAAGGCGGCTTCAAGCACCCTGCAGGTCTTTTCACATCCCCTGATCTCAACATTGAATTTTCTCAGGCCTTCATATACCTTCGGCAGGAATTCCCTGTATATGTCCTCATGTACCAGCAGCACCTCGGCGGCATTGCAAACGCTTGGCTTCGAGGTCTTGGCATTGACTGTTATGGAGACGGCCATATTCTGGTCGGACCCTGCGTCGACATACACATGGCATATCCCGACCCCTGTTTCTATTACCGGAACAGTGGCATTGTTCTTGACCTCATTTATAAGGGAGGCGCTTCCCCGAGGAATCAGAACATTCACGTATTCATTCAGCCTCATAAGCCCAAGTGCCGTTTCCCTGTCCGTATTTTCAACCAGCTGTATGCTGTCTTGATGTATGGGAGTCTCCGAAAGAGCCCTTCGCATAACCGCTGCAATCGCTTTGTTTGAATTAAGGGCGCTGCTTCCGCCCCTCAAAATCACCGGATTTCCCGTCTTCAGGCAAAGTCCCGCCGCATCAGAAGTAACGTTCGGACGTGCTTCGTATATTATTCCAACCACTCCCAGAGGAACCCTTGTCTTTATGATTTCAAGTCCGTTGTCCCTGTTTATAACCTCGATGATTTCCCCGACGGGATCATCAAGTCCGGCGGTTTCAATCAGCCCATTCGCCATATCCTGTATTCTTTTCTCATCAAGGGAGAGCCTGTCCAAAAACGCGGAACTCATCCTGGCCTTGCGTGAATTTGAAAGGTCAATCTTGTTGAACTCTATTATCTCATCCGAAGCGGCAAGGAGAGCCTTAGCCATCCTGCGAAGAGCTTCATTCTTTTCTGATGTGCCTGCAAGGGCAAGGGTACGCCCTGCGGCCTTTGCGTTCTTTCCCAATTGTTCAAGATATGTCATTTCAGTTTCCCCGCAAACAGTGTTCCAATGTTTCTTCCATTTATTATACCGTCTATGTTGTCCATGTCGTCGCCGTTTGCGATTACCATGTTTATGCTGTTCTCCATGCAAAGCTTTGCGGCATTGAGCTTTGTTATCATGCCTCCGGTTCCGCTTATGCTTCCGTTTCCGCCGGCGAACCGTTCTATTTCGCCGTTTATATCCGTGACGGTTTCAAGAATCCTCGCGGATTTGTCGTTTCTTGGATCCCCGGTATAAAATCCATCGATATCTGAAAGTATTATCAGGAGGTCCGATTCGGTCAGGACCGACACCAGTGCGGCAAGGGTATCATTCTCGCTGAATGAATTGTGCTCGTCGAACTCCAGTTCCTCCGTAGACACCGAGTCATTCTCATTGACTATCGGTATTATTCCCTTGGAAACAAGGCTCTCAAATGTATTCTTTGCATTTGTCCTGGGAACACCCCTGGCAAAAACGTCCCGGGTTAGAAGTATTTGGCCGACTATGATGCCATATTCGGAAAATAACTTTGAATAGAGATGCATCAATTCCGACTGTCCGACCGCCGCCACGGCTTGTTTCTCCGTTGTCAGCACCGGCCTCTTGTCCATGTTGAGCCGTCCCATGCCGATTCCTACCGCCCCCGATGAAACAAGTATTATTTCCTTTCCATTATTGGAAAGGTCTGCAATTTTCCTTACCAGCCTCTCCATATTGGAAAGATTTATCTTCCCATTGGGATAAGTCAGCGTGGATGTTCCAACTTTAATGACAATTCTTCCGGACGTCTTTATTCTGCTTCTCATATGTCTCCAGTCAATTCCTTTTTTTATATTTTATCCCCGATTGCCCGGAGCCGCAAGTTCGATTTCTCCAACGGCGCCCAGTTTGTCTCCGATTATGGCCAGTATTCCGGTAATACCCTTGATACCAATTGCAAAGTCCAATGCCTTGTTTATGTCGCCGGGACTCCTGATCATATTGCCCGCCGCGGTTGCCACCGCATCCGCAAGCGCCGTGTCCCGGGACAGCACCGTTACGGCATCCGCCCTGCCCATGCTGAATGAGTGGCCCACGGTGCCTGATGATGTGCATATGCCGAGCGGAAAGCTTTCTGATGAAATCCTGATGGCCAGCCTTCCGGTCAGCATGGAGTTACCGGCATAGATACCTATAATCCTGTCCTTGTTCGAAGCAAAGAAGATATCACCTCCGTTTTCAACGAAAACCTGTTCCGAGTATTCAAGGAGCGCTTTGCCAGTATACTCGGCGATGGCTCCGGCAACGGCAGCCATGGGGCCTGTGCCGGCAGCGATTCCCGCCTCTATCATCTTGTTGACAATGGGGTGATATGCCGGGTCTGCCGCAAGAGGAATCAGAGAAGTCCCAAAGACAGGGTGGTTTTCGATGTGCGTTGATATAGCCTCCCTTGCCTTTCTGACGCTTCTTAGAGCAACATCGGTCAGGTCCCTGTCGCATCCCAGCCTCAGGTCGGTCTCCCCAACGCAGACATCAAACATAACCAGTTCATTTTCGAAAAGATTCCTGTAGTTTCTTTTCTGATACATAAAGACCCCATTGAACCGGGTCGGCGCCTGCCGGCGCCGCCCTGGAAGGTTAAAACTCAGTACTGATTATCTTCAGGGGGCACGCCTTGATGCACAGCTCGCACACCAGGCATTTTTCCTTGTCGAATCTCAGTTTATTGTTGGAATCCATGGTCAGGGCTTCCGACGGACAGACGGCCGTGCAGGCGCCGCAGTCAATGCATTCCTCTTCCCTGATGATTATTGATTTGTTATACAGCTTGTATTTCACATCGACCGAGTCTATGTATGCAAGCGCATTGTTGACCGAATCATCGTCGCCGCTTATCTCAGCAATCAATGTGCCCTCGCTGTCATAGCTTATATCGGCGTGAAGTATGTTGAATACGATGCCGTATTTTGTTATCAGTTCCGATATAAGGGGCCTGCCAAGCCATTTCCTTGGAAAATGCAGTTTAACTTTTACTTTCTTCATATCAGACAATCCCCCTTATTTCCAGTTTATTGATTTTATTTTCCATGGGAAGCGGCTCCACTGCCTCGGTGAGCAGGAACCTTCCTCCTTCAATCCATTCCTTGAGAACCCCGGCGATTTCCCTTGCCCTGCCGATGCTGGACAACGGGGCGGTCTTTACCTTTTTACCCCTGAATTCTACGCTTCCGCTTTGAAGCTGTTCATATGTGAAGGTTTCATCAAGCCTGACGTTCCCGCTCTTATCGGCTATGGATGTTATTATACCGCTGTTCCTTACAGCCGTGAATGCAAGCATTTCTTCATCGATTATCGGTATCGGTATCCCTATCCCGACAAAAAGACTTATGCCGTATTTGTCATATATGGCCGCCTTGATATACCTAGTCGACATTTCCCTGAGATCCCCGCTGACGGCCAGAGTTCCCGACAGGCTTACGGGCACGCCGTTTTCGGCTCTCTTCTGCCCCGGATTATGCTGTGTTCCCTGCCAGGTCACATATCCTCTTGCCCCTCCCAGGAATATGCTTGTTCCCAGTCCGATCGTCCTGTAATAGGGGTCGTTCAAAAGAGGACTCAGTTCCCCGGACGTTGAATATGTTATATTTCCGAATTCCGGCAAAAGGGTTCCCATATATGTATGTATGGTTCTTTTCGTCGAGTTGGTCGCCGCTGGATAGTTCTGATATGCATTTCTTGGATTGTACATATATATTTGGTTGACATTGTATTTATTGATCGTCGTATCGATTTCCTTGCGCGGATAACAATCGGTCCCATGGGCTTCCGCATGAAGCCTCACATCCCTGCCTGCCACAAGTTCCTCTATCACATGGCCGCCGCCATACTCCATGCCCCTTGTTGTGGATAGCTCGGTTGCCCCTATATATGCGTCGACAGCCGCAAGTCCCGCATAGGCAGGCACATCGTTCAGGGTGACACGCTGCATCTTGATAGGAGGATCGGAGTGACCGAAGTTGATGAACACGCCCGACGAGCACATCGGCCCGAATGTCCCCGTTGTTACGACATCCACCATCTCGGCCGCTTTCCTATAACCTTGTTCTTCTGCGATTTCGATGATCTCTTCGGCGGTAGCCACTACAGCCCTGCCATTTTTGATTCTTTCGTTGATTTCTGCTACAGTTTTCATCAGCATCCTCCTTTTTTGAAGTTTTGAAATATATTTAGTAAAGTATAAGACACTAATCCGCATTTGTAAAACTTTATTTTTTAATGTATGTTTTTTCGTATGAATGAATGGCAATCAACCTCACTGATATGTATCAAGGCTTTTTCATGCCAGGGAAAGAACCACCGCCATTGCTCCCGATACGAAGAGTATGGCAAGGACAATTTTTCTAAACACATCCTCATCAAGCTTGTGCGACAGGAAATTACCGAAGATCGTGCCGAGGATACACGGCAAGGCCAGCACCGACGACTTGAACAGCAGATCATTGCCAACCATGCCCTTTGTAAATAGGCTGATCATTCCGACCAATCCAATAATCACAAAGAATATGGAAAGATTCGCCCTGAATGCATTCTTTTCTTCGTTCTGGTTCTGAAGGAACAGTACTGTCGGCGGACCTCCGAACGACAATGCGCCGTTGGTGAATCCGCCTATGAACCCCGCCATGGAATATGCCAGCATGCCGTTTTTGATTTTCACCCGAACTCCCGTTGCCAGAATTGCCGCACTGATGATTACAAAAATGCCCATGGTTATTTTCAATTCCATGACAGGCAGCACGGACAACACCTGTATGCCGGCAATCACCCCCGGTATGCCGAACAATATCATCGGAATTACCTTTTTTACATGCGCATACCTGAATGTCTGGGCAACCATTGCCAGTCCGCCTACGAAACCTATTATAATCATTATTACAACCGTTTCATCCGCAGGGTATATCAAGGCTGTAAGAGGCGCCGCTATCAGCGCC
The DNA here is from genome assembly GCA_016935835.1 of Clostridia bacterium. GTDB lineage: Bacteria > Bacillota > Clostridia > DUPQ01 > DUPQ01 > JAFGQE01. The sequence continues at coordinate 15,205 of JAFGQE010000003.1, read as the reverse complement.
CTGCCGAATCCCGAAACACCCTGCACCGTCGCTGCCATGAACATTATAAGTATCGCGGCCGCCAGTAAAAAATCCAATGGAGCTCCCCAAAACAGCGCCTGCGCCGGCGCCGTATTTTTATTTATCTTTATGCTGCTTCAATGCTATGCCAAGAACCTCGTCCATTGATTTCACGGGGATTATTTCCAGCGAATTCTTTACTTCCTCACTGATTTCCACCAGCTCGCTTTTATTGGCATATGGAATTATTGCCTTTTTCATCCCGGCCCTCCTGGCCGCGGTAAGCTTTTCCTTAAGTCCGCCAATCGGAAGAACCCGTCCCCTTAGCGTTATTTCACCCGTCATGGCAACTTCCTTGCTGACCGGCATCTGTGTAAGGGCCGATATAATCGCGGTTGCCAGTGTGATGCCCGCTGACGGGCCGTCCTTTGGAACCGCTCCCTCGGGCACATGGACATGTATATCCGTGGATTTATAGAAATCCCCGTCTATTCCAAGTTTGTCTGTCCTTGACCTGATATATCCGTATGCGGCCTTCGCCGACTCCTTCATTACATCGCCCAGGCGGCCCGTCAGTTCAAGCTTTCCGCTTCCGGGCATTGTGTTGACTTCTATCGAGAGGGTGTCGCCTCCCGCCGGTGTCCATGCAAGCCCTCGCGCAATTCCTATTTCATCGGTTTCGAGGGCTTTTTCATATGCAAATTTTTTGGGGCCGAAAAAGTCCTCGATGTTCCTTGACGTTATTTTTACAGATGGAACACCGTCTTCCACAAGCCTTGTCACTGCTTTTCTGCAGGCGGAGGCTATTTCCCTCTCAAGCGTCCTGACTCCCGACTCCCTGGTATAGTTGCTGATTATTCCGCTCAGCGCACTGTCGGATATCCCGAACCGGGAGTTTGTAAGGCCGTGCTTCTTCATCTGTTTGGGAATCAGGAATTTCTTCGCTATGTTCTCTTTCTCCTCGGTGGTGTATCCCGATATGTATATTACTTCCATCCTGTCGAGCAATGGTTGCGGAATTGTGTCAGCCGTGTTGGCAGTCGTGATGAACATTACCTGCCTAAGGTCAAGTGGAACCTCCAGATAATGGTCGCGGAATGAATAATTTTGTTCCGAATCAAGCACCTCGAGCATGGCGGATGCCGGATCTCCTCTGAAATCACTGCTCATTTTATCAATTTCATCGAACAATATAAGAGGATTCATGCTGTCGGCCTGGCTTATGGCCTTGACGATCCTTCCCGGCATCGAGCCCACATATGTCCTTCTGTGGCCCCTGATTTCCGCCTCGTCACGTACTCCGCCGAGCGACATCCTGACATATTTCCTATTGACCGCCTCGGCAATTGACTTCACTATCGAGGTTTTTCCCACTCCCGGAGGACCAACGAGACATAATATCGGGCTGTTGAAGTCCTTGGCCATTTTCCTTGACGCTATGTACTCTATTATTCTTTCCTTTACTTTGTCCAGTCCGTAATGGTCCCTCTCAAGTATAACCCTGGCCTGCGCCGGTTCCAGCTTTTCTTCCGTTGTCTTGTCCCATGGCATATTAATCAGCCACTCGATGTATGTCCTCAGAACCGACGCTTCCGCTGAGATCGGGCTCATCTTGACCAGCCGGCCGATTTCCTTTTCGATCTTATCCTTTACTTCAACCGGATAATCACGCTTGTCAAGCTGGTCGTAATACTCCTGTATCTCATCCTCTGAATCAACTTCATCCTCACCAAGCTCCTCCCTGATTATCTTGAGCTGCTCCTTCAGATAATACTGTTTCTGCATTTCATCTATCTGTCCCTTGACCTTGGACGATATGTCCCGCTCAAGCTCCAGTATCTGTATTTCATTATGGATTATCGGGAGAAGCTTCGCTATTCGTTTGACGCTGTCTTTTTCCGAAAGCAGTTCCTGCCTTTGGTCCGTCTTCAGCGTCATGCTTCCGGCTATCATATCTGACAATTTACCTGTATCCTCGGTAGTAATGATCGCAAAAACGGTATCAGGTGATATTCTTCCCGCCAGGGCCGCATATGACTCAAATGCCTCGACGGCCTTCCTTCGCAGGGCCTCCTCCCTCTTTCCGGATATCCTGCCATTGTTATCGAAAGTCAACGCCTCAACCTCGAAATACGGCTCGGATGAAACATAGGAAATTATTTCTCCCCTTTGGATGCCCTCTACCAAAACCCTGACGGTCTTTCCCGGGAGCCTGAGCAGCTGCTTGATCTTGGAGAGCGTTCCCGTTTTATATATGTCATCCATCCCAGGCTCTTCGACCACCGCATCCTTTTGCGTCACAAGGAAAATCAACTGATCCCCTGCCATCGCCTTTTCAAGGGCGGAAACCGACTTGCCCCTGCCGACATCAAAATGTATCGTCATATGCGGGAATACCGTAATTCCCCTGAGCGGAATCATCGGGTATATATTCGTATTGCTGTTTTCATTCTTCATATAAGCTCCTTCTAGCCGAAAAAGCAGGCAAAAACCTGCCTAAACATTATATTGACGCTTTTCCTAAAAGTCAATTCCCCGGAATATGGGCCCTGCGCCTATTTATCTGAATCCGTTTGTAATCCGGATATGGCCTTTTCAAATTTCTCCGCCTTATCAAGCAGGTTTTCATCAGGTTCGATGTCTTTTCCGCTGTACCTGGCTTTCCTGTACTTTTCCGTAAATTCTTCAAATCCCATTTGATTCAGACTGCCGCCATTCCTGATCCGCCTGATTTTCCCGATGATTTCCTCAGGAGTATCGCTTGGCTCAATTGCAACCTGCCTGTGATACAGTCTTTCCAGAACAAATCCGTATACATACCTTACCTTGTCGCCGGCAAGCGGTATGTCCCCGAGTTTTTTCAAACTGTATCTGAATTTCTTCTTTCTGCGACGCAGGCTGTCTTTGTTGGCCGTGTCCTTGATTATCTCGCTCTCCTCGACATATTCCTTGGATTCGACTTTTTTTTCACTCATGGACCTGTTGTAGTTGCTGCGCAGTTTTTCCGCGATTTTCTTTATTATCTTGATAATAGTGGCAACCAGAACGACGACTATCGCGACCGCAAGCGCGGCGAAAAGCGTATACATGATTATCTTCAGGATTTTCTCCAGCAAAGGATTCTCTGGGTAGACGGCTTCATCCAGCTTCTCTTTTTCGCTGAGGTCCTCCCGTTCCAGGCTGTCTCCTTCGGCCAGAAGCCATTCCATGATAGCCGACATGACGGCCAGGGACCAGTTGATTATCCTTAGTATGATATCATAACTCACATTCAGAAGTTTCCTGAAGTTGAACAGGACAAGATAAAACATATACAGGAGAATGATGAGCCAGTCGTTGAACATCCTGATTTTCTTGCTGTCCTCGATGTTAACCGATTTTCTGAAGAAAATGATTGAGTTCAGCTTCATCCTGTTGACAAACAGCAGGTAGCTGAAAAGATATGCCGAACCATACAGCCATACCATGTTTATTGCCTGGTCGCCGCCATTAATGTAATAGCCGTAAACAAAACCCAACCCTATCGGCACCGCTCCAAGATACAGTATGTTCCTTGAAACACTTTCCCTGTAATCGAACAATCCGTTCGACAGGCCCAGAAAGAATGCGAAACCAAAAAAGACAGCGGCCGTCATACCGGTCGCGCCGGCAGGCTTCATGTTCGTTATAAAGGCGACCATCATTGCCGCGGCGGTTAAAAAGTACACGGGCTGCTTGATTATATAGATATTTCCCTTTACATTTCTGGAAATGATATCCCTGCCCCGTCTCTCGAAAATAAGCACCGCGGCAAAGCCCGCAATCGTTCCCGCCAATATGTATAAAAGGAGAGTAACCCCGGTTTTGAAAAATGTGTCTTCGCTTCCCGCCATCTGCATTGCAGCCGTTGAGAGGCCTCCCCAGCTTCCGGCGATGGCTATGAATGGTATTATTTTTCGCAATAGCGTGGTTCTGTTCCCTGTCATCAGATCTCCCCCTCGGTTTTCCAGGGCTTTCTCCTCATATGGAACACTTCCACATCGGGACTCGCCGGAGTATCCTCTGACGGCGTGTCAAGCACCAGAACCTTCACGGTATTGTCAAGCTTACCCAGCCTTCCGGCCTCATCCAGTATTTCCCTGCTGAGGAAGGAAGTTATGATATAGACCTGGGTATTGCTTATCTTGTTCTCCAGCTGAGCCAGGAAAATTTCAAAACTCCTTATATTCTTCATCCTGATCTGCGCGAGTGTGTACAGCATGTGCCGCATATGCTCCTGTCCGGTCCCTGATTCGGTCATGATCATATTCACTTCATCATCGCCCGTGCAGGCGTTGCTTCCGAACCTTACTGGAACCCCCTGCGTATATCCTCTGTTCAGGGCGGTCGCGGAAACCTTTATGGCAAGTTCTATTACATCCTTGTTCTTGACATAATCAAACTCCTCATAATCCGACTGCACATTCATTAGGACGGTTATTCCGATCTTGGTCGTAAAATCGTTTTCATTGACCATGAGCTTATCGGCGCGCGCGGTGGCCTTCCAGTTGACCCTGTTGATGGAGTCGCCCGGAATATATTCCCGTATGCCTTTGACAATAAAGGGATCGTCCATTATGAATCTTTTCACCACGGCATCACCGAGGATATCCCTGGTTGAAAAGAACATCTCATTGACATCTATCATCCCGGGATAAACAACCAGCCTCTTGTTGATCGGAACAGCCTTTGAATCCGATATCAGGCCAAGCACATCACCGCAGATGACAGTTGCATTGTCTATGTCGAATATGCCCCGCTTCGTGCATTTCATATACCAGCGCCTTTTGGTCCTCTGATATGAACGCAGCATGAATCCGCTTGTCACAAATCTTCTCTCATCGACAATGGATGAGCTGGCATCTGCAAACTCCAGCCACTTCGATGAATGTATGTCTGCCCTGACCCACGGCACCGGCACCGGTTTCCTATTGTAGATTTCTTCATCGATGAACATCTCGTCGCCTTCAAAAGCCTCGAGTTTGCTGAATGAAAGCGAGTATTTCAAGCCGCGCATGAGCGTAATCTTAAAAAACATGATCTCAAACAGAAAAAAGATCATCAATAAAATGACTACAAATACCAGTTCCATCAGTTTTCCCTTTCGATTTCTTCCGTGGGAGTCTTTACCGATGCAAGAATTTCCTCAATGGCCGATATGGTTCCCCGTGTACCGGACGACATTGCATGTCCTTTTAGCATAACCCGGTGGGCGGTTACGGAAACGCATACTTTCTTGACATCCTCCGGAATTACAAAATCCCTTCCGTTGATCGCCGCATATGCCCTCGCCGCCCTCATCAATGCCAGGCTTCCCCTGGGGCTCAGACCAAGCGCAAGCCTTGTGCTGTTCCTGGTTGCCTCGACTATGTCCATGATATATCTCTTTATGTCATCGCTTATCGACACATTCTTCATGTCCTTCTGAACCTCTATTATATCCGCGCCCGTCGCCACACTGCCAAGTTCGTCAAAAGGCTCTTCGGATTCAAATCTGTTCAGTATCGCCAGTCCCTGCTCAACATCAGGATATCCTATTGACAATCTCATGAAAAACCTGTCCATCTGGGCTTCGGGCAGAGGAAATGTTCCCTGGGTTTCCAACGGATTCTGGGTGGCTATGACAAAAAATGGAGCGTCAAGTTTCCTTGTATCTCCTTCAACCGTTATCTGGCGTTCCTCCATGCACTCCAGCAATGCTGACTGCGTTCTAGGAGTCGCCCTGTTTATTTCATCAGCCAGCACGATATTCGTGAACAGCGGACCCATCCTGAAGACAAAATCGGATTCCTTCTGGTTATATATGCTTATTCCCGTAAGATCCGACGGCAGGAGGTCGGGCGTAAACTGGATTCTTCTGAATCCGCAGTCCACCGACCTGGCCAGGCTTTTCGCAAGCACAGTCTTTCCCAATCCCGGCACATCCTCCAAAAGAACATGCCCCGAACAGAACAGGGAAACCAACACCAGGTCGATTACATCATCCTTGCCTACAATCACCCGGCCTATGTTGTCCTTTACCTTTTTTGAAAACTCCTTTATTCTTGCAACTTCCATTTACTTTACTCCTTATTCGGTTCCTTTATTTTGTTCAATCAAATCTTTTACAACAGCGGCGGTTTTATCGCTGAACTCAGCCTGGTATGGCATGCAAAAATATTCAGGAACCCTTCCCGTGGTCCCGCTGTTGAAGATGCTCTGGTTGCCGAACTTATATGCGGCTGCTATTTCCCCGTTGCCTTCCTTATACCAGCGAAGCAGGTCAGGGTCATCGGCTGCAATACCCATGTCAGCAAGATAAGGGGTCATGTCCAGCAGGGCTCCGTCGTATGAAAGGAATTTCGCAAACTCAGGATTAACTATGAACAAGTCGGAATCACCCCCGTTCAAGTCTCCGAAAAGCTTGTTCATGCTCTCTCCCGTCAGGGCGCCGTCGGCAGAATCGGTCTGTATTAGAATGTAGTCAATCATCACATTCTCAACCCCCAGCAGCTCTTCATAATAGTCGGCCATGACTTCCTGGTCTGAAATATTGAGCGATCCTATAAGGGTAATTTGATAATCGTATTTGACGCGCCCTGTAAATATCAACAGAAGTATAACCGTAACCATCACAAGAACCACTGCGCCATAAGCGAGGTTCCGCTTATACAGATAGAAGAAATTCTCTATTTTCTTCTTGTTTATGCCCTTTTTGGCATATGCCTCGTCAGGCTCGAAATTGCCCCAGTCGATTCCCATTATCGTATCGTAGGCCTTCGTTATAAGGCGATCATCCAGTGTATCATCGAATTTCGCGCGCCTCATGAAATTCTCATACTTTATCTTGACTTTATCCGTTGGCGTGGAAGGGTCGATCTGGAGGATTTCAAATGCCTGTTCCCTTGTCATTTTTTCATCCATATGAACCACCTCTTTCTAACAAACAGTATACCATCCGGCCAACACAAGATATATTAACAATTTGTTAACAGTCCTTTTTCGCGTCTGAAACATGCGGTTTGACTATAACCCCAGGTCGGTGCGGATTCTGTCCAGGGCTGCCCCGGATTCCATGTCGGTGCTTTTAGCATCCCTTCGCATCTTGTACTCCACGACGCCTTCAGCCGCCCTTTTTCCAACTGTGATCCTGACCGGAATTCCTATTAGGTCGGCGTCATTGAACTTGACCCCGGCGCGTTCCTTCCTGTCGTCGAGCAATACGTCAATCCCCGCATCAATCAATTTTGAATAAAGTTCCTCAGAGAGGGCGACCTGCTCTTCATTAGTTGTGTTGACCGGTATTATGATGACCTGATACGGCGCGACTCCAACAGGCCAGATGATCCCCCCGGAATCGTTGTTCTGTTCAATGATGGCAGCCATGGTGCGGGCTACGCCTATCCCGTAGCTTCCCATGACCATCGGCCTTTCCTTGCCGTTCTCATCAAGGTATGTGCAACCGAGCGCATCGGAGTACTTGGTACCGAGCTTGAATATATGTCCGACTTCTATCCCCCTGTCCATTTTCACCGGACTGCCGCATACCGGGCAGCCGTCCCCTGACGCTATGTTTCTTATATCCGCATATTCAACATTGCCGCAATCGGCCGGGTTTACATTCTTCAAATGATAATCGGTTTCATTGGCACCGGTTATGAAATTTACCATATGCCTGACTTCAAGGTCCATAATCTTCCTGATCCCAAGGCCGACAGGCCCGGCAAAGCCAACCTCCGCCCCGGTGGATTTCCTGATGCTTTCAGGATCGGCCATTTCCAGAACTACGCATCCAAGAAGATTCTGCAGCTTGGTCTCGTTTAGATCCCTGTCGCCCCTGATGACCGCTGCAACAGCCTTGCCGTCGGCAAGATATATAAGCGTCTTGGCGAATTTTTCAGCCCCGCAATCAAAGAAGCCGCAGAGGTCGTCAATGCTTCCAATTCCCGGGGTATGGACCTTTTCGAACATTCCCGCTTGCTTCGAAACAGCCGGGCCGGATGGTTCGACGCACTGCGCCTTTTCATCATTCGCCGCATAACCGCAATCATCGCAATAAGCGATCGCAGCTTCGCCCACATTGCTTTTCACCATGAACTCCTCGGAGCCCGAACCTCCCATCGCCCCCGAATCCGCCTGCACAACCGTGTAGTCGAGCCCACACCTGTCAAAGATCGAGCAATAAGCATCGTGCATTTTGCGATACGACACATCAAGGCCGGCCTCATCCCTGTCAAAGCTGTAGGCGTCCTTCATAATGAACTCCCGGCATCTCATGACTCCGAATCGGGGTCTTATCTCATCCCTGAATTTTGTCTGTATCTGATAAAGTATCTGCGGGAGGTTCTTGTAGGAACGCACTTCATTTCTTACGCTCACCGTAAATGACTCCTCATGGGTCGGACCAAGGCAGAACTCCCTGCTGCTGCGGTCGGTCAATTTGAACATCTCCGGCCCGAAGACATCCCATCTTCCCGACTCCCTGAGAACCTCAGCCGGTATCAGCGCGGACATGTGAAGCTCCTGTCCTCCCTGCCTGTCCATTTCCTCCCGTATTATATTCTCTATCTTTCGAAAGACACGATAACCAAGCGGAAGAAAATTATATATGCCCGAGGCAAATTTCCTTATGAGCCCGGCCCTTATCATAAGCTTGTGGCTCTCGATCTCCGCTTCCGCGGGAACCTCCCTCAAAGTCGGTATGAACAACTGTGAATATCTCATCCTGCCCTCCATATTGATTGTCCGCAGCTCAGTTCTTCGCTGATTCACGGATTCTTGCTTTTCAAAATAAAACGCCCCGTAAATATAATCACGGGACGAAATCTTCGCTATACCACCCGTCCGGCCGCTGTTCCCGGACTTATGCATTATCGCCGCACCGCGTTTTCCTCGAAGGTGGGATGAAAACCTTTGATCGGGGCTTGCACCATCCCCCGTCGCTGAAACTTCCGGTCTTCTTATTCTCGTCATCGGAACAGAAATATTGTACCTGAATGATAATATATCAATCCACCGTTGTCAAGTAACGGCGCACCTCGGTAAAACTGGAGGCATACATGGGAACAAGGCTTGGCTTCCAGATTCCCGCGTGCTGCATGCATGCAAAAAATACGCCCGGCCATTTAGCTTTCACATGGCATTGTCACAAAACCCGCGGCACCGGGCTATGGAAATCAGATTCTTCAAAACCAGCGGACCCTAGCATGTCCGATGCCTTCTGCATGTCAAGATTGTAAAACTCATTGTGGCAGTCCGACCCTATTGAAAACCTTACGCCTGCTTCCTTTAGAAATACCAGATATTCCATATATTCACGCTTGAATTTATCGCTGTAGTTTTTGGCAAGCAGCATTGCCGCAAGGTTAATCTCAACCAGCTTGTTGTTTTCGATGCAGCTTCTTGCGAACTCATCGTGCATTGATTCGGGAATCATGCCGAAATCCGTCGTCCACCCGTCTTCACAGGGGCCGTAGTACCACCATGGATGGGCGACAATGTCCACCAGACGGTGTTGCGATAGGAACATATTCTGCCGATGGTAATCCCTGACCAGATCCTCGGCCCTATGCCCTGCGTACATGGACCAATGTGTACCGGCCACAACATATTCTATGCCCCGGGCATCGATATAATCCTCATCTATGGCAATCGCAAGCTCGCCGCCCGCAGGTCCGCCTTCCCTTATTCCATATGTAAGCTTCCCGCCGGCTCCGGCGGCAACCTTGTCAATCTCCCATCGGGAAACGCAGCTTACTTCGACACCGAAGTGAAATCCGGGTTTTCTATTTACTTCATATGCTTTCCTTGAGTTTATTATGTCCGGAAAATTATATTGAGTGTGAATATGGTCGGTTATGCCGTAATCCATAATTCCTTTATCAGCCGCACCTGTCACCAGGTCTTCCATCCTCATGCATGCGCCGTCGCAGGAATGCTCGCTGTGTATATGCCAGTCGTCATTGAATATCATTTTTTATTGCCTCCGCAAGTTTGACCCCGGCTTCAAAACATTGCTTAAAATCTTCTTTTGTCGGAGTGTATTTAAGTTTCACAGGTTCGGCCGCCTTTTTTAGTTTTGTTTTTCCGAGTTCAGCGTCAATATAGGTTGCGGCTTCCCCGCTCCATCCGAAGCTTCCAAATGTCAGGTATGGTTTGCCTGCGGTCTTATGCGCCAGAATCTCGTGGGTGATCGCCACGATGGACGTCAGCGGACTGTTGTTGACGGTGCAGCTTCCGATAGCGATTGCATTCGCCTTGAAAATCTCGGTTATAAGGTCGGACATATCGCTTACGGCGCAATTATATAACTTTGCCTTGACTCCCTTGCTTGCGAGCCCTTCTTCTATAGCCCCGGCCATTCTCAGTGTGGCGCCGTACATCGTGTCGTATATAATGACTGCGAAATCCTCGGAGTACCCGGATGCCCACTTTGCATATGTCTCTATTATCTGCAGCGGATTTTCACGCCAAATCACCCCATGGCTTGGCGCAATTATCCTTATGTCCAGATCCATCGCAACTACCTCGTCAATCTTCCTGGCAATCATCGCAGAAAAAGGCGTAAGTATGTTTGCATAATATTTTATGGCTTCTTGATAAATCTCCGCCTGATCCACTTCGTCATTGAAAAGGGATTTCGTGCAATAATGCTGTCCGAAGGCATCGTTGGACAACAGAACCTTGTCGTGGTCAAGATAGGTCATCATGCTGTCGGGCCAATGAATCATTTTCATTTCAACGAAGATAAGATTATTCTTGCCGATGTTTATGCTGTCGCCTGTCTTAACGGTCTTGAAATTCCAATCCTTGTGGAAGTGGGCCCTTATTATCTTCTCCCCTTGTTCCGTGCAATATATTGGAATCTCCGGCCTCATGCCGATTATTGCATCTAGTGCCCCGCCATGGTCGGGTTCGTTATGGTTGATTACAATGAAATCGATATTTTCGATTCCGACATCCTCCTGCAGTTTTTCCAGATATGCTTCCTTGTGCGGAAACCATACGGTATCAACCAGAACCGTTTTCTCATCCTTGATCACATATGAATTATATGTCGACCCCCTGTGGGTGGACAGCTCATGCCCATGGAAAAGCCTGAGGTCCCAGTCGCGAATACCGTCCCAATACACATTTTCAGATACTTTGATCATAATGCCCTCCGTTTCTTATATCCCTTTCAACACCCTGCCAAGGCAAAATGTCTTCTTGATTTCATCTTCCTGTGAACTTATTCTTACTGAAATCATGCCTTTGTTATTATATACCCGGATAAGCGCGTCGCCAATGCTCTTAGCAGCCAGTGGTTCCCTGATATCGAAAACAACATCCGTATTATTGAATATCCCGGCGGTTTCCTGGTACTTTTCCGCCCAGCCTATAACGACATAAGGCAATCCGGCGCGGATAGCGTGTACATTGGCATGCCATCTCGACACCAGGCCCGCTGAGAATTGTGAAAACAGGCTTTCCGTTTCGATGCAGTCATATTCATACCCGCATAATACTACATTTTCATTTGCATCAAACCTGTCATAAATAAGACTTGCTATTTCCCCGTCCTCAAAGGTATGCCTGAATATATATGCCCTTCCCCCGGTATGGGTTATGAATCTTTTTATCGCCGCTTCAAAAATATCGCAAACCTCCCCTGTGCTTCTGTACTTCATCAGCCTGAAGTTAGGTACGACAATCAAATCCTTTTCTTTGTCGATGTCCGGTTTTTTCGGGATGGCCCTTGCGCCCTCTTTGTAAATCTTTTTTGAATCCAGGCCGGCAGGCCTCGAAAGCACTATGTCATGCTCAATCTCTGCTTTGGTGCAGCCTGTTTCATCAAGCAGCCTTTTTCCGTATTCTTCCCGGCACAATACGAATTCCGGGTAATTGATATACTTTTTGATATAATATCTGAAAATAATTTTCTTCAGGCCCCTGAAATCAAAAGGCCCGATTGATTGAGGCAGCATGACCAGCTTCTTGTTGAGTTTCTTCGCAAGGGCTATGTCCCATATGCGCGACAGATTATTTAGAAAAGACATCTGGCTGGAGAGGCCGAATCCCGCGACCTGGAATATGACATCGCATTCCCTGTATTCCCTTAGTATGGCGTTCTCCGTCTCTGCTGAAAATTTTCTTCCCGGCCTTGCAAGTTTATAGAGTATATGCAGGAACCTGTTGATTTCCTTGAGCTTTAGGGCCATAGGTATGTCGGGCAATATCCTGAAACTGAAATTCGCTGCAAAAGCCCGGTCATTCCATGAGCTTTCATCCATCGCAACAGGCTCGATATCAGGCCTGCTGACCTTTAGATATTCAATAAGCGTCAATATCATCGCCTGGTCGCCCAAGTTGTTCCTCAATGATGATCCGCCTGTTATTATAGCTTTCAATCCACTCTCCTAAAACGGAACCATGTCAGGCATAAGACTTATGTTCCCGGGCTGGAATATCAGGATATACATTAGCAGCAGCAAGCACACGGCAGCCCAAATTATAATTCCAAGCTTTAGCTTATTCTGGTATATGTAATTCCTTATTTTCTTTTTGTTAAGACCCTTTGCCCCGAGCAATTCGGCGTCGGGGTTGAAGTAGTCCCTTGTGTTTTCCTTTATTATCCTGTCATAGGCGCTAGTAATCATATCCACGTCCACTTCCGCATCATGGATCGACCTTTTCATCAGAATGTCGTATTTGCGCTTGACGGCTTCAAGGTCCGCACCACGGTCAACTCCCAGGATATCATAATCATTATCAAGCATCCGCAGCACCTCCTCTTTAACATTATACAAACCATGGCAAAAAATAACAACAAATGCATAGTTTATCCAAACTCATCATTAACAAACTTAAGATAACCTGGTCATTGATGAAAATGGCAAAAAACCAAAAATAAAAAAACCGGCTGTTTTCACAGCCGGCCTTATGTTTTTTAAATTATGCGATTACTTTTGATACTGTTCCGGATCCGACGGTCCTTCCGCCTTCCCTGATAGCGAATCTCAGGCCTTCTTCCATGGCGATTGGTGTGATGAGCTTGATCTCCATGGTCGTGTGGTCGCCGGGCATGCACATTTCCATTCCTTCTTCAAGCGTCGCAACTCCGGTAACATCCGTTGTCCTGAAATAGAACTGCGGTCTGTATCCCGTGAAGAACGGGGTATGCCTTCCTCCTTCATCAGCCGTAAGAACATAAACCTGGCCTTTGAAATGTGTGTGAGGCGTAACCGATTTTGGTTTTGCGAGAACCTGTCCTCTTTCGATTTCCGTTCTCTGGATTCCCCTCAGCAGACAGCCTACGTTGTCTCCGGCAAATGCCTCGTCAAGAATCTTCCTGAACATTTCAACGCCTGTGACAACTGAAGTCATCGATTTTTCGTTAAGGCCTATTATTTCAACCTGGTCGCCGGTCCTGACTGTTCCTCTTTCAATCCTTCCGGTTGCGACCGTGCCACGGCCTGTTATTGAGAAAACATCTTCAACCGGCATAAGGAAAGGAAGATCCGTTGCTCTTTCAGGTGTGGGAATATAGCTGTCAACCGCTTCCATGAGTTCAAGTATGGATTTGTACTCGGGGGCAGTTTGATCTGTTGAAGTTGAGTCAAGGGCGTCTTTTGCCGATCCTTTTATTATGGGAATGTCATCTCCGGGGAATTCATACTCGCTGAGCATTTCCCTGAGTTCCATTTCTACAAGTTCTATAAGCTCAGGATCATCCACCATGTCAGTTTTATTCATATATACAACTATATAAGGAACACCGACCTGACGGGCAAGAAGGATATGCTCCCTGGTCTGCGGCATCGGGCCGTCTGCGGCGGATACAACCAGAATCGCTCCGTCCATCTGGGCCGCTCCCGTTATCATGTTCTTGACATAGTCCGCGTGTCCGGGACAGTCAACATGTGCATAGTGCCTGTTATCGGTTTCATACTCGACATGAGCGGTCGCAATCGTGATACCCCTTGCTTTTTCTTCCGGGGCCGCGTCAATCGCATCATATGCCATGAACTTGATCTTGTCATTTCCGAATCCCAGAACTTTGGTTATTGCAGCCGTAAGCGTGGTCTTGCCATGGTCCACATGACCAATGGTTCCGATATTGCAATGCGGCTTTGTTCTTTCAAATTTAGCTTTTCCCATTTTAAATTCCTCCCTTAAATAACCTGCATTATTTATTTTAACACTATTGTTTGCAGTATAGCAATAGTATTTTACACGTTCTTCCAGTCACCGTCAAGTTATCTTTTAGCCACCTTGTCGGTTATGCTCTGGGGCAATTTATCGAAGTGATCGAATTGCATTGTAAAGGTTCCCCTGCCCTGCGTCCTGGACCTGAGTTCAGTGGCATATCCGAACATGTCGGACAACGGCACGAAGCCCCTTATCACCTGCATGTTGTTCCGCGGCTCCATTCCTTCGATTTTTCCCCTTCGAGAGTTTATGTCTCCTATTACATCACCCATATATTCTTCCGGAACCACGACATCCACTTTCATAATGGGTTCCAGTATTATAGGTTCCGCTTTTCTGCAACCATCCTTGAAAGCCATCGATCCGGCTATCTTGAATGCCATCTCCGATGAATCCACATCATGGTAGGACCCATCGACAAGCCTGACCTTTATATCGATTACCGGATAGCCGGCCAGGACGCCATTGTTCAATGCATCCCTTATCCCCGCATCCACGGCCGGAATATATTCCCTTGGAATGACGCCGCCGACAATCTTGTCTTCAAATACATATCCTGTAGAAGGGGGCATCGGTTCCAGCTCTATCACACAATGCCCATACTGGCCGTGTCCGCCGGTCTGTCTTATAAACCTTCCCTCGGAAGTAACAGCCTTTGAAATTGTTTCCTTATATGCAACCTGCGGTTTTCCGATATTTGCATCCACACTGAATTCCCTCAGAAGCCTGTCGACTATGATTTCAAGATGCAGTTCCCCCATCCCTGAAATTATGGTTTGGCCAGTATCGGTATCCGTATGCGCCTTAAAAGTGGGATCCTCTTCAGCCAGCCTCTGCAATGCAAGGCTCATCCTTTCCTGACCAGCCTTGGTCTTGGGTTCTATGGCGATGTCTATCACAGGATCCGGGAAAGTCATAGACTCAAGTATTACTGGTTCTTCAGGATTGCACAGAGTGTCTCCCGTCGTCGTATTCTTAAGGCCAATCGCAGCTGCTATATCACCTGAATAAACGGTCT
>JAFGQE010000028.1 GCA_016935835.1 Clostridia bacterium | reverse complement strand
GGATCCTCCCCCTGACGGATTATATAAAGAACAGCCAGTTCTATGGAAGCTTCGACAGCGACCTGCTCAAGCTGATGACCGACGACAACGGGGACATATGGGGCGTTCCGATTGACACGGCTCAATCCATGTTCGATGCAAGGGGTTACAAGAAGTCATGGCTGGAGGCAAGTGGTCTTCAGGTCCCGTATACAACAGACGAGTTTTATGAAGTCATGTCAGCGTTTACATATGGGGATCCGGATGGAAACGGGCAGGACGACACGTTCGGATATTATGGGCCCTACAACTTCAAATTCGCATTGAATGATATCCTTAAGGCATACGGAATGTACAATGGATCAACTTCATTCATCGCATACAACCCCAATACGGGGACAATCGAGGATTCGTTGCTGTCTCCCGACGCATCGACTGCGCTGAACTTCATCAATAAGCTTTATGCAGAGAACCTTGTGAGAATATCAGGCCTGAGCCCGGGGGTTTACAATTCCGTCATACCCGACAACTGCGGCAGCATATTATGGGGATTTACAGCCGAAGACAACATAGAATACGCGGGTGTTCCGCTGACAGCCACGAACACTGCGAACCTTGTCAATGTAACGACATACGGCAGGGTGTATTTCATGTTGTCCGGCACCGGGAATCCCGAAAGCATGTTCAATTCGTTCGTAAAGCTGTTTTATGGCAATGAAGAGGCCTACCTGATGTTGAAATATGGGATACCGGGAAGGCATTTTGAAATCGATGATGCCAACCGGGCCGTCATAGTCAACAACAAATCGATAACAAACGAAAACATAGGCAAGATAGTCATCGGCAGCGGCCTGAGCGTAAAGGGCGACCTTTTGCTTGACATGGCCGGAACCCTTGCGACCTTTCCGGCGGACGACTACAGGATATTTTATAATGAACTGGTTGCCGATGCGGATTATGAGTCGTATGTGACATATCAGAGAAATCAGAAGCAGGCCTATATAAACCAAATAATATCAAGCACATACCGTGTTCCGACCAAGGCCGCGCTTGTCCAGAGCGAGTTCATAGACAACTGGACGATCAAAATAAAGGATGATTACTCATATTACAGGGACCTTGAGCAGGCTGTGATAGGCGAAAGGATTATGAGCGTCGGCGAGGCCCTCGAGGCATACAGGACCAACATGAGGAGACTCGGGATGCAGGAACTGATAGATGAGGCGAACCTGAACCTGGGCAAGACATCCGTCTACAAATACTAAGATTTATATAATACATGGGATCCGTTGCCGCGGATCCTTTTTTCATGGGAAGGATTTGCCTGATGCGGCCGGCTCATGGTCCTGGAAAAGGGCAGGATTCGAACTGCCCGCAGGGTTAAATGAAACGCCAATGGCAAACTTCACCCATGATGTGTTGTATAATGGTATTGGCGCATGCATGAAGCCTTATTGGCAATAAAAAACGAATACCGAAATGAATCCAAGGTTATAAGGAGCGTAAAATGAAGAAACTTCCCGAAAGACATGAGATTGAGGACAAGTACAAATGGAGGCTGGGGGACATCTACAAGGATGATGTGGCATTTGAGGCGGATTTTCTGAAAGCAGGCGGAATGTGCACGGAAATGCTTAATATGAAGGAGAGGGTGAAGGACGCCGGATCCCTGAAGTCGTGCCTGTTGCTGTACGAAGAACTTAATTGCCTGACCGACAACTTGTTTTCTTTTGCAAGGATGAAAATGGATGAGGATAACTCGGATTCCGGGAGCCAGGTCAGGCTCGGGAAGGCCAGGGAGCTTTCCGTCAGGGCCGAAGCCGCTGCTTCTTTCATTGAGCCGCTTGTGCTGGGGCTCCCAAAAGCCGTGGTGTCGGATCCGGCGCTTGACGGATACCGCAAGTTTCTTAATGAAATTCTCAGAAGAAAAGCCCATACGCTCTCAGCCGAAGGGGAGGAGCTCCTGGCAAAAAGCAGCGAGGCGACCTCGGGTCCCCAGGAGATATTCTCGATGTTCAATAATGCCGACATTAAATTCCCCGTGATAGAGGATGAAGAGGGCGCAAAGGTCGAATTGACCAAGGGCCGTTACATTACGTTCATGGAAAGCAAGGACCGCAATGTGAGGAAGGCGGCTTTCGACGCGCTTTACGACACTTACGCCGGATATAAGAACACCCTTGCAGCCGCATATACGTCAAGCATCAAGGCCATGAAGTTCTATTCCGAGGCCCGCGGGTATGCATCGAGCCTGGAGGCATCACTTGACGCCGACAATATAACTGCTGATGTCTATGATAATCTTGTCGGTGTAATCAATGACAACCTCGGGCTGCTGCACAGATATGTGAAGGTCAGGGCCGGGGCGCTTGGCATGGACAGGATAAACATGTATGACATATATGTTCCGCTGGTCGGCCAGGATGACACCAGATATTCCTTCGAACAAGCATGCGATACGGTTGCGGAAAGCCTCGGGACCCTGGGCGGCGAATATGTTTCGCTTCTTGGAAAGGGATTTGAATCGGGATGGATCGATGTCTATGAGAACAAGGGAAAGACAAGCGGCGCCTATTCATGGGGAACATACATGTCGCATCCTTATGTACTTCTGAATTATCAGGGTACGCTTGACAACATATTCACGCTTGCACATGAGATGGGGCATTCGCTCCACACATATTATTCCTGCGCGACCCAGCCGTACATTTATTCCGGTTACAAGATATTCGTAGCGGAAGTCGCCTCGACGGTCAATGAAATCCTGATGATCAGGCGCATGCTGGCCAAGACGACGGATGCGGGCAAACGGGCTTACCTTATCAACCATTTCCTTGAGACATTCAGGGGAACGGTGTTCAGGCAAACCATGTTCGCGGAATTCGAGAAGCAATGCCATGGAAACTATGGACGCAAGATACCGATGTCCGGTGACGACCTGTGCTCCGTTTATCATGGGCTCAACGGCAAATATCACGGGTCATCATGTGAAAACGATGAAAAAATCAAATATGAATGGAGCAGGATACCGCATTACTACAGAAGTTTCTACGTCTATAAATATGCAACGGGTTTTTCCGCCGCGGCGGCCATAGTCAGGATGATCGAAGATGAAGGCAAGCCCGCGGTCGACAGGTACATTGAATTCCTGAAAGCCGGGGACAGCGCATATCCGCTTGATATTCTCAGAAAAACCGGGGTCGACCTTTCCACTCCCGCGCCGATTGAAGCGGGGATGAGGATGTTCGCGGAGCTGCTGGATGAATTCGCATCGGTAATCTGACATTACGGCGTTTGACCGGGTATGAAAAGGCCGTTTGGTGATATAATTGCAATATAAATGAAAGGATGCCGCATGTTATGAAAAAACTGATTCTGCCCGCCGTGTTCGCCTTGCTTTACATAGCATTCATAGTGCTGTACGCGGTGTTGATACTGACCTCGGCCTCGCCTTTGCTATGGAAGGCGCTGATAGGCGGACTGATACTGGTTACCGCGCCGGTCATGGTGTATGTTTTTATTCAAAGGTACAGGGAATTCAAGGAGGAGGAAAAGGATGATCTTAGTAAATACTGATTTTATCACAGGCAGGGAGATAGAGACGCTGAGGCTGGTCCGGGGATCGACTATCAGGTCAAAGCATATCGGCAAGGATATCATGGCCGGACTCAAGACAATTGTCGGGGGAGAGCTGACATCCTATTCGGAGATGCTTAACGAAGCCCGTGCGATTGCCACGAAAAGAATGGTCGAGGATGCTGAGACGCTGAATGCCGACG
The DNA here is from genome assembly GCA_016935835.1 of Clostridia bacterium. Taxonomy (GTDB): domain Bacteria; phylum Bacillota; class Clostridia; order DUPQ01; family DUPQ01; genus JAFGQE01. Next base: position 4,045 of record JAFGQE010000028.1, on the reverse strand, counting down.
CGGTGGTTAACATCCGCTATGCCACAAGCAACATAGCACAGGGCGCGGCGGAGGTCATGGTTTACGGCACCGCGGTTAAATTCAAATAATCCCTGTGGGCAGGCTGCCGGCGCCGCAGCCGTTATATATCGCCGGGATAAAACGACCCTGTGCCGCTTGTGGGTTTTCATAAGCTGCGCGGGGTCGCTTCATGCTTTGTTGATGCAATGCGCCGCGGATGATAAAATTGTTCTGCAAGGTGCGGGATTGGCATATATGCACTGAAAAAGCATAATATAAGTTAGCTTTTTCAGTTCGGGTATATTAAAATAATTCCAATGGCTTTCGGAGGATTGACAATGGGTTTGAAAAGAAATGCGATTGTATCCCAGTCGGGCGGACCGACGCCGGTGATCAATAATTCGCTGAGGGGCGTAATCGACGGCCTCAGTGAATATGACGGCAGGATTGCAAGGATTTATGCGGGCTACCATGGGGTAGAGGGTATCCTAAGGGAAGAGCTCCTTGATATAAGCGCTCAGGATGAAAATGAAATCAGGCTCCTGGAGACAACCCCGACGGCGGGCTCGATAGGTTCATGCAGGTACAAGCTGAGGGAAGACCGGCCGGCTGATTTCGACAGGATAATAGAGGTCTTCAAGGCCCACAATATAGGATACCTTTTCTATATCGGGGGCAATGACTCAATGGACACGGCGAACAAGATAGCCCGGCTGGCTTCGGAAAGAGGACTCGACCTTGTTGCCGCCGGGGTACCAAAAACCATTGACAACGATGTTGGCGACAACGAATTCAAGCTCATTGACCATACCCCCGGATATGGAAGCGTCGCAAGATACTGGGCCTCGTACATACAGAATGCAAATGAGGAAAACAACGGTTCGTCGCCGTCGGATCCGGTGCTCGTAGTTCAGGCGATGGGCAGGAAGATTGGATATATTCCCGCCGCGGCAAGGCTTGGGGACCCGGGCAGGGAAATGCCCCTTCAGATTTATATGACGGAGTCGGGCCTTGGGCTTTTGGAGCTTCACGAAAATGTCAACCAAATGCTCAGGGACAGGGGACGGGCGATAGTGGTCGTCGGGGAAGGCCTTGAGATAGGCGATATAGGAAAGACAAAGGATTCCTTCGGACACACGAATTTCAGCGCAAGCCAGACAACCGTCGCACAGATCGTTACGAATTATCTCAATCAAAAAGGCTTGTGTGTGAGGGGGGCCGCAAGATGCCAGGTCCCGGGAACCGATCAGCGGGGTTCGATAACCTTTGCATCCGTCGTCGACCTCAATGAAGCGTATATGCTCGGGAGGGAAGCCGCCCGGATAGCACTTGAGGATGGAAGCGGATACATGTCCACCATACTTAGAAAACCGGGAAGCGGCTATTCGGTATACTATGACAAGGTGCCCCTTGAACTTGTTGCGAACTCGGAACGTTCATTCCCGCGCGAATGGCTGGCTCGGGGAGGAACCGACGTCACCGATGAGTTCGTCAGGTATGCCAGGCCCCTGATAGGGGAGGAATGGGCGAGGGTTCCGCTTGAAAACGGAATAATGAGATTTGCGCGCTTCAAGCCAATCTTCGCAGAAAAGAAGCTGAAGCAATATACACCCGCGGCCTATTGAGGCCGCATGAGCGGAAGAAGAAAGGAGAAAACAGATGGCCAACCCGGCTGAAAAGCTTTACGACATGAGGAGGGAACACGATTATTTCATCGGTATCGACAGCGATGGATGCGCGTTCGATACGATGGAGATCAAGCACAAGGAATGCTTCATCCCCAATACGATAAATTACTGGGACCTGCAGCCGGTTTCGAAATATGCGCGCGAGGCCGCCGAGTTCGTGAACCTTTACTCAAAGTGGAGGGGAATCAACAGATTCCCGGCTCTGATAAATGTAATCGACCTTCTTTCCGAAAGAACGGAATGCATTGAAAGAGGCTTTTCGGCTCCGGACCTTACGGAGCTGCGCAAATGGATAGAAACCGAGACCAAGCTGGCCAACCCGGCGCTTGAAGCAAGGGTAAGGGATAACCCGACGCCCCTTATGAAAAGAACGCTGGACTGGTCCGTTGCGGTTAATGATACCATAGCGAATCTGGTCAGGAACGTTCCTCCGTTTCCTTATCTGAGGGAAAGCCTGGGTAAAATGAATGAGGGGTGTGACGTGATAGTGGTTTCGGCGACTCCCGGCGAGGCCCTTGACAGGGAGTGGAACGAACATGGTATAGACGGTTTCGTAAAGGTGATAGCCGGGCAGGAGATGGGGACGAAAAAAGAACACCTCGGAATAGCGGCCCTGAAAGGATATGACAGGAATAAAATGCTCATGATCGGGGACGCCCCGGGCGACCTCAAGGCGGCGAGGGCCAACGGAATATTGTTCTATCCAATAAATCCGGGAAATGAGGAATCCTCGTGGAAGCGTTTTTACGGGGAGGCTTACGATAAATTCATCAGGGGTGAATACGAAGGGGAATATGAGGCGGGTCTGATCGCGGAATTCGACGGCTATCTTCCAAAGACGCCGCCCTGGAAAAAACAGGAGGGAAGAATATGAAAAAATATGACATAGGCCTTGTAGGGCTTGCCGTAATGGGCGAGAACCTGGTTCTCAATATGGAAAGCAAGGGATTCTCGGTTGCCGTATATAACAGAACCACTGAAAAGGTGACGGATTTCATCGAAGGAAGGGCGGCCGGCAGGAATATCGGGGGCGCCTATTCCCTTACGGAACTGGTCGACATGCTGAAAAAGCCAAGGAAAGTCATGCTGATGGTGAAGGCCGGGACAGCGGTCGACACGCTCATAGACAACCTGATGCCATTGCTGGACAAGAACGATATTATAATCGATGGCGGAAATTCAAATTTCAACGATACGATCAGAAGAACGGCCAAGGTCGAGGAAAACGGATTGCTCTACATCGGAACAGGGGTTTCAGGTGGTGAAGAGGGAGCCCTTCTGGGGCCAAGCATAATGCCGGGCGGCTCAAGGGAGGCATGGCCTCATGTAAAGGGCATATTCCAGTCGATAGCGGCCAAGGTCGAGGACGGTTCGCCATGCTGCGAATGGGTGGGCGACAACGGGGCGGGCCACTTCGTCAAGATGGTCCACAATGGGATTGAGTACGGCGATATGCAGCTCATATGCGAAGCCTATCAGATCATGAAGGTGCTGCTGGGCCTTGGAGCCGATGAAATGCATAATGTGTTCAGCGAATGGAACAAGGGCGAACTGGACTCATATCTGATAGAGATCACCAGGGATATCCTGGCTTTCAGGGATGAGGATGGCGAACCTCTCGTTGAGAAGATTCTCGACACGGCGGGTCAGAAGGGAACGGGCAAATGGACCGGCATATCGGCGCTAAACGAAGGCGTTCCGCTGACACTGATAGTAGAGGCTGTTTTTGCCAGATGCCTCAGCGCAATGAAGGACGAGAGGGTTGCGGCTTCGAAAATCCTGGGCGGACCCGGGATATCCTTCAACGGGGACCCGGGGCAGTTTGTTTCCGACCTTGAAAACGCGTTGTATCTTGCCAAGATTGTTTCATATGCGCAGGGATATACGCTGCTTAAGGCCGCGGCGGCCACATACGGCTGGGACCTCAATTATGGTGGGATCGCCCTGATGTGGAGAGGCGGTTGCATAATAAGGTCGGCGTTCCTTGCAAAAATAAAGGAGGCATACGACAGGGACGGAAAGCTTCCGAACCTGCTGCTTGACCCATTCTTCAAGGACAAGGCTGACAAATGCCATATGGGGCTTAGGAAAGTGGTGGCCGCGGCGGCCATGAACGGCATATGCGTTCCTTCTTTTTCCGCTGCCTTGTCATATTACGACGGCTACCGTACCGAAACGCTTCCCGCTAACCTGCTTCAGGCCCAGCGCGACTATTTCGGAGCGCATACATACGAACGCGTGGATGATGAACGCGGGATTTTCCATCATACCGATTGGACGGGCCATGGCGGAAGCACTTCGGCATCTACATACGACGTATAAGGAGAAAGAAAATGAGCATACCATTCAAGATTGAT
>JAFGQE010000027.1 GCA_016935835.1 Clostridia bacterium | reverse complement strand
TAAGTGTACGGTGATTATCGAGGCATGCATGCCTTCCCAAACATTATACAAAAAAACAAGCAAATGGGCAAAAAATGATAATTTTGATGAAGCAAATCAGGAATATCAATGTTTTATTATTTGGATATCAGGTGAAACGGAGGGACAATAAAAATATTTATTGCATAAATATACAATAATATGTATAATGCTAGCAATACATAATAAAAAGGAGTATACAATGAAAAAAATACTGGCAATTATATTGGCCCTGTCCATGACATTTGCGATGTTCACGGGCTGCTCCGGAAAAACAGAGATAAGCGATGTCGCAAAAAGCCTCGGTCTTGAAGACGGCATTCTTCACATAGCCGTCGACGACACATATCCCCCGATGGAATATGTAAATGAAGACGGCGAGCAAGTCGGCTTCGACATAGACCTTGCAAAAGCTCTCGGTGAAAAGCTGGGCGTTGAGATCAAATTCATCTCCAGTGCCTGGGACGGCATATTCACCGGTCTTACGGCAGGAATGTATGATGTGATAATCTCATCCGTCAGCATGACCAAGGGAAGGCTGGAGACAATGGATTTCTCAAAGCCATACCTGGCGAACGGGCAGGTTATCGTAGTAAAACCGGGCGACACGTCCATATCCACGGGCGATGATCTTGCGGGTAAAAAAGTAGGGGTGCAGCTTGGAACCACGGCGGATGATGCTGTTATCAAACAGAAGGAAGCAGTGGATTTTGAAGTAGTAAAATACAATGACATTATCGGATGCTTCAATGCCATGAAAATCAATGCAATCGATTGCATAGTCGTCGATGTGGCTGTAGCCATGGAGTATGTGTCGAAATCACCCGGGGAGTTTGAAATAAGCTCGGCACAGCTTACCAACGAGCCGATTGCTGTTGCGATAAGCAAGGGAAATACCGCACTGAAAACAGCGATTGACAATGCCCTTGACGCACTGGCCGCGGACGGGACCCTTTCCGCAATATCAGTGGAACATCTGGGCGTGGACCTCACCAAGGATATCGATACGACACTTACTGAATAATTACAGGTATGAAAAGCTCTCCCGCCTTCCTGAAGGCGGGAGTTTTTTCGGGAGGATTCCATGAATATCAACCAGATAAAAATGTTTGCATCGGGAACGCTCACAACGCTGGAGCTTACATTGGTCAGCATGTTCATAGGAACAATGCTTGGACTTGTACTTGCCCTTGGAAGGATTTCCAAGATAAAGGCAATAAACAGGATTGTGTGGACATATGTCTGGTTTTTTAGGGGAACCCCGCTGCTGCTTCAGATAATGATAGTATATTATGGAGTTCCGCTGATATTGAAGGACATTTTCGGAAGGGCTACCGCGCTTCCGATGTTCATCGCCGGGTGCCTCGCGCTTATATTGAATACCGGGGCATATCTGGCGGAAATTTTCAGAGCCGGAATTGAGTCGATTGACAAGGGGCAGATGGAAGCTGCAAAAGCGCTGGGGATGAGCTACAGGCAGGCAATGTTCAAAGTCATTATTCCCCAGACGATAAAACGGCTCATACCGCCTTATTCAAACGAGTTCACGATGATACTGAAGGATTCATCGCTTGTGTCGGTCATCGGACTCACGGAGCTTGCCAGGCAGGCAAACCAACTGGCGAACGGGACGGGAAACTGGGTTTTCCTTTTTTACGCGGCGGGTGTCTACCTGTTCCTGACCACGATATCAACGGTAATATTCAACAAGCTTGAAAAAAGATACTCGGTGTATTTATGAGGAGACCGCATGATTAAAGTGGAAAACGTTGATAAATATTTCGGGAAGCTTCATGTTCTGAAAAACGTGGATTTTCATGTGGATCCCGGCGAGGTGGTATGCGTCATTGGCCCGAGCGGATCAGGCAAGAGCACATTGCTGCGTTGCCTGAATCACCTTGAAAGAATAACCAACGGCAAGATATACATTGGCGGCGAGCTTGTGGATTACAGGGAAAACGACAGGGACAAGATGGTGATAGAGCATGAAAAGGTCGTTGCAATGTGCGGAGAACTGGGAATGGTTTTTCAAAGATTCAATTTATTCCCGCACAAGACCGCGGTGGAAAACCTCATGCTGGCGCCGATGACGGTTAAAAAGATCGACAAGGCGACCGCCAGGGAAAAGGCAATGGACCTTTTAAAGATGGTGGGGCTTTCAGATAAGGCGGACGAGTATCCCGTTAGATTGTCGGGAGGCCAGCAGCAGCGGGTAGCAATTGCCCGCGCCCTTGCAATGGAGCCAAAGATCATGCTTTTCGATGAACCAACAAGCGCGCTGGATCCCGAACTGGTTGGCGAGGTTCTGGCTGTCATGAAGAAACTTGCTCTTTCGGGAATGACGATGATGGTTGTAACGCACGAGATGGGATTCGCCAGGGAAGTTGCCTCCCGGGTAGTTTTCATGGATGAAGGAGTGATACTCGAGGAAGCTCCGCCGAATGAATTCTTCGGCAATCCGAAAAACGAACGTCTGAAAAGCTTCCTTAAAAAGATGATATGAACACATATCAAACAGTTGCCCGGGGCAACTGTTTGATATTCATATGTTTGATATGTCAAATGAAAAAAATCCGGCGTGAAGCCGGATTTTTTGGAGCCGCTGATCGGAATTGAACCGATGACCCGCTCATTACGAATGAGCTGCTCTACCCCTGAGCCACAGCGGCGGATATTATGCATAAGATACTATAACACAATATGATGCTTTTGAGAATATAAAAATTCCAATGCGCGAATACAGGATTGCCTATAATGAAACCCTGTTCCTTCCGGTTTCCTTTGCCCTGTAAAGCGCTTCATCAGCCCTTTTAATGGTCTCCTCATATTCATATTTTTTATCACAATAGGCTATTCCTATCGACAGGGTAACTGGGATCTGCCTGCCGTCATGTGAAATTTTATCAAACTCCACATGCATCCGGAAACGATTCATTATATCGAAGGCATGCTTCTCCGAACAACCCAGCAGTATTACGATGAACTCATCTCCGCCATATCTGCCGATTATATCGGTATCGCGGAACTCACTTTTCATTCTGTGCGATACATGCTTGAGGATATAATCTCCGGCAGGATGTCCGTAAGTGTCGTTGACATGCTTGAAAGAGTCGATGTCAATCATTGCTATCGTATAAGGAGGTGTTTCATCCGACAAAAGAGCAAGGACATGCTTTTTGTTGAACGTATCGGTCAGCTGGTCGGTGATTGCCTGCTGATAAAAATGGGAACGCTGGGAGCTTTCCTGCCGGATCTTGATGTTTCGCTTGTTCATTTCAATATAGAACAGCGAAATCAGTATAAGGCTGAAAATCATCACGTGCATTATTATCGAAGTGTTCATGATTCCGCCCAGGACAAGGAGCTGGATGCTGTCGGCGGCGGCCAGTAAAAGCAGATTGACGAAACTCCAGATAAAAATAACGGCTTCGTCCATTTTTTTATATTGCTTGGCGGCTACAATTATCCAGATAATGAAATTGAAAGTTATCGCCGGAACAAAGACATTGTACATCTGTTTGAATAATACAAGATTGCCGACCAGCAGGGCTGAAAGCAGCACGAGTCCGAACAGAACTGAACTCAATATAACCGATTGCCTGGAATTGAAGTATTTCGAGAACGAAAGGCCCAGGAAGAATATGCATGCGAACAATGCCAGTATTATGATTTTCCGAAACCAGATATAAGATATGGCGATATGCGGTATATACATGAATTCAAGTGAGTATATGGAAAGAAAAACAACCGAAAGCATGAAAAATATAAGAGCATGGTTCTTTTTTTCACTGAGGAAAATCATCATCAGGGTTATGATTATTCCAAGGATCAGTATGCCGACACCCATCATTGTCATTCCCTGTGTCCTGAAAGTGACATCCTCTGTGATTTTTCTTGCGGTATCGCAGCAAACGATGCCCACCGGACTCTGTTCAAGTCCGATCATGTAAAGTGAATGCGTATTGATTGTCAGGGTGTTTACTTCCTTGATATATTCCTTGTGGATGACAAAATTTCCTATTCCATTGTATATGTGAGATCGCGCAGACTCCATGTCCCCGGAAGTTCCCAGATGTATTCCGTTGAAATAGACTTCATAAGCCTGGGCGTTGAGCCTGAAGACGAGTATATGCAGATTGTCTCCGTGTATTTCGCTGAGGTCGCTTCCCCGGACTGTTGTTGAATAAGAGTCAATTGCCGGATCGTTCTTATCCAAAACCCTCGCCGTCAGATCCCGGATGCCATTGGTGAAGTCCTCCGGGTACAGGGTTACGCCCCCGGACTTATGTACGGCTCTTTCCATGCTGAACGTAAGGTTTGCCAGCATTCCCAGAACAAGTATCAATGCGCTGAACAATATAATATATTTTCTGTTTATCATTATACCGCCTGCCCCCTGATTTTAATTTACTGGTCCGGTCTTATGATTCCCTTAGAACCGTACCCGCTATATAACGGGTTGTGTCATTCTTATGAAAGATGTAATAAGTAACAAGGATATTTCCGTCAGGCATCTGGACAGAGCTAGTATATCCCAGGTCGTGGTTCACTCCGTCGCTCCTTATAAGAACCGGCCGGGCGCTGTGGATGTTCTCGAGTTCGCCGTCAAGAAGAACAACCTTGATGCCATACGGCGAATACCTGTGTCCATATGACAGCAGCACATTCCCGCTGTCCAACTGCAGGGCGTGGAACGGACTTGGCGATGTGTATTGCGTCTTTTCGGGTTCCGACCACGTTGCCCCGTTGTCGTATGAATAGCTGACATGCATCGGGGACATTTCGCTGTTGCCGTCGTCATACACGTTCCTGCCCGGGATATCGATGTGTGTTCTCATGAAGCAGACAAGTTTTCCGGACTTTGTACGAAACAGATTGGGTTCCCCCATGACGTGATTGTCCCTGTGCCTAATATCATAAACTTTTTCCCATGTTAATCCGCGGTCCATGCTTTTAACGATTCTTACGAAACGTTTTGTTGTGTCATGGTCATAGATGGCAAGCCCCAGAAGAATCGACGAATCCAAAAGCCCGATGCAATTCCCCCGTACCGATGCCCTGAGACCGTCTTTGCCGGAATAGTCTATGCAAGCCGGCTCATCCCATGAAAGGCCGCCGTCATGCGACCTTATTGTATGGGCATTCATCATTTCGGCTGAATAATAATCGTTTACAAAGTGATGCCTGTCCGGGTTTTCAAGCGGTTTGTCCCTTTCGGAAACCTTCCACATGAAGAAGGTGCCCATGATGGTCCCGTCGAAAAGTCTGTTCAGGCAGGGATCCTGCACGCCGTAAAAGAAATGCCTGTATATAAGGGAAGGGGAATCAGACCATGTTTCTGCATTATCTTTGGAAAGAACATATACCCCGGCCGAGGCGGGATCAAGATGAGTGACATCATTGAACTGACTCTGCCAGTCCGGCGCATGCCGGAAACCCACCATGATTGTTCCGTCCCCGAGTACGATGGCATTGGGAAATGAATTGTAGTTTCCGTCCTTGTATATTACGATATCCTTGATTTTCTCCAGCATGTATCAATGATC
>JAFGQE010000026.1 GCA_016935835.1 Clostridia bacterium | reverse complement strand
TAAGGAAAGAATAGAACAACTCGAGTCGGAAAATGACCGGTTGGACAGTCTGTTGAATCTTTACAAGGCCGCGGTGTACCTGGAGAAAGGCCAGTATGTGCAGAGTGCCGATATAGCGCGGGGACTTGAAGCAGCCGATTACAATGGCGACGACAGGACGTTATATGATGAAGTTTATGGAAATGCCATGGATAAGGCAGCTGACAGCATATATACGATAGGGCTTAACCTGTACAACCAGCAGGAGTACCAGGGTGCGATTGACAATATGGCAAAAGTCGAACAATACAACCCGGATTTCGTGGAGCTCGGACGCTGCTACTATATTATGGGCAGGTCATATTTCGAACTCGGTAATGCGGAAAAAGCAATAGAACTGTACGAGCATATCCAAAGGGACATACCTTCCTTTACAAACACAACCGGCTTGCTTTACTATACTGGAAAGGCATACCAGAAGCTCGGTGATTTCGAAAAGGCCAGGGAGCTTTACAATCTTTTGATAACCAATTATCCGGATTCATCTCTTGTCGGCAACGCCAGGGACAGGCTCAGGGAAATGGAATGATAAAAAGCCATAAAAAATATAAAATGCTAAGAAGATTAACACCGGGTATAAGTTATGCTCATAATTTGGGAGTAAAATATAATCAGGCATAGATGGGGAGGTAATTGTGGTGAAAGAGTATAATCCGTACGACAATTTTTTAGAGACGGTGGAAGCTGCCGCGAAGATTCTGGGACTCGAGAAATCTGATTATGAAGCGATAAAATATCCCGAGCGGGAGCTGAAGGTAGCGATACCGGTGGAAATGGACAATGGAACGGTCAAGGTATTCGAAGGATACAGGGTTCAGCATTCCAGCACCAGGGGACCCTGCAAGGGAGGCATAAGGTTTCATCCCGATGCAGACATTGATGAGGTCAAGGCCCTTGCGGCATGGATGACCTTCAAATGTGCGGTGGTCAACATACCATACGGAGGAGGAAAGGGTGCCGTGATTGTGGATCCCAAGGAACTCTCAAGGGCTGAACTGAAGAGAATGACCAGAAGATACACTGCGATGATACTTCCGCTTATCGGTCCCGAAAGGGACATACCGGCACCGGATATAAATACAGATGCGGAAATCATGGGCTGGATAATGGATACATACAGCATGTTCAAGGGGTATACCGTGCCCGGCGTCGTCACGGGAAAACCGGTGGGAATCGGCGGATCCGTCGGTAGAAGCGAAGCCACGGGCAGGGGTGTTATGCTTATAACGAAGGAAATACTCCACAGGATGGGAACTCCGGTTCACAATACCACGGTCGCAATACAGGGCGCCGGAAAAGTCGGCGGGGTGGCGGCAAGGTTGCTTCACAAGGAAGGAATGAAAGTAATAGCCCTCAGTGATGTCTCAGGGGGGGTATTGAATAAAAAGGGACTTGATATACCCAAAATAATGGACTTCGTTGACGGAGGCGGTCTTCTCAAGGATTATGAAAACGGCGACTTTGAGTATATTACAAACGATGAATTGCTTACCTGTGATGCTTATGTCCTTATCCCGGCTGCAATGGAAAACCAGATAAACGAAGCCCTGGCAAATGATATCAAGGCAAGCATCATAGTGGAAGGCGCGAACGGTCCCACAACGGTTGAGGCAGACAGGATACTGAATGCCAGGGGGGCGATGGTGGTGCCCGACATACTGGCAAATGCGGGCGGGGTTGTTGTTTCATATTTTGAGTGGGTCCAGAACATCCAGTCGCTGACATGGGATTTCGATGAGGTAAACAGAACCCTTGAAAAGATCATGATAAGGTCTTTCAATGAAGTCTGGGAAAAAATGCATGAGCTGAAAACAACCATGAGAATGGGAGCGTATATAGTTGCGCTGGACCGGCTGGTGGATGCCAAGAAAATCAGGGGTATATTTCCTTAAAAGAACAAGCGAGAAAGGGCTGTCTGAAACAGACGGCCTTTTTTTACGGCGGTTCATCACCGGACGTTTTTAATGAAAACCTTTGCCGAAAACAAGAAACAGCATGGTTTTTTTGGTATTATTATCTGGAAGTAAAAGTTTCGGGGTGATTATGACAGTTAGCAAGGATGTGTTTGCCGGAATTGCCGCAGGCGGCATGACGAATAGAAAAGAGGCCCTTGGGGAAACCATGCCGATGGAAAAACCGGCGGCAATATTTTCGGAATGCAAATACGGATGCGCGGCGATAACAGAAATTGCATATGATGAAAAAACCCGCGTTTATCAAAGAGGGCTGAACGACCTCAGGGAAAAATACAGGCGGTTCACAAAAAGGAAATGCGCACCCCCCGGGAATGCCAGGGAGCGCATAATCATCGACCGATTTTCATTTGCCTTTGAAAACAAGGAAAAAATCCAGGTGGAAATACCGCATTACACAGGCCCGGTGGGGAGATGGACGGCAAAATACGCATCTGACTTTGAACTTAGGACACCTGATGAGGATGAAAGGGTGTTCATTGTATTCAAAGGCGTTGATTATTATGCCGATGTCGACGTAAATGGAAAAAGGGCGGGAAGCCATGAGGGGTTCTTTGCTCCTTTTGAATTTGACATAACCAGGATTATTAAAGGGAAAAACACACTTGAGGTAACTGTCAAAAACGACATACCGACCATCGGCAACGGCGACATGCAGATAAACGGCGACAAGCTGTATGCGGCAACAGGACCCGGATGGGACGATCCGCAGGACGGCTGGCACCATTGCCCTGCGGGAGGGGGTATTTTTGACAAGGTTTATATCGAATACAGGAATAATGTATTTATTAATGATATCTTCATCAGACCCGATATCGACAATGGAACCGCGGAGATAAACCTGGAGGTTTTTTGCGGCAACGAGAAAAACAGCATGATTGAAATCAAAGCGGGCATTTATCCATATAATTTTACCGATGGAAGCACAACGGAAATACACAAGTCGGAGAAAGCAGGTTTCGGGCTTAATTATTATAAATATACGGTCGGCATGGAAGGGTTCAGGGCATGGGAGCCGGAATCGCCGCATCTGTATATATGCATGGCCGGAGCGGACAGGGACCGGCTCGAGAAAACATTCGGCATGCGGAAATTCCACATGGATGAGGACGGAGGACCAAAGGGAGGCTTGTTTCTAAATAATAAACCTGTGATTCTAAGGGGAGCCAACGAGATGGGACACCTGCAGCTATGCGTAATGCGCGGGGACTATGATCAGCTGACCGAGGATATATTGATTGCCAGATACTGCAACATGAATTATTACAGGATTACCCAGCGTCCCGTACAGGAAGAGATATATCATTATTTTGACATGCTTGGAATGATGGCCCAGTCCGACCTGCCTCTTTTCGGTTATATGAGAAAGAATAAGTTTCAAGAAGGCGTAAAGCAGGCGGGTGAAATGGAGAGGCTTGTCAGGAATCATCCGTCAGTCATTATGGATACCTACATAAACGAGCCGTTTTCCCCCGATAAATATGAACTTGGATACAGGCACATGTCCAGGTTGGAACTTGAGCTTTTCTTTAATGCGTGCGACGCGGCCGTACATTTTGAAAACCCGGACAGGGTGGTGAAACGTGTCGAGGGTGATTATGACCCGCCGACCGGCAAGGGTCTTTCCGATTTTCATTGCTACAACATGTGGTATACAAACCATGCCATCCCTCTTGGTATGCTTTACAAAGGGTACCTGCCCGCATTGAAAAAGGGTTGGAAGACAGGATGCGGCGAGTATGGCGCGGAGGGACTTGACAATTATGAGGTAATGAGAAAATATTATCCGAAAGAATGGCTGCCTGAAAAAGATTCGGATTATTGGATACCTGACAGAATAGTTAAATCACAGACCAACACCATGCACGGCGACTGGTACGAGGAGCAGGATAATATAAGGGATTGGATAGAAAAGAGCCAGCTGCACCAGGAATTCGCAACCCGTCTCATGACGCTTGCCTTCAGAAGGCGTTCCGACATGATAGTGTCAACGGCGGTGCATCTGCTTATCGATGCATGGCCGTCAGGATGGATGAAAACCCTTCTTGATGTCGACAGGGTACCCAAAAAGGCTTATTTTGCATTTAAGGAAAGCCTGGAGCCTTTGAAAATCAATCTAAGGTGCGACAGATGGACTGCATATGAAGGGGATGAACCCGAGATAGAGGCATGGATACTGAACGATACGTCGAAAAACTTCAGCGGATTTGCGGTATATGCAACCATGAGGAATTTGAAAAGCGATTTCAAGAACTACTGTCTTGATGTAAAGAGCATACCGCCTTGCTCGGCCATATCCGCGGGAATTATAAAAGTCCCGTTACCCGGTACACACGGTGACGGGCCGATGTACATTGATGCATGCCTGGGAAGCGAAGATGAATGTATTTCATCCGAGCGTTTTACAATAAAGGTTTATAAACAACCCATAGACTCAATAAAGGTATGCGGAATCGGCGGGGACGCCGGCAGAATAATATCAAAAACACCGGGACTCGTGGAAGCGCGGCTGGAAAATTGCGAGGCAGTCATAATTTCGTCGAGAACCCGATACGAAGCAATGGTGGATGCCATCCCGGGGAAAACGAAGAAACTATTCATAATCCCTGAGGAGAAAGAAAAATTCTATGTGACAGATGGAATCAGGCGGCAATATACACCGGTGTTCGACTCGGAGGAAAAGGGTGAGAACTCCAGGCTGAAGGGATTGTCATTTGCCGCCGTCTCAAAAAAAATACAGCATATTTTCCCGGGGGATTCAATGTCGTACTGGTATAATGAGGAAAAAGGCTATATCGACCATGTGGCGGAATATTATATAGAAGGGGAAGATATGGAGGCGCTGGTGTTCGGGTTTGAGAAACCGGCCTTTGGGAAAATAACCCGGGGAAGGAAAAGGCGGCTTGCGTTTGCCGGCATATCCGGAACGGACAGATTCCTGAGCCTTGAGACAAGGGGCAGGAGCGGTGTGAACCCGGTTCTTGACAGGTTTATAAAGTTTCTCATAGCCGGGTCCGGCCAAAAATAAGATTACCGACATTAATTGGAGGATGGAATGGATATAAGGAAAGAAGCATTGATGCTGCATGAAAAATGGAGGGGCAAGATAGAGGTCCGTAATCTTGTGGAAGTCAACAATAAGAAGGACCTGTCGATTGCCTATACTCCCGGAGTGGCCGAACCCTGCCTTGAAATAGAAAAGAATCCGGAGTTGTCTTACATATATACCAGAAGGCATAACCTGGTGGCGGTCGTAACCGACGGAACCGCGGTGCTGGGTCTGGGAGACATAGGTCCCGAGGCGGGGATGCCCGTCATGGAAGGCAAATGCGTGCTATTCAAGGTCTTTGGGGATGTAGACGCATTCCCGCTTTGCATAAGAAGCAAGAAAACAGAGGATATCGTAGAGACCGTGCGGTTGCTGGCGGGTTCATTCGGGGGGATAAACCTTGAGGATATTTCAGCTCCCAGATGCTTTGAAATAGAAAGAAAATTAAAGGAGGTCTGCGATATCCCGATTTTCCATGATGACCAGCATGGAACTGCGGTGGTCACGCTGGCTGCAATGATAAACGCCCTTAAGATAGCAGGAAAGCAAATGGGCGGGATATCCGTCGTGGTAAACGGATCCGGTGCCGCCGGCATAGCCGTAACCAGGCTGCTCATGGGAATGGGTCTGAAAAGAGTCATTCTATGCGACCGCAGCGGAGCTATATATAAAGGACGGGAAGGGTTGAACAGTGAAAAGGCTCTGATGGCGGAAATATCCAATCTTGAAAATAAAAAGGGCGGGCTTGAAGATGTGCTGGAGGGCGCCGATGTATTCATAGGAGTCTCCGCTCCCGGGGTGCTGACGCAAGAAATGGTCAGGTCAATGGCGAAAAACCCAATCATATTCGCCATGGCGAACCCGGTTCCCGAAATAATGCCGGAAGAGGCAAAGGCGGCGGGGGCTCTGGTCGTTGGAACGGGAAGGTCGGATTTTGAGAATCAGATCAACAATGTACTGGCTTTCCCGGGTATTTTCCGGGGAGCCCTGGATGTCCGCGCCTCGGATATAAATGACAGTATGAAGATAGCGGCCGCATATGCGATAGCCGGACTGGTGTCAGCCGAAGAGCTGTGTCCTGATTATGTGATCCCGGCGCCTTTTGACAAAAGGGTCGGCCCGGCTGTGGCGGCGGCTGTTTCAAAAGCGGCAAGGGACTCGGGTGTGGCAAGGATTTAGTTTTGAATTTTTACGGGGAGCACCCGCGGGTATATATATTTTATATTAATTATAAGGAAGTACAATCATGATAAATACTAAAAAAGCAGTTTTTGCCGGAGGATGTTTCTGGTGCATGGAAGGACCGTTTGCCGAACTGGAAGGCGTTATATCGGTTCTGCCGGGTTATACAGGAGGGCATGTCGAAAACCCAACATACGAGCAGGTGATAACCGGTCTAACAGGTCATTATGAGGCCGTGGAAGTAACATATGACGAGAGCAAGGTTTCATATAATGAATTGCTCGATGTTTTCTGGAGGCAGATCGACCCGACAGATCCGGACGGGCAGTTCGCGGACAAGGGAAGCCAGTACCGGACGGCAATTTTTTATAATGATGAAGAAGAAAAAAGGAGCGCAGAGAAATCAAGGGATGAAATAAAGGAGGCCTTTGGTTTTGAAAAGCCTGTAACCACACGTATTATCAAGGCGGAAAGGTTCTTCCCCGCCGAGGATTACCACAGGAAATACTATGAAAAGAATCCCGGAAGATACAAAATGTACAAAAGGTCGTCCGGCCGGGAAGAGTATATTTTCAACACATGGAAAAAGCCCGAACTGGAAAAAGATCCGCGGCTGGCCAGGCTTAATGCCATTCAATATGAAGTTACACAAAATGCCGATACCGAGCCGCCTTTTCAAAACGAGTACTGGGACAACAAGAAACGGGGACTTTATGTCGATGTTGTCACAGGGGAGCCATTGTTCACTTCGGATGACAAGTTTGATTCCGGATGCGGATGGCCGAGTTTTACCAAGCCTATAAAGGAAGAATCCGTAATTGAAAAGCCGGATTACAGTTTCGGACGCACAAGGACGGAAATTCGCAACAGCGACGGCAGCTCCCACCTGGGGCACGTATTTGACGACGGACCCGGCCCGGACGGACTGAGATACTGCATCAACTCCGCCGCACTGCGCTTCATACCCGAGGAAGACCTTGAGAAAGAAGGTTATGGAAAATACAAGGAGCTGTTTGAATAAGGCCGTGCAGGGATGTCCATGCATCGGGCCGTACCGCGGTTGATTATATATGCGAAATGAATGTTCAGATAAACGACAGTGGAGGTATGGGAGATGAAACTTGGAATACATGCTTATGCATGGTGCTCGGAATGGAACAACACCCAATTGGATCTGATTGACAGAGCCCGGCGCCTGGGGATGGACTTCATTGAGATTCCGCTTATTGTGCTTGGTAAATTTGATTCGGAGGCCGTGGGAGGCAGACTTAGGTCGCTTGAATTCGATGCATGCACGTCAACGGTCCTGCTTGACGACACCGATATAACAAGCGCAGACCCTGAAATACGTAAAAATGGAATCAGGTATCTCAAGGACTGTGTAAAGGCCACCGCGGATATAGGCGCATCCAATTTCTCCGGGGTAATATACTCAAAGCACATCAGGCAGCTTGACGGAAAACCATCGGAGAGAGAGTATGCGTGGTCCGCCGACAGCCTGAGGGAAGTCGCCGACTATGCGGCGGAAGTTGGCGTCAGCATAGGGATCGAACCTGTTAACAGATATGAGACCTTTTTGGTCAATACATGCGAACAGGCGGTTATGCTGAAAAAAATGATAGACCGGGACAATGTAAGGATACATTTGGATACATACCATATGAACATAGAGGAGAAATCATTTTATGACGCCACGATCCTAGCGGGCAAGGACCTGATGCACTACCATCTATGCGAGAACGACAGGGGCATCCCCGGAACCGGGCTTGTGGACTGGGACGATATTTTCAAGGCTCTCGCCGAAATAAAGTACACAGGATATGCTGCGATTGAGAGTTTTGTGGATTGCACGGGAAACATGAACACATGGGTATGGAGGCAGCTTGCTCCGGACGGCGATACGCTCGTTGGCGAAGGAACCCGTTTCATAAGGTCAATGATGAAAAAATACGGGCTATAGGCCCGTATGGATAACAGCTGGAAAAAAACATTATATTTGATTTGGTTTGTTCAGATACTTTCCCTGATGTCTTTTGGCTTCGGACTCCCTTTTCTGCCTTATTATATACAGGACCTTGGGGTAAGCGACCCAGAAAAACTCAGGCTGTTCACAGGAATTTTAAGCGCTGCCCCGGCTATAGGACTGGCCGTCATGGCTCCGATATGGGGTGTTATTTCAGACAGATACGGCAAAAAGCCAATGCTTATGAGGGCGATGATATCGGCCTCGGTTATATTGACTTGCCTGGGGCTTGTCAATTCTGTGGCGGGTGTATTGATTTTACGAATTCTTCAAGGTTTTCTCACCGGAACGGTAACCGCGGCAGCCGCATTGGTAGCGGCGGAAACCCCGCAGAAAAACATGGCGTACGCCCTTGGTTTTATAAGTTCCGCAACATTCATAGGGCAGTCCGTTGGCCCTGCCGTCGGCGGAATCCTCGCAGACCGGCTGGGATACAGGCCGAGTTTTTATTTGGGCGGATTCATAATGCTTGTCTGCTTCTTTTTGGTTATGTTTTTTGTAAAAGAAACAAAAAGACCTGTTGTAAAAAAGACCGGTGAAGGCGGCAAAAACATATTGTCAATTCTGACCGCACCCATTGTCATTATGTTGGCCATGCTGTTATTGTTGGTAATAGGAAGGTCCGTTGCCTCGCCTTATATGCCCCTTTATGTTCAGGAAGCCAGGGGAAAACTTGAAGGTTCCGCAATGATCACCGGTTTGATATCAGCGGGGGTTGGAATTATGTCGGCTCTTTCGGCGATAGTGCTTTCGCGGTTAGGGGACAGATATAATAAAAAAAGGCTTATTATGGTATATTTGGCTGCAGGACTCATAATTACGATACCGCTTATCCTGGCAAGGTCGCTTTTGGGTTTCGCCATTTTTTATGCATTGATGTTCTTTGCGCTTGGAGCGATTGATCCTCTTATTATGTCGGAGTCCATTGGCCTTGTCCCGAAAAGCAAACAGGGGCTGCTGTTTGGAATCAGGCAAACGGTATGGAGCATTGGATGGGCGATTTCCCCCATGCTTGGAAGTGTCGTGAGCATAAACTATTCCCTGAGCGCGGTTTTTTACCTTATACCTGTCTTTCTTGCGGCCACCCTGTTTGCCGCCTATCTTTTCAAGAAAAATGTTCAGGCCGCATAAAAAAACCGGACAAAGTCCGGATGATATTTTGTTATGAATCCCGGCTACGCAAGTTCCAGGGCTATTTCCATCATTTTTGTAAAGGCTGTCTGTCGTTCTTCCGACGTAGTGGCCTCGTGTGTAACGAGCGAGTCGGATACAGTCAGAATGCAGAGTGCATTGGCTCCCGCCCTTGCGGCATTCATGTATAATGCGGCGGCTTCCATTTCAACGGCAAGAACACCCATCCCCGCCCATTTCTTCCACGAGTCAGGGTCGTCGTCGTAAAATATGTCCGATGAAAGGATGTTGCCTATATTAACGGGAGTTCCCTTTTCCCTTGCTATATTGACAGCTTTTTCAACAAGCTTCCATGAGGCCGTCGGGGCATATGTTCCGGGAAGCCCGAATTGTGATGCGAAGTTTGAGTTCGTCGATGCACTGATGCCGATGATTATGTCGTATAATTTCAGATTGGGCTGGAATGCTCCGCACGAGCCGACACGTATCAGGTTTTCAACACCGTAATTATGAATCAGTTCATATGAATATATGCCGATGGACGGCATTCCCATCCCTGTTCCCATGACGGATATATCTTTTCCATGATAAGTTCCCGTATATCCGAAGGCGTTCCTGACTGTATTGAAACGCACCGGGTTTTCAAGATAGGTTTCGGCGATAAACCTGGCCCTCAGGGGATCTCCGGGAAGCAGGATTGTTTTTGATACCATACCTTCCCGGTCTACTTCAATATGGGGTGTTTTATTCATCGGGACGCCTCCGGTAATGTTTTGAATGTTTTAATTTCATATTTATTATATCATGGATGAAGAGCTTGACGGGGTGATAATTTTCTTTAATAATGCATGGCCGTATGGTAAAATATAGTCTGCTGGTATTAACAACAAGGAGCTGATGATATGGACTTGAAGGCAAAATTCAGGCATGTTCCCGATTTTCCCAAGGAAGGGATTGATTTCATCGATATCACCACTGTCCTTCAGGATGCGGAGGCATTGAAATACAGCCTGGAAAAAATGAAGGAAAGCATGGATGAGTTCGGGGATTTCGATATAATAGTGGCCCCGGAGGCCAGGGGGTTCATTTTTGGGGTGCCGCTCGCATATATGGCCGGGAAAGGCTTTGTACCGGTAAGAAAACCCGGAAAACTTCCGTACAGGACAATTAGTTTCGAGTACAACCTGGAATACGGGACCAGTACGCTTGAGATTCATGAAGATGCAATCAAACCGGGACAGAAGGTTCTGGTGGTCGATGATTTACTTGCCACAAGCGGCACGACCGAATCGATTATAAGGCTGGTTGAAAAAATGGGCGGCGAGGTTGTCGGCGTTCAGGTTCTGATAGAGCTTTCCTTTTTGAAGGGTCGCGAGAAACTTGGCAAATACAAGGTAAGGTCCGTAGTTGAGATTTAATAAAAACCGATTCCATGGAAAAGGACCGCAGGTGTGCGGTCCTTTTTTATAAAATTATGATTGAACTTGAAACAACCTGCAGGATGGCCCTGGCTTCATGCCGTTTGAATTAACATATTATTTCCCGGTGTTTGTCAGGCAGGCTCGCCTGATGCGTCGATTACAATGTTCATGGCATTCTGCATCAGTCCGAAATTTACTATGCCAAGCCCGAAGACAGCCAGGATCAAGTAAATGATGGAATTGTCCTCAACCTGTACCCCTGCCTTTTCCTGACAGGTGCAGATGAGCTTGCCGAACTTGTACATCCAATAAATCGTATATATTCCGCAGGTAACGATGCAGAGCAACAGCTCGAGCCCCGGGTTGATGGTCTCGTCGTCCAGATATGTCTTTATATCATTTGAAAAGGCATAAATCCAGTACAGGCCGTATATACCGCATGTAACCAGGGTCAGGATGATAACTTCCGCGACAGATCTTTTATTAATCAATAAAATCAACTCCTGTTTTCATATTTTCCTAAATAATATTAACACATGGGAAGCGACTGCGCAATTATTCATGTACGATACTTGTCCGATTGCCAACCGTTTGATTAAAAAGGGCTTGAAAATAGTTTTCATATATATTCGCAAGACCTGCATTTCCCTTGAAAGCAGGGTCTGCGTGTGAGATAATGTAAAAAAAGATTATGGGAGACATTATGGCTTTTGGTCTTGATATAGGCATAGACTTGGGAACCGCAACGGTTCTTTTATATGTAAAAGGAAAAGGCATTGTGCTGCGTGAGCCATCGGTTGTAGCGATGGACGACGAAGGCAATATTCTTGCGGTGGGCGAGGAAGCCCGAAGGATGATGGGAAGAACGCCCGGGAATATAACGGCGGTAAGGCCCCTTAGGGACGGGGTTATTTCGGATTACGAAACAACCGAAAAAATGCTCAAGTATTTTATCAGCAAAGTATGCGGGCGCAGGTTGTTTTTCTTTAAGCCCAGGGTCATGATATGCGTACCCAGCGGAATAACCGAAGTCGAGAGAATGGCGGTCAAGGATGCGGCTGACAACATCGGGGCGAAGGAAGTATACATTATCGAGGAGCCGATAGCGGCTGCAATCGGTGCCGGCCTTGATATTTCAAAACCATATGGCAGCATGGTCGTTGACATCGGCGGCGGAACAACTGATATTGCGGTCATGTCATTGGGTGGCATAGTCACGAGCAAATCAATAAAAATAGCGGGTGACAAGTTCGATGAAGCAATAATCAGATACATGAGGAAAAAGCACAGCATGCTCATAGGCGAGCGGATGGCCGAGGAAATGAAGATGAGGATTGGCACGGTATATCCTTATGACGATGACCTGACCATGAATGTGCGCGGCAGAAATCTCGTGCTTGGGCTTCCCAGAACAATAGAAATTTCCGCCAATGACCTCATGGAGGCTTTTGACGAGCCATTGGCAAATATAACGGATGCAATAAGGTATGTGCTTGAAAGGACCCCCCCGGAACTGGCCGCGGACATCAGCGACAGAGGTATAATCCTGACAGGCGGCGGAAGCCTGATAAACGGTCTCGACAGGCTTATCGCCGAAAAGACGGGCCTCGATGTCATGCTGGCTGAAGATGCCATATCATGCGTTGCCCTTGGAACAGGCCAGGCTATAAATGATATTGATAAAATAATAAAAGCAAAAATAGTAAAGCTTGAACAAAAAAGAAGAAAATAAAATCTACAAAAGGCTTAAATCGATGACAGGGACATCCGTGGCGTCTGTTTTGCTTTGTATTTCTTTATTCGCTTGCACAACGCAGGATGTTCATGCGCCAGATGCCCGGGAAGATGAAATAGCAGAACAGACGACGCAACAGGATGATGAGCCCGTATTTTCCCCGGAACCGGAATCAGTAAACCCAATCGGATTCGAAGAAAAGACCATAAGTGTAAACGGAAGGGAGAATCGTGTCTTCATCCTGACCATCGACATATCTGATGAGAATGTTTCCGTTTTCCCATATCTTTCCTTTGGCAGGATATATGGATTTGAGACACTTGGCGATATGGCTGAGTCGTCCGGGGCGTACGCTGCGGTTAACGGGGGCTTTTTTTTCGAATACGGACGCCCGTCCGGACTTGTCGTTATAGATGGCGAAACCATAAGCCCGGGAACCGGAAAATTCGAAAGCCTGGTAATCGAGGATGGAAACGCACGGTTCGAAACAATAGGGTCAAAAGCTGTCCTTGTAATAGGGAATGAAAGAATTATAATGGACAGGTACAACGAGCCGGCGACGGCGGAAGAGAACGCATTGTTTTCGTATGCCTATGGATCGACGGACAGGCTGGGATACGAGAGAAACGCAATTGTAATAAAGGATGGAATGGCTTCTGTTTATAAGTCAAGGGAATCCGGCGTCAAAATCCCCGAAGGCGGCTATGTTGTATCGCTGCCTGTCAAATACGGGGATGCGGGAAAGTACGACGGCATGGAATGCTCGGTTGAAATCAGTCCTGAATTCAAAAGCGGGGCGGCTGCCTATGAATGCGCATCGATGTTGGTCAAGGACGGCAAGTCAATGGCGGGCGACCTCATGCCGTGGGTTGGAAACATGAACCATTATGACCCGAGGACATGTGTCGGCATTATGACGGATGGCAGGGTTGGATTCGTGGTGATTGACGGCCGCCAGGAGGGCTACAGCAGCGGTACGACAGGAAGGGAAACCGCGGACCTTTTGATAACGCTTGGATTTACAGATGCCGTAATGCTGGATGGCGGGGCGAGCTCCCAGATGATTTATCTTGGGGAAACGGTTAACAGCCCGTCTGCATCGGGAACGCAAAGGCTGCTGGCAGGGGGCTTTATGATTGTTTTAAAAGGAAATGCGGAATGACCTTATGGCGGTTGACTTGAAAAGGGTATTATATATAATGAATGGGTGATTATAGGAGGACGGACGAATGAAAACTAAAGCTGTCAGATTATATGGAAAAAACGACCTCAGGCTGGAGGAGTTTGAGCTTCCCGATATAAAGGATAATGAAATTCTGGCCAAGGTTGTGACGGACAGCATATGCATGTCTTCATACAAGGCGGCTTGCCAGGGACCGGACCATAAGCGGGTTCCAAATGATGTTGCGGTTAATCCAATTATCATTGGCCATGAAATGTGCGGCGAGCTTATTCAAATAGGGGAAAAATACAAAGGCAGGTATTTTGAGGGACAGCGATTTAGTCTCCAGGCGAATATAAACCATCCGGACCTCCCATATGCCGCGCCCGGTTATTCCTTCCCGTTTACCGGGGGAAACGCCCAGTATATTATCATTCCAAAGGAAGTCATTGAGATGGACTGCCTGCTTATATATTCCGGGGAATCATTCTTCCAGGGATCTCTTGCCGAACCGGTTTCATGCATAATAGGAGCTTTCCATGCCATGTATCATACGAAAATGGGAAGCTATGACCACAAGATGGAAATCAGGCAGGGCGGCAACATGGCGATTCTTGCCGGGGTGGGCCCCATGGGTCTGGGAGCGATAGATTATGCGGTCAACCAGCCTCTTAAGCCAGGAAAGCTGGTAGTTACTGATATTGATGACTCGCGCCTGCAAAGGGCCGGGGAAATATACTCCAGTGAATGGGCCGCCGACAAAGGCGTGGATCTGATATATGTCAATACCAAAAGCCTTGAAAACCCGGTTGCGCACCTGATATCGCTGACCGACGGAAAAGGTTACGACGATGTTTTTGTATTTGCACCAGTCAGGCCTGTAGTGGAACAGGGCGATGCAATACTCGGGCAGGATGGATGCCTTAACTTTTTCGCGGGACCAACTGACAAAAACTTCAGCGCAATGTTTAATTTTTATAATGTTCATTATGCATCGACGCATGTTGTAGGAACGAGCGGAGGCAATACTGAGGATATGAGGGAAGCCCTGAAGATGAGCTCCGGGGGAAGCCTTAACCCGGCTTCGATGGTTACGCATATAGGCGGACTTGACAGTGCGGTGGAAACCACCCTTAACCTTCCGAAAATTCCCGGGGGAAAGAAACTCATATATACAGGAATAAGCATGCCCCTTACGGCAATAGATGATTTTGAGAAAGAGGGTTATCCCGAACTGGCATCAATATGCAGGGCCAACAAAGGGCTGTGGTGCAAGGAAGCGGAAGATTACCTGCTGTCTAATTCAGTAAAAATATAAACTGGCAAAAGAGTAAAATTTCAACTTGAGATACATGAGGAAAGCCTTGGGTAAACATCTGCATGCAAATGTGGAAAACCCAAGGGTTTTCAATTACTGCAATCTTAATCCAGTGTTATTAACATCGGAAAGATCTATTTTTGAAAATCCTTACGTCCGGGAAATAAAAGTTTGAACCTTTTATTGACATATGTGCATAACAGCGGTTTAATGGTAATGGCAAACGGCGATTAGCTGCCGCCTGCTGATTAAATCTACATGCTGGAGGTATGATATGAAAAAAACCGATGTTCTGGTTGTCGGTGGAAGTGCGACGGGTCTTGTTGCCGCGATGACGGCTAAGTCAAATTATCCCGGGAAAAAAGTAACGGTGGTTAGAAAAGAAGAAAAGGTAATGATACCATGCGGGATACCCTATATATTCGGGACTGTTGAAAACAGCGGCAATAATATACTGCCTGACGGGGGATTGATCAATCTCGGTGTGGAGATAATTGTTGACGAGGTGCTTGAAATAGATGCGGCAGGCAGGAAGGCTGTAACAAAAAACAGCGGTGAAATTATCTACGACAAGCTTATCATAGGCACGGGATCAACGCCAGCCGTTCCAAAATGGCTCAAGGGTACGGACCTTGAGAATGTATTTACAATACCAAAGGACAAGGTATATCTGGACAACCTGCAGTCGGCGCTTGGCGAATTGAAAAAAGTTGTGGTAATAGGTGCGGGATTCATTGGTGTCGAGGTCTCCGATGAATTGAATAAAATAGGCAAGGATGTAACCTTGATTGAAATATTGCCGAACATACTAGGTGCTACATTTGATGATGAATTTGCGGCCGAGGCACAGGCGATTCTGACATCAAGGGGAGTCAGGACGATAACAGGATGCGGAGTGAAGGAAATCATCGGAAAAGGCAGGGTGGAGAAGGTAGGGCTTCAGAACGGCGATGTTCTTGATGCGGATGCGGTAATCCTGGCCCTTGGCTATTTGCCAAACACAAAGCTGGCCGAAGGCATGGGCCTTGCTCTCAACGAATTCGGATTCATCAAGGCTGACCAATACAGGCGGACCAATATACCGGGAGTGTTCGCCGCGGGAGACTGCGCCGAGAAGGTGGATTTTGCGACAGGCAAACTGAGCAGGATAATGCTGGCTTCCACTGCATGCACCGAGGCAAGGACAGCGGGGCTGAACTTATATGAATTGAATACATTCAGTGTTTTCAAGGGAACGGTGGGCATTTATTCCACATGCATCGGGGATACTGCGTTCGGAGTTGCGGGATTGATTGAAAAGAATGCCGTTTCCGAGGGCTTCAAGGTAATCACCGGCTCCTTCACAGGGGTAAACAGGCATCCGGGAAAAATACAGGACGCCCACAAGGAGATGGTAAAGCTTATAATTTCGGAGCAGTCCGGAGTGATTCTCGGCGGAGAGGTGCTGGGCGGAAAATGTGCCGGGGAACTGACCAACGCGATGGGAATAGCCATACAGAACAACATGACTGTTTACGACCTGGTCATGATGCAGATAGGAACACAACCCTTGCTCACGGCATCACCCGCCGGTTATCCTTTGATCAAGGCCGCCGAGGCGGCGGTAGCAAAGCTTCACAATAAAAAATAGTAAAAGTCATTTTTAGGAGTCAATGGACGATGGCTCATTGAGTAGGCACAGGAATGAAAATGTCGGCTTAAAACAATTTGACTTTGAGAACTTGCAGTGATAGAATCTAACATACAAGGTTAGATTCTATCATTTTATGTAAGAGGGGGGATTGAAATGGCGGTTGCCGTGATAATGCCAAGGCAGGGAAATACAGTTGAAAGCTGCATAATAACCAAATGGCATAAACAAAAGGGAGACTCTGTCAAACAGGGGGATATGCTTTTCACATATGAAACCGACAAGGCTACTTTTGATGAGGAAGCGGAAGTTTCGGGAAAACTGCTTGAAATATTTTTCAAGGAAGGGGACGATGTTCCCGTGCTGACCAACATGTGTGTAATCGGACAGGATGGGGAGGATGTCTCTGAATTCATGCCCGGCAAAACGGTTGAAAAGAAAAAAGACGAGAACGAAAAAAGTACCGAGGAAGAAAAGCCGGCCGATATGGCCGGACACGGGATTTTGGAAACTGAACCTGAAACCGGTGAAGCCGTCAGGATATCGCCCAGGGCGAGGAACCGCGCGGAAAAACAAGGCCTTGATATAAATGCCGCGAAAGCCACGGGGCCGTCGGGAAGGATCATTGAAAGGGATATTGAGGTGCTGGAAAAGACAGGTCCCGCATTTACAAAAGCGGCTGCCGCTTCCTATGACAGCCGCGCCGTATATACGGGAAGCGGAATCGGCGGAAGGATAACCGCAGCTGATGTTAAAAAAGGCGCGGTACAAATAAATCCATCCGCCCCGGCTTCAGCGGAGTATGAGGATGAGAACGTACCGAATATAAGAAAAGTCATCGGAAAGGCCATGCAGGCATCATTGGCGACAATGGCACAGTTGACGATAAACATGTCGTTTGACGCTAGTTCATTATTAAGATTCAGAACCACCATCAAAACCAGGGGGGCGGAGATGGGACTTCCGAACATAACCCTTAACGACATGGTGGTGTATGCAACCGCAAGGACATTGCTGAAACACAGGGATTTGAACGCGCATTTCTCGGGCGAAGTCATGAGAAGATTCAACACGGTTAACATGGGTGTGGCTGTGGATACGGACAGGGGTCTGATGGTTCCCACGCTTTACGGCTGCGACAGGATGACGCTTCCGGAAATATGCGAAAGGACCAAGGAAATTGCTTCCATGAGCAAGGCGGGAACAATAAACCCGGATTTGCTAAAGGGCGGTACCTTCACGATAACCAACCTTGGGACATTTGGAGTGGAGTCTTTCACACCCGTTATAAACCCGCCCCAGACGGCGATACTCGGTGTCTGCGGACTAACAACAAGAGCAAGGGAAGAAAACGGGAGAATCTCGACATACCAGTCAATGGGGCTGTCGCTCACAATCGACCACAGGGCTGTTGACGGGGCGCCCGCCGCAAGATTCCTTAAGGAGCTGTGCGTCAATCTTGAAAATTTTGAAGCCATGCTTCTGGTTTAGGAGGGAAAAATGATTTATGACTTGATGATAATCGGCTCGGGCCCAGCGGGATATCTGGCTGCTGAAAGGGCGGGCCATGCCGGATTGAAGACGGTTGTCTTCGAAAAAGGCAGCATTGGAGGGGTATGCCTCAACGAGGGGTGCATTCCATCAAAAGCCCTTCTTTATTCTGCGAAAATATTCGACTATGCAAAAACAGGAGCCAAGTACGGAGTGACTTTTGGCAAGGCTTCGCTTGATCAGCAGGCGGTTGTCAAGCGCAAGGAGAAAGTAGTAAAGACGCTGGTATCCGGAGTCAGGTCGGCTCTGAAAAAAAACGGGGTCGAGATAATAGAGGGAGAGGCGTTCATAGAAAAAAGGCGGGCCGATGGGTTTGTTGTTTCTTGCAAAGAGAGTGAATATACAGGAAGCAGGATAATCATATGCACGGGCTCGGTTCCAATAATGCCTCCGATCGAAGGACTCAGGGAAGCATATGAAAAGGGATTCGTCATGACAAACAGGGAAATCCTGAACCTGGTGACAGTTCCCAAAAAACTGGTCGTTGTCGGAGGCGGGATCATCGGACTGGAAATGGCCTCATATTACAACAGCGCCGGAAGCGAGGTTGTTGTTATAGAAATGCTTGACAGAATTGCGGGAATGACCGACAGGGAAATTTCCGGTATTCTGATGAAGGATTATGAGAAAAAGGGAATACAATTCAATCTGGGCGCAAAAGTTGTCAGGTTCACGGAGGATTCGGTGGTATATGAAAAGGACGGGAAGACCATTGAAACCGCTGCGGATAAAGTTTTGTTAAGCATAGGAAGAAAACCCATGACGGCCGGAATAGGGCTTGAAAACATAGGAGTCCTTACAGACAGGCGCGGGGCGGTCATAACCGACGACACCGGAAGAACCAATATTGCGGAAGTTTATGCCGCGGGCGACGTAAACGGCAAGTCTATGCTTGCGCACACCGCCTACAGGGAAGCTGAGGTTTGCGTAAATACGATTATCGGGAAGAAGGACAGGATGAGATATCATTCCATTCCATCGGTCATCTATACAAACCCGGAAGTGGCCGTCGTAGGGGAGACAGAGGAAAGCGCGTCTGAAAAGGGCATCGAGTTTGAGAGCGTAAATGTATCCATGCGATATTCGGGCAGGTACATCGCCGAAAATGAGGGCGGAAACGGAATTTGCAAGGTTCTGATTGATAAGAAGCGAAGGAATTTGATAGGTGTGTCTGCAATCGGCAATTATTCAAGCGAATTCATTTATGGCGCATCATTGATGATAGAAACTGAAATGACCGTGGATGATATTAAGGAACTGGTGTTTCCGCACCCGACGGTCAGTGAAGTAATAAAGGAAGCATTGTTTGCATTTTAGAAAGGAGACTATATATGCCAAAGGAACAATTCATCGATCCAAACGAAATTAGGAAAAGCGGGGAGATTAAATTCAAGCCGATTCCAGTAAACAGCTATTCAAGGACGATATCCGATGAGAAGGACAATTTTTCAAAGGCGGACTTCATGCGGATATTCAGGGACATGTCAATAATAAGGGAATTCGAGAGCATGCTCAACGCAATCAAGACGACTGGGCAGTACAATGGCATCGAGTATAACCACCCGGGGCCGGCTCATCTTTCAATAGGCCAGGAGGCGTCGTCGGTTGGGCAGGCGTACCTTCTTGACACGGACGATTATATCTTCGGGTCTCACAGAAGCCATGGCGAGATTCTTGCCAAGGGACTCTCTGCAATTGAAAAGCTATCCGACAAAAGGCTCATGGAAATCATGGAGACATATTTTGACGGAGCAATCCTGAAGGTTGTCCAGGCAGGCCAGTCAAGTGTCAGTGAACTGGCGGTGGATTTTCTGATTTATGGAACTCTCGCTGAAATATTTGCCAGGGAAACAGGCTTTCACAGGGGGCTGGGCGGATCCATGCACGCCTTCTTCACGCCATTTGGCATATATCCCAACAATGCAATAGTCGGAGGGTCGGCTGATATAGCGACAGGCGCCGCCCTGTATAAGAAGGTAAATCAGAAAAAAGGCATAGTAATAGCCAATATCGGCGACGCATCGCTTGGGTGCGGCCCTGTATGGGAAGGAATGTGCTTTGCGTCCATGGATCAATTCAGAAAGTTATGGGAAGGTCAATTCAAGGGGGGACTGCCCATAATATTCAATTTCTTCAATAACCAGTACGGCATGGGGGGGCAGACAATCGGCGAGACCATGGGATACGGGTTCCTGGCCCGGTTCGGCGCAGGGGTCAATCCGGACCAGATGCATTCAGAACGCATAGACGGATATAATCCGCTTGCAGTAATTGATGCGATAAGAAGAAAGAAGGAGATATTAGCAGCCAAAAAAGGCCCTGTTCTGCTTGACACAATAACGTACAGAGTTTCCGGCCACTCGCCTTCGGACGCTTCGTCATACAGGAGCAAGGAGGAGATTGACGCATGGGCGCAGCAGGACTCATTGATAACATACCGAAGGTCTTTGGTGGAACACAAGGTGTCGGGCGACGGGGAGTTCGAAGCGATGCTAGAGTCAACCAAAGACTTGATAACAAAAGTCTTCAAAATGGCGATCGACGATAAAATATCGCCCAGAATGGATCTCGTGGGGTCTCCCAGGTCAATAGAGGACCTGATGTTTTCAAATGAAAAAATTGAGAAGATGGAGGACAGGGAGCCTGAAGTCCTTATGCCTTACGAGGAAAATCCAAGGGTAATGCAGATTGCCAAAAAAGAAAGGTTTGCTTTCAGTGAAGGGAAGCCGGTGTCAAAGAACAAGCTTTTCCAGCTGAGGGACGCCATATTCGAAGCAGTCGCCCATAAATTTTATACGGACCCGACCCTTGTCGCATATGGCGAGGAGAACAGGGACTGGGGAGGGGCCTTCGCGGTTTACCGGGGCTTGACCGAAGCGCTTCCATACAACAGGCTATTCAATTCTTCAATAAGTGAAGCCGCTATCATAGGAACAGCCGTAGGATACGGAATGTGCGGCGGAAGGGCGATTGTGGAGCTTATGTATTGCGACTTCCTTGGAAGAGCCGGGGACGAGGTTTTCAACCAGCTGCCGAAATGGCAGGCCATGAGCGCGGGAGTGCTCAGGATGCCCGTTGTCGTGAGGGTTTCGGTGGGATCTAAATACGGAGCCCAGCATTCACAGGACTGGACAAGCCTATGCGCCCATATACCGGGGTTGAAGGTTGTTTTCCCGGTGACCCCTTATGACGCCAAGGGGCTGATGAACGCGGCCCTGGCGGGAAGCGACCCCGTTATTTTCTTTGAAAGCCAAAGCTTGTACGACAAGGGCGAGGAATTTGTTGAGACGGGGGTTCCAGAAGGATATTACGAGATTCCGCTGGGTGAACCGGACATTAAGAAAACAGGAAGCGACATAACAATTCTTACGATTGGCGCCACTCTATACAAAGCGTTGGAGGCGGCCCGTATACTTGAAGAGAAATACGGGATGTCGGCGGAAGTCATCGATGCAAGGAGCATCGTTCCCTTCAATTATGAAAAAGTCGTGGAATCCGTAAGGAAAACCGGCAGGATCGTTCTCTCGAGCGATGCCTGCGAAAGGGGATCGCAACTGAAGGATATGGCGCAGACAATCAGCGAACTCGCCTTTGATTATCTTGACGCTCCCCCGGTCGTTGTAGGTGCAAGGAATTGGATCACACCCGCGCATGAGTACGAGAAATTCTTCTTCCCGCAGCCGGGATGGATAATAGATGCAATTCATCAAAAGATCGTCCCGCTTAAAGATCATGTTTCAATGCAGAATTTTACGGAAACAGAACAGATCAGGCTTAACAAGGCAGGGGTATGAAATGAACGGCAGACAGCTGCAGATCAGAAAAATGCTTGACAGCGCGGGCGAGGTGCACCTTCAGGACCTAAGGCGGATATTCACCGATGTTTCTGAAATGACCCTGCGACGGGATCTCAGCATGCTTGAAAATGAAGGATATGCGATAAGGACGCATGGCGGGGCGGTAAGCACGAGCAAATTCATACAATCCGACGGCCAGGAAAATGAATACTCAAAGAGAGCCAGGGAGGATATGCCCGCCAAGACAAAAATAGCCGCCAAGGCAATCAGGTTCATTGAGAAGGGCAGGTCAATATATCTCGATGCCGGAAGCACCGTGATGAGCCTTGCCAAGCTTATAGAAGGTGACGGCTGCACATTCATAACAAGCGCCGTTAATACCTCCATGGAGCTGTCGGCGACCGCACATTCAGTGGTACAGCTGGGCGGGGCGGTAAACAAAAACACCCTGTCTTGCTCCGGACCTGACGCGCTGCTGATGATGGACAGTATAAATGTCGACATTGCGATAATGTCTGCATCGGGATTTTCAATAGAGCGAGGGTTCACCGTATCAAACAGATACGAGGGGCTTTTGAAACAAAAGGTTATGGGCAAGGCTAAAAAATGCATAATGCTGATGGCCAGAAGCAAAATAGACAAGGATTTGCCGTTTACATTCGCTTCACTTGACGAGATTGACTATTGGGTGTGCGATGAAATGCCAGACGAAGAATTAATTGCAAAAGGCAAGGAATATAATGTAGTCATCATATAGGAGGGAAAAATGGGTTGTGAAAGACTTGAGGGAAAGGTTGCGGTTATCACGGGAGCCGCGCAGGGCCTGG
>JAFGQE010000025.1 GCA_016935835.1 Clostridia bacterium | reverse complement strand
CGCCGCACACAAGCCTGAGTTCGATGACGCCGGGAGCAGTTTCCGTCGCCTGAAAGTCCATCACCTTGTCATGCCCGCTGAGTATTCCCTCCAGGTCCATTATACTGAAAGGGCCCGAATCCGTCATTATCGACTCCATGGAACGGCCGGCGATCTGCCTTATCCTTGGGAATGTCCTTTTGCAGCCGCAGCGTCCACTTGAAAATGAAACATAGTCCCCTATCTCATACCGGACTATGGGCATGGCCCTGTGCACCAGCGATGTTATAAGTATGCTTCCGGTCCCGCCTTCCTTCACCGGCGATCCATCGGGTTTTACACTCTCCAGGAAATGGGTTGACGGCGAATAGTGCAGGCCGTCGTGCTCACTGCATTCAGAGGCGATGTAGTTGGATTCGGTCGAACCGTATGAGTCAAAAACCTCGGCGTTGAATATCTCTTTGAAGAACTCCCTGTAATACGGCATCATCCTTGACCCGTATCCCCGGATGACCGGAACCTCAACCTTGGGCAGGCCGTTGCTTTTGATATATATGGCCAGCGACATGATTGCATTGATGTTACCCTTGATGAAATATGGTTTTACCAAAACAATCGTCCTGTATATTTTATCAATCACCTCTTCTGTCAAAGGGGTTGGCCTGAAAAGATATGTTCCCGAGAATCTGTTGGCCTTGTATTCTATATCGGGCCTGGTCGCCGACATATAATTGGATTCGTGCCAGGACAGCAGGATCCTGCGCTTGCCCGGATATATTCCCGTCATCCTGTTGAAGTACTCGTCATTCCTTAGATTTGCGGAAAAGGAATCCCTGATTACCTTGAAATCCACGTTTGAGGTCCCGCCTGTGATCAATCTGGCGGCGACCGGCACGGCGGGATCTATAAATGCCTTTGGCTCCTGTGCGAGAATTCCCTTTGTCACCACAGGGAATTCAAGTATATCCTCAAATGCCGATTCCGGGGTCAATTTCAACCTGCTTTTAAGGCATTTGTAATATGGCACTTTCCAAACGGCATGGGACATCAGGTCGCAAAGTCTCGAAGCCTGGATTTTCTTCAGTTCATCTTCCGGCAGCCACTGGATTGATTCGAGGTATCTTGTATATCTGGTCTGGGAATAAGACCCGGTAAGCAGGCGCCTGGCCTGCACCGACAGGCCGACAAGCGGTGCCACCGGATTGAAACCGGATTTACGCGCCATGGGACGGCGCCTCGTGCTTCATTCCCGACTTGTAGTTCTCATATCCTATGACATTCATGACCTTGCCATTTGGAAGAGGGTCGATGGAATCTATGTATTCGAATTCGAGCTTCATCGGGTAGTCGAGATATCTGTTGACATCCTTCCTCAAGGCAAGCCTCTGAAGATCCGTGAACGCGCCGTGTTTCATCAGAAGTTTCATTGTCACAGTGCTTTCGCCGGTCTGGACCGCCACGAAATCAGCTACATTCTCAAAGTTTTCCATAGCGTCATAGAAAGACAGCGGGGTCATGTATGTATGCTTTGGCGAAACGACGGCTTCAATCCTCCTGCCCTCGAATTGCCTGATGAGCGGGAAGCCCCTTCCGCATCCACAGCTTTCATTGGTCATTGTCGCAAGGTCGTCTATCCTGTACCTTATTAAGGGCATCGTGCGCTTGTGAAGGTTTGTCACAAGGAACTGCCCCGTGACACCCGTTTCCACATCTTTATAATCATTGTCCACTACTTCCACATAATGGATTGCGGGTATATAGTGGAGGCCGTCGGAATGCCCGCACTGATGGCCCAGGATTCCAAATTCCGTCGCCCCGTATCTGTCGTAAATCCTGTCGGTCCTGAATGCCCTGGCTATTGTCTTTTTATATTTCGGGAGCATTGTCTGCCCTCCCAGGAGCACCGCCTCGGCTTCATATGTCTTGAGATTATCATCGAGTATATATTGTGCGAATCTGTACACCGGGTCTGTTATCCCGATGATGAACCTTGGGTGCTTCTTAATATACAGGGAATAGAGAAGGGCCAGCCGTTCCTTGTCCATATATGCCGGGCTTACCCCATGGGTTCTTGAGAGCATGTTGCTGCTGTATTCCACATCGGAAGGGTTGTCCGCGAAATATACCGATTCAGGCCTTCTGATCATCAGCCTGCTTCTGCCTGGTATGACGCCGGCCATCCGGTTGAAGTATTCGTCGGCGGAATGCACTTCCTCATTCTTGTCGCGGAGAATTATAGCGCTTGTCCCGCTTGTGCCGCCTGTCTTGAATCTGCGTGCGTTCTTGGCAGTTTCATCATGGAGCCTGTCGAAATTCTCTTTTATAATGGCCTTGGTCATTACCGGGAATTCCTTTATATCCTCGTTTACGGTATCCGGCTCGAGCCTGAGCCCGCCTTTCATATATGAATAATATGGTATGTTTTCAACCGTATGTTTTAGAAGCGCGCTCATCTCCCATGCTTGTATGGCCATGATTTCATCCCTGGATTTATACTGGATGCTTTCCAGATATCTTGTGAACCCGGCCTTGCCCGCATGCCCCTTAAGCAGCCGCTTTGCCTCGACCGCCGCCCCCATCAGCATTTCGTATGGATTCATACTCAGTAGTCCCCCAACTCCTTAAGTCTTTCCAATGGAACGACCCGCATCACCTTGCCGTTGGGCAGCGCCCGGATCGCTTCTGCATATTCGAATCTAATATCCATATTATAGTCCATTGCGGCACAAATATCACTTTTGATTTTAGCAAGAGCCGCTTCCCCGGGCATATTATCTCCTGTTGCCAGCCTTATCAACAGGCTTCCCCTTGATTCCTGCACCATCTGGAAATCCAATATTTCAGGACTCTGCCTCATAATCGTGTTCAGGGGGGTAAGCGACAGGTAGGTTCCCCTGGGCGAAATGATTCCCTCCTTGCGCCTTCCGTGTATTTCCCCAATCACCGGGAATCTGCACCCGCATGCGCACGGGGTCTCCGTATATACCGCCAGGTCCCCGGTTTCGTACCTTATCATAGGCATCGCCCTTCTGTTCAGTGTCGTTATATAGAGGTTCCCCATGACGCCCCCGCCCACCGGATTCATGCTGTCGTCCAGGATCTCAATATAATGTACGGTCGGGACATAGTGGTAGCCTTCTCGGGCCTCGCATTGGTTCGCGGTGTTGCCGCATTCCACCGAGCCGTACCTGTCATAAACTTTCGCCCTGAATACGCATTCAATCTTTTCCCTGTACTGGGGAAGCATCATCTGGCCTCCGCACAGGATGGTTGACGGCGGCCGCACCGTAATCCCCTTGTCCTCCAGGTGCTTCGCAAGCACATATATGCCGTGGTTGCTTCCCCAGATGATCTCAGGCTTTTGTTTTATAAGTATATCCGTCAGAAACTTCAGCCTGGCATCGTTCATATACCTGTGGTCCACGCGCCACGTCCTTGAAATCCTGTTGATTTCGTAGTCAAAGCCGCCAATCTCATTGGCCGCCTTTTTCCTTTCGTCGGCCTTCAGTATCAGCCTGCTCCTGCCCGGTTCGATTCCGATCTTCCTGTTGAAGAACTCGTCGGGCGCATGCGCCATGCTGTACTTATCCTTTAGCACCGACGCCGTTTCGCCTGTCGTTCCCCCTGTATTCAGCCTGCCCGCAGGGACAATGTTCCCGGCGGCGAGCTCATTGTTTTTTTCAATCAGCATGGCCTTGGTAAGTATTGGGAATTTTTTAATGTCTTCAAACGCGCTTTCAGGAGTCAACCCGACCTTTCCCTTCATTTGAGTATAAAAGGGTATGTTTTCCACCGCGTGCTTCAAAAGCCCGCATATGCAAGCCGCCTGCAGGCTTTTTAATTCCCCAGGCGGCAGGTATTGGATTTTTTCAAGATATGCGGTATATTCAGCCTGGGCACCGCTGCCTGTCAAAACTCTCTTGACATTGACCGCCGTTTTCATTATGCCCCGGTACAAATCCATGCGGTTCCCCTTTGACTTATGATTTTGCCTCCAGCAATTTCTTCTTGATCCTGTATTTGCGCCACATCATCCATAGCGGGGTTGCTATGAATATCGACGAGTATGAGCCGCTTGTAAGACCTATGATGAGGGGAAATGAAAACTGCCTGATCGACTCCACATTATATATGGATGCGAAGACATACAGGGTCGCTATCGTAAGCAGAGTTGTCACAAGGGTGTTTATGGTCCTTGGCAGCGACTGGTTTATGCTTGTGTTTACCATCGTCTCGAAATCAGCCTTGTGCATCGCACCGCTGTTTTCCCTTATCCTGTCATATATGACTATCGTATCGTTCATTGAGTATCCGATGATGGTCAGAATGGCGGCGACGAACACCTCGTTCACCGGTATATTGAAGACGGTGTAGACTGAGAGCATGATCAGCCCGTCATGTATGAGCGCGACTATCCCGAACAACGCCGCCGAGATACCGGACATCACCCTGAACCGTATCCCTACATATATGACAATCAGGAGCATCGCCCACCCTGCCGCAAGAAGCGCCTTGTTCCTTAGTTCTATTCCTATGGAAGGCGCCACCGACTGAATCTGCGGTTGCCTTCCTTCAACTACATTGTATTCCTGAATCAGAAAATCGACGACGCTGTTGATTTCATCATTATCAAGCGTGTTCTCCTTGGACACCTTTATCGACAGCAATGACAGGCTCCTGTCCTCGTCATCAGGATTGAATGTCTTCTCCTTCTGAACCGTAACGCTTTTCCCGAGCAGGTTCCTCAGGTCGTTTCCGACCTGCGCCGCGTCATAGTTGTCGTCGGTCATTTCTATCTTTATTATGGTTCCGCCTTCGAACTGTATGTCCCAGTTGAACCCGCCGTTGATGAAAAAGAAAATCAGGCCTATGAAAACAAGCACCCCGGACAATATGAAGAAGTATTTCCTGTTGCCAATTATATTTATCATTTCGCCACCTCCTTCAC
This sequence comes from Clostridia bacterium, assembly GCA_016935835.1. Lineage (GTDB taxonomy): Bacteria > Bacillota > Clostridia > DUPQ01 > DUPQ01 > JAFGQE01. Next base: position 55,773 of record JAFGQE010000025.1, on the reverse strand, counting down.
GCCGTACATACGGATGTTGCTGAACGCTTTAACTGTAGCCAGCGCCTTAATCAGGTGCTTGACAATCACTATGGCCATGAAGAAGCTCATGATTACGCCGATGATTAGCGTAAGTGCAAACCCTTTGATCGGACCGCTGCCCACGATATACAGGGCTCCGCCCGAAATCAGCGTCGTTATGTTCGCGTCGAATATTGCTGAAAAAGCCTGCTTGAAGCCGATTTCAATTGCCTCTTGCAGAACTATGCCCCTTCTGAGCTCTTCCTTGATTCGCTCGTAAATGATTACATTGGCGTCAACGCCCATTCCGATGGTCAGTATGATACCTGCGATTCCAGGAAGCGTTATTGACGCATTGAAGGCCGATATCCAGAATATCTCGCTGGCAACCAGCCCGACGAGCGCAACGGCGGCGACAAAACCCGGGAGCCTGTACCTTATGATCATGAACAGAACAACAAGAATGAACGCCACCAATGCGGCTTTCAAAGTAACATTCAGGGCGCTTTCACCCAGAATAGGCGTTATTGAATTAATCTCTTTTGCGGTCATCGCAAAAGGCAGGGCTCCGTACTGAAGCTTGTTTGCAATGTCAATCGCCTCATCCGGCGTAAAACTTCCTTCGATCACCGCTTCACCGGAGCTTATCCAGTCATTCACGACAGGGGCGCTTATGAACTGGTCGTCCAGATATATCGCAAGCATTTCCCCCTGAAGCCGTTTTGTGGCCTCGGAGAATTTCTCGGTCCCCTCTTTCGTGAACTTAAGCTGGATGATAGGTTTATTCTGGTAATATACCGCCTGTGCTGTTTCGATGTCAGCACCCTGGATCGCGATTCTGTCGGTCGGCAGATATTCGATCTTTCCGGTTTCATCGTTCACTATATATTTATCCGGGTCTACTTCCCTGAAGGTAAGCAAGGCCATTTCCCCCAGGTCGTCGATAACCTTCTGCGGATTGGTATCGTCGCCGCTTGAATACGGTATTTCAAGCAAAAGCCTCTTGTTCTCATAATCGGGGCTCATGTTGTAGTCGAAGGTGCCCTTGGCTTCAATTCTTTTCTCCAGTATGGTCTTGATGGTCAGCAGCTGGTCGTCGGTAACCTTGCCAATGTCTTCCACATCCGGATACAGGGTTGCCGAAACGCCTCCCCTGATGTCGATGCCCGTCCTCACCTCGGATACCTTTGACACCCCGATTCCCGGCGCACCGGTAAGAATTATCAATACGAAGAATAAGATAACCAGAAACGAGACCGTAAACTTGATCCACAGTTTGGTCCCGGGCTTGATTTTCGGCTCTTTCTGGGGAACCGAGTAATACTTCATTCTGTTATTTTCCCTGGACTTGTTAGCCATCCTTGTTGTCTCCCTCCATGCGGACATTCACAATCAATGTATCCGCTCTTTTTGGAATATAAAAGAGCATCCGATGCTCCAAATAAACACTAAAATATTATATATGCAGGGGTACCAATAGTCAACAAGTCCGGACAGCCGTTGTCGTTCGCCGGCGATAATGTCATATCATAACCCGTCAGGGATAATGTCACCTTGAAAAGACCATATAAAAAGAGGCCAAGAAAAAAGCCCGCGCGCTGCGCGGGCTTTCGATTCATCGTTTTGTTATTCGGCCGGGACTTGCGGAGTCTCCTGAACCTCCGGGACCTCCGTTGTTATCAGAGAAGGGTTGAACAGATATTTCAGGAATTCCGTTTCCGGGTCAAGCACTATCGTAGTACCGCTTCCCAATGTTTCCTTGTATGCCTGGAGGCTTCTATAGAAGGCGTAGAACTCGGGATCCTTATTATATGCGTCGGCGTATATCTTCAGGGCCTCGGCGTCGCCCTCGCCCTTTACGGTTTCAGCTTCCTCGTAGGCGTTGGCTTCAATGATCGTCGCTTCCTTCTCTGCGGTCGACCTTATCTTCTGGGCTTCCTCAAGCCCCTCGGACCTATATGTCTTCGCAGCGCGTTCCCTTTCGGTCCTCATCCTGTTGTAGACATTCTCGTAGTTCTCCTCCGGCAGGTCGGTCCTCTTTATCCTTATATCCACGACTTCGATTCCATATGTCTTCAACTGGGCGTTGGTATCGCCAAGGATCTTTGCGAGCATCCCGCTTACATATTCCTTGTCGGATATCATGACATGCGCCGTTATCTTGCCTATTTCCTCGTTCAGCTTGGAATATACAAGTTCATCCAGGCGCTGGTGCGCCTTCGATTCGTTGTTGATCGTCGACACGAAGAGCGCTGCGTTTACTATCCTCCATTGGGCGAAATTGTCCAGGACCAGTTTCTTTTTGTCCTGCGTTATGACTTCCCTGGGCACTGTGTCGTATGTGAGCAGCTGGTTCGTGTAGGTTTCCGTCGTCTGGATGAACGGGATCTTCAGGAACAAGCCTTTCCTGCCTTCGGTGACCCTGACATTGTCAAGGTTCGGGTTGGCAAGCCTTGCATCGCGCATCTCGTCCGTTTCTTTATCAATGACCACGCGCACGACTTCGTTGAACTGCTTCACGACGACCTGCTCCCTCTCGTCAACCCTGAAGGTGCAGAGGCTGAAAAGAATGACAAATACTATGATTGATACCAGAACCGCGACCACGGATTTCACCGTCTTGCTTGACTTTATGTTCTTGTATTGCGTTTGGTTTGTAAATTCATTCATTATTGCCCACCTCCTTCAAGTATCTGCGATTGTTCAAGAGGAAGGAATTTTATGGTTCCGTCATCCGATGAGACTATGTACTTGGTCATTCCGGGCAATATCGCCTCCATTGTCTCTATATACATCCTGACGCGCGTCACTTCCTGCCCGAGTTCATACTTTTCGAGAACCTGCAGGAAATTGGCGACGTCGCCCTTGGCCTCGGCTATCCTCTTCGCCTTGTACGCCTCGGCCTGGTTGATCATTTCAGCGGCGTTGCCCCTTGCCTGGGGAAGAACCTCGTTCTTGTAAGTCTCGGCTTCGTTGATGTAGCTCGCCTTGTCTTCCCTGGCATTGGCGACATCCTTGAAAGCCGCATCCACGTCGGAAGGGGCCTCTACATCCTGAAGCACGACATTATTAATCCTTACGCCCAGTTCATATATGTCGCATATGCCCTGCAGGTCAACCAGGATCTCGCTCTGGACCGTCGACTTGTTGTCGGTAAGGACTTCATCGAGGGTATGGCTCGCCACAACCCTTCTGATTGCCGATTCAGCTGATATGGTCAGAGTGCTGACCTGGTCGTCCACATTGAATATATAGGCCTCGATGTCGGTTATTTCGTATTGTATAACCGTTTCAACGTCAACCAGATTTTCGTCCTGCGTCAGCATCCTGGCTTCGTCGGGAACCGAAATATATTCGGAATATTCCGTCTGGCTGCCTGTCCTGGTGGTCCTGAATCCTAGTTCAATGATTCTTATCTCCTTTAGTTTTTCCTTTTCAATCGTCTCTATCGGCGAGGGCAGGTGCCAGTGGAGTCCCGCGTCATATACCGTGTCGACGTGATTTCCGAACCTCAGCACGACCGCCGCCTCGCCACCCTCGGATTTGACTGTGTACAATCCTGTCGCCAGCCATATCAAAAGGACAGCCACGATAAGCGTGATGGGTCCGAGCTTCATCAATTTATTCTTCAAACATTTCACCTCTTTCTTATCCCGGGCTTATAAAACCGATTGGCTGGTTTCCTGCCGGAACATTTCGAATTATATCATATTTATGCCATACGGCCGAACATGGTGTGCGAAACATACATATATCATCGCTAAATGTCACCGGGCTTTATCATCCGGCGAATCTATACAAAGCTATGGTCCGTGCACTCATCCCACGATGCAATGCGGCACCTTTTGTGTTAGAATTCACTTATCAACTGAAAGGACGCCCAACCATGGATACCTTCGGCCCCTTCATACTTCTGCCCATAATATGCTTTATGATTTACATCATACTCAGCAAGCAGACCAATTTCACAAAGAAGAAAAAAGCCCTTCTTCTTTTGTTTGCCGTTTCCTTTTTCATAACCGAGGCGGGGCGCTCCTTTTACCGGCCCTTCATATATGAAAACAGTATTTCTGATTTCCATATCGCCGATACGCTTGGAACCAGCTTCGGCACCTTCACGGCAGTTTTTTTCATCCTGCTGCTGCAGGGGCGCGACAAGCTGTCCGACATGATTTATGTGGGCGTTGCAACAACCCTCGTCATGGCATATGAACTCCTGGCCCTTCCGGGAAATGAGTTTTTCGACCCCCGGGACCTGTATTCCGCACTTATCTGCGGACTCATCGCCGGAGCCGTGTACTTCTTCATTTTCCTGAAAAGGAAGTGGAAATACGAGAAAATCGAATCGATTCCGGCGTCAAGCCCGGACGGACATTCCAATATCAAACGCAAGTGAAAATGCCCTTTCATCAGAACATAAAATCCTGCCGCAAAGACCCTTCAGAGGCCGCCGGAAGTTAAGTTTGACATAACCGGAGTCATATATTATAATGGTAAAGCCGCTCAGGGAAAACTGGCCGGAGTGGCGGAACTGGCAGACGCACGGGACTTAAAATCCCGCGGTCCTAACCGATCGTACCGGTTCGATTCCGGTCTCCGGCACCACATGACGACGCGGGGTGGAGCAGCTGGTAGCTCGTTGGGCTCATAACCCAAAGGTCGGAGGTTCGAATCCTCCTCCCGCAACCAAGTGAAACGGACTCTCATTTATGAGAGTCCGTTTCACTGCGGGATGAACAACATATAAAAGTCTGTAGGATGTACGAAAGTGTCGTACCGGAAGGACCCATGTTTATAGCTGAGGAACGACACGGAAGTACAATCCGGCATAATGGCTGCAAGACAGAAAACAAAGGTTGTTCCCGCACAAATAATACCATTGTGGCATGAACGACATAATGTTTTCAATTAAATACCAGCCATAAATGAAAGACAATTAAGTAATCATAAATACTCTAATATATTGGCTTATTTCAGAAATACGCTTACATTTTGGTGGTTTTTTACTATTTCAAATATATGTCCTGCCGCAGACAATGACGGGACAACTTATTTTCTTGGAATATCACCGGCCTTTATCAAGCACTTCCCGGTTCTATTGATACTCCTTCAACGCCCCGAACAAGGCGATTATATTATCAAGAGGCGTCTCGGGCATTATGGAATGGCTTGTGCTGCATATATATCCCCCGTTGAAGCTCCCGAACAGATCCACCAGACGCCTTACTTCCTCCCTTACGTCCTCAGGGCTTCCGTGGACCATCGTACCCTGGATGTCGACGCCGCCATAGAAGCAAAGCTTCCCTCCGAACCGTTCGGACAGTTCCCTGACATCCATCGCCTGCGGCTGCACGGGATTCAAAACACTGAGTCCTATTTCCATCAGGTCTGGTATTATTTCGGTGACATGTCCGCAAAGGTGCATGAACACCTTCATGCCGTTGTCCCGTATTCTCCTGAAAAGTTTTTCATAAGAGGGCTTGTAGACTTCCCTCCAGTCGTCGGGATTCATCAGCAGCGCCCTCTGGCTGCCCCAGTCGTCCGAAAAATATACGGCGTCCGCGTTGCTGTCCTTCCATACGTCTATCTGCGCAAGGCTGAAGTCCACGATCTTGTCCCGTAGATAGCTGAAGTTCTCCGGGTCGATGTATGGGTCCATCAGCATGTTGTTGAAGCCGCGCAGCATCCACAATCTTTCAAACAGCGTGAACCAAACCGTTCCCACGCAGAACTTGTCGGAATTGAATTTGAAAATGCTCCTTGGCCTTTCGAACCACGACTCCACCCCTGCCTCGGGAAAAGCAAAACCATCCATCAGGTGGTACCCGTCGATAAGCGGATGCGATGTCACGCGGGCGCCGTGCCCGTCATCCAGCCATCCGACGCTCCATTCGTCTTTCCAGGTTCCGTTGGGTACCGGGGAATCCTCCGGTGAATGATATCCCCTGATGATCATATCCACGGGCATATTTTCAATAAGCGTCCTGATTTCATTCCGCTTCGCCTCATCCTTGTCCAAAAGCCAGTCAAAGTTGACCTCGATATGCACGGGAAGCCGCTCGGGCCCCTTGAAATCAATCGCCCTTCTGAGGTTTTCTTTTCCATTCATCATAGAACCCCGCCTTTTCCGATGGTTTTCATCCGCTTTACACGCCATGCCCATCTTGTATATAATCACTATAAATCATATTGGATTTTGGATAAATGAGTTTTTATACTGTTTTGATGGCTTTTTATACTGAAAAACGGAATTGGGAATGAATGGACAAATCTGCTTTACTATACGATTCAATAATGGACACCATCTCATTTGAGTTCGTAAGCGGCGTTAGCAAGAGCTACTTTAATCCCCATGAAACCGAATGGAGAAGATTCCCTTATACCGTAATAGTCTGCGCCTTCGATGCAGGATACACCTGTGAAATAAGGGATGAGGGCGTGTATCGCATAAAGGCCGGCGAAGCCATTGTTGTTCCGGGAGGGTTTGTCCACAGGATGATTTTTGAAAACCCTGGTTATTTGAATTGCCTTCATGTCAGTTTCACTGTTTTCCGCACCCTCGATGCCCTGTCGTTTTTCGACGTGCCCCGAATCATCGCCTGCACAAAACAGAACTCAATCGCAGAATGCGTTGATGAACTGGCGGACAGGCTTAACAACGGAATTCCAAAATTTCAGGCTATTTTCAGAATCAAATGCCTTGCCATGGACCTTTTGAATGCAATATTGGAGGAATCAGAGGAAAAGGCTGACATCGATACATTGATAGCGGGAATAAACGCTTTGTCCCCCGTCCTGGACTTCATCCGGAACAATCTTGACAGGCAAATCTCCAGAAAGACACTTGCCGGGATCATGTCCCTGTCCGAAACAAGGTTCCATTACGTATTCAAATCCATCATGAAGGTTTCCCCGATGAAATACCTCCGCGACGCAAGGCTGCAGAAGGCCTTTATGCTAGTTGCGACCACGCAGCTTTCCATTAATGAAATATCTGCATTGACTGGCTATACCGATTACTCCAACTTCAACCGGCAGTTCAAATCACGTTTTGGCAATTCCCCGTCGGAAGCAAGAAAAAGCCTTGGGCGGGATTTTTCCTTGTTAGTACCTTGAAAATACTGAGACCCCGGAAGTTATATTTCAATCACCCTGCCCGTTGACAGATAAGATATTTTGTCCCCGAGAGTTTCCTTTAGAATAGCGAACTGCTCTTCGCCGGTGCAGTGCCCGGTTATATAAAAAGCCCCGAGCTCCTTTAGTTTTTCGGCAATTCCAAGCTGTTCAAGCTCTTCCTTGCTGAATTTATTCAAATGGAATCCGCCTATTACGAGGTCCATGGGGAGGTTTTCCATTGCGGAAACGGATTCAATGATGCTTGCTATGCCTCTGTGGGCGCAACCGGTCAACAGAACATGCATGCCGTTTTCACTGAGCAGCAGATTCTGCTCATGGCGGAACATGTCAATTGTGATTTCACCGCCTTTCCTTTCGAAAAGCCCTTCATTCTGTCCTTCCATTATACCGTCGTCATTGCCTGCGGTCACAATTTTAATGCCCTCCCCTATGACCATGCATCCAAAAGTCAGGACAACCCTGTCATTGGATTCGAGTTTCTTGTCAAGCCCGATATAACGTTCGCCTCCCCTGCTGACAACATAATTTCCAAAGGCCAGTTCGTGGATATATACGGAAGCTTTTTTATTCAGTTCAAGGAAATCCGCAAGCCCCCCTCCATGGTCGTCGTGACCGTGTGAAATCACAACCGCATCAACTTCCATCAGGTCAACGCCGAGTCTTGCGGCGTTCCTGATGAAACTGCCGTCGGGTCCGGCATCGAACAGGATCCTGCGGTTGCCCTTCTCGATATACAGGCTCAGGCCTTTGCGAGTTTCCAGCGCCGGGTTTTCGGTTTTATTTTCTACAAGCACAACTATTTTCATCGCGAGTCTTCATCTCCCCTGAGTGCCCGGACGGCTTATTCCATCGTTTCATCATTCACCAGCCGCTTCCAATGGGATTTCAATATGCTCTTTATGATTTCCTGCCGGTATATATGCGATAAAAAGCATGGAATGCCGGGCCTTCGCATCCGTTTTTCATGAATTCATTCCTGTATCTGTAACTCCGCCAATACTATTTCGAAGTCAGGACAGCCTGTGCATCCTTCAGTCGTTCCGGTATCATTATACCCTGCGGGCATTTTGGAACGCACAGGCCGCACTCCGTGCATTTGTCAGCCCCTTTTCCCTCATTCATCACCAGATTCCGATACGTCGACTTGTCCAGCCAGTGTTTGTCAAGCATGGCAACCTTGTTGTAGTATCTGAATACTTCCGGGATTTCTACCCCGAAGGGACATGGCATGCAATACCTGCATCCGGTGCACCCCACGGCATGCCTGCTTTCATAAGCCGTCTTTATCCCATGTATCAGTTCCATTTCACCTGATGTCATGCATCCATATTCAGCTTCATCGAAAATGGCAATGTTCTGCTTCAGTTGCGCCATGGTACTGACGCCGCTCAATATGACATCAGCTTCCCTTATATTATAAAGCCACCTGAAGGCCCACTCAACCAATGATCTTTTCTCCGGGTACCCACCAATCAATGCATCGATTTCCCCCGGATAATCATTTATGAGGTGCCCTCCCCTGAGCGGTTCCATTATGACAGTGGCCAGACCCCTTTTATAGGCGTATTTCAATCCGTCGAGGCCCGCCTGCTCGAACTCATCCAGTATGTTCAGCTGGATCTGGGCCATGTCCCAGTCATGGCAATCAACTATTTCCTTGAAAAGAGCATTGGTGCCGTGGAAGGAAAATCCCCGGTGGAGTATCTTTCCCTTTTCCACCATCCGGTCAAGGAATGAAAAACAATCGTTTTCCACGATCTTTTTGAAATTATCCGGGTTGAGGCTGTGCATCAGGTAAATGTCCACACGGTCGGTTCCAAGCCTTTTCAGCTCCTCGTCGAGATATTTCTCAAAATCACCATGGGACCTTATGTCCCAGACCGGGCTCTTTGTTGCAAGTACAGCCTTATCGCGGTAGCCGCCCTTCAGCGCCTTTCCCACCTTGATCTCATTACCATCGTATATGTATGCCGTGTCAAGGTAACTGATGCCATGGTCCAGGGCATGACGGATTATCTCATCAACCTTTTTCTGCTCCCCCGGAAACCTCATGCAACCCAGTCCGAACCTTGCGGTTTTTATCCCTGTTTTTCCGAATTCTATTCTTTGCAATATTTTCTCCTTTTACCTGTTATTCTGTCCGCTATCTGACAATGAATCTAAATGACACTGATAGGAAGGAACGAATTGTTCCTGTCAACCGGTACAATATCATTGCACAGACAGACGACCGTTCCCCCGCCAATATTCATACCGGTTTTTTCCAAAGCACTGAAGTGCCGGATTGAGTTCTTGCCGGGGTTTGTGCTTTTTTTAATTTCAATCGGATATAGTGTTCCGTTGATTTCCAATATAAGGTCTATTTCCTTTTGATCTGAATCCCGGTAATAAAAAACCGGCGGCCTCCTGCCTGCATTAATGTAACTTTTCATTATTTCGCTGACAGCATATGTTTCCAAAAAAGCACCTGCCATGGCCGATACTTCCAGGGCTTCCGGGTTTGTCCATCTTGTCAGGTATGCGCATAAACCGGTATCCATAAAATACATATTGGGAGCTTTCACTATTCTCTTCAGTGCATTATTGAAGTATGGTTCAACCAATGTCACGATTCCTGATGATATGAGTATTGACATCCATTGCTTTGCCGTCGGAGAACTGATGCCTGCATCCTTGGCCAGTTCTGAATAGTTTACCATCTTACTGGTCCGTGCGGCGCATGCCTGTAAAAATCGTATGAAGGACAATTCATCAGCAACCTGGGTCAGGTCCCTGATATCTCTTTGCACATATGTATTGATGTATGAGGAGTAAAATATTTCCGGTTCCTGCTTCCTTTCATATAGTGCCGGGAACGCCCCTTTGTGTATCCTGTTGAAAACCTTCCGAAGATTATCGTCTTTGATTACCCTGTCGTGAAACCCTGACGGTTCAGCCAAAAAGACTTTGTTGGGCCTGCAGGCAATTTCACTGTATGATAAGCCCGTCATGTTCAATATGCCTACCCTTCCCGCCAGACTTTCACTTACTCCTTTCATCATATGAAATGCCTGTGACCCGGTAAGCCAGAAATCACCCATCCTTTTGTTTTTATCAACATGCATTTTGATATGGATGAGCAACTCAGGCGCATATTGAATCTCATCAATCAAAACCGGCGGGGCATATCGTTGAATGAACAATCCGGGATCGCTTTTTGCAAGTTCCCTGGCCAGCGGATCATCCAAAGAGATGTATCTCCTGCCGGATGAGGCAATTTTAGTCAGCATTGTGGTTTTGCCAACCTGCCGCGAACCGGTCACAAGAACAACAGGAAACGACTCGCTGGTTTTTAAAACAATATTCTCAAGGTGTCTTTTTATATACATTGTCAACTCCGGGTAAATTAAAATCTATTTTTATTATACACGTCATATTTACAATTATCAAGCGCCACATCAGAACTGCCATTATGAATCTTTCAAATCTATCCGGCTGCCCCCTTGCTGAATAACCAAAACACCGTGTTATTCAACGACTCCCGATCATTCAACCCACAGAGGTAATTTATCAACCAACAGCCTTGTCCCGAACTCACATACTTTAACAAGAACCTCGGGCTGTATGGCACTCAGCGTGTCAAAATCCGTATGGTATGCGTCATATGGGCCGGCCTGGATGAACAACGCCTGAATGCCGGCGAATGCAAAAGGCGCATGATCGCTTCTGTCCGTTGCAAGAATCGCCGGGTCATAGCCCATTTGGTTCAATGTTTCCTTTGCCATATCTCGAAAACGGATTGAGCTGCCTTCGTCAACCGTATATAGTTCGAATGAATTACCCACGCCCACCATGTCCAGGTTCAGCATAGCAAGAACAGACTCCTTTTCCTCAGTCTTCATCCTGTTTACAAAAGTTGTCGAGCCGACCAGTCCGATTTCCTCTGCACCAAAAGCAACGAACATGACATCATAAGGAAGAGGAATCCTTTGTTCTGACAAGGCCCTTGCCATTTCAATGATCGCCGCTATGCCGGATGCATTGTCATTCGCCGCCGGCGTATCGACCCCATCATAATGAGCCCCTACAATGACACGCATTCCCCCGGTGTTTTTCGCCGCCTTATATAAGCCGATGACATTCGTGGAAGTTGAATCTTCCGTGATGCTGTCAACCATAACCCTGATTTCAACCGAATCGCCATCTTTGATTGAATTTTCCAGCATTTCACCGTTTGCATGTGAAATGCTAATCGCGGGAATCGCCGAAAGCTTTGTCAGCGTCGCTGAAACCGCTTCCCCGCCATCCGGATCATAAAAAACCACGGCAACAGCCCCCATTTCATATGCTCTGCCTGTTTTAATGTAAAAGTATTCGCCTCCGCGCTGTATAAGGGCAATTTTCCCTTTCGCATCCTTGTCCTTGTATTCATCCGCGGTGCCCATGCCAAGTGAAATCAACTCCGCCTCAATTCCTCCCGGTGGAGTCGCCGCACTGTATGTCAGCGCCTTGGCGCCCTCGATTTTTTTGCTTGCGTCTGAAATCACATCAATGGATACATTATTGCAGGTAAAGGCTTTTATAGGGAAACTCTGCTCGCTGACCTCAAGCCCTATCTCCCTGAACTGCCTGGCGATATATTCCGCAGCAGCTTTCTCGCCTGCGAATCCAGCTATTCGGCCGCCATCCTCCGCAGATAAAATTTTAATTGTTTCAAGCATCCTCTCCTGTGAAAAATCCGGGACGAAATCATCCCTGCCTATTTCGTTTCTTGATATCAAAGAACAGGAAGTGATTGACAATAGTGCAGGGACAAGGATAGCCGCAATCAATAATCCAATGGTTCTACGTTTCATGGCCGCCCTCCTCAGATATATATTTAAACAATACTTTTATTGATATTTCGCTCTTTGTCATTGTCATCCTCCGATTTCATCTGCCTTACATCAATTTGATATTCTTTTCTTTGTATGTAAAATCAGGTTTGCAAATAAGTGCTACAAATAATCAGGGGTTGTTGAATAACTTGAGAATGAGTTGTCCATATCCGTATTTTACATTTTCAACAAGCTCAGGCGCAAGCTTTTCTCAGAAAGAAGTACCAAACACCGCGCTTTCACAGGATTTTGAAACTGCATCGGCCTGACTCAGCCTGCCAATAATCTGAGTATTCCCGTTCTCCTTCGCCCTTTCATTTCTTTTCAGGCTGTAACCGCCTTCGAAAAACTTGACATGCCCGGTGTTAAGAAGGACAATAGATATATAATCAAAAAAGGAACTGAATATATGAAAAAAATCAACGTCATCATCATCGGGGCCGCAGGAAGGGATTTCCATAATTTCAACATGTATTACAGGGATAATGAGTTTTACAATGTGCGGGCTTTTACAGCCGCGCAGATTCCCGACATCGACGGCAGAAAATATCCGGCGGAGCTGGCCGGAGGATTATATCCATCGGGTATTCCCATTTATCCCCAGGACGACCTTGAAAGGCTGATCAAGGAACTCGATGCCGACGTTTGTTCCTTTTCCTACAGCGACATACCGTACAGTTATGTCATGGGCATTGGCGCCCGGGTCAATTCCGCGGGCGCACAGTTCGTTTTACTCGGCACAAAGGCAACGATGTTGAAAAGTTCCAAGCCCGTCATTGCAGTCGGCGCAGTCAGGACAGGCTGCGGCAAGAGCCAGACATCCAGAAAAATCCTGGAAATCCTGGTGGAAAATGGACTGAAGGTTGTCGCGGTCCGGCATCCGATGCCCTACGGCGACCTTTTGAAGCAAAAGGTCCAGCGGTTTGCAACGGTCGGTGATTTTGACAAGTATCAGTGCACGATCGAGGAGATGGAGGAATACGAGCCTTATGTAGCCAAGGGGAATGTCATATATGCAGGAGTTGATTACGCGGAAATACTAAAGCAAGCCGAAAATGATCCCGGCGGCTGCGACATCATCCTCTGGGATGGAGGAAACAACGATTTCCCGTTCTTCGCCCCTGACCTGATGGTCACCGTCGTGGATCCCCACAGGCCGGGACATGAACTTTCATATTACCCGGGCGAGGTCAATCTCAGGATTGCCGATGTTGTGGTTATAAATAAAATCGATACGGCTGATTATGCAAACATACAAACTGTAAGAAACAATATTTCAACGGCAACTCCCGGCGCAGTAATAATTGAGGCGGTCTCTTCCATAAGGGTTGATGACCCCGCAGTTATAAAAGGCAAAAAGGTTCTGGTAATCGAAGACGGCCCGACGCTGACGCACGGTGAAATGAAAATAGGCGCAGGAACGGTTGCCGCAAGGCGATGCGGCGCATCGGAGATCATCGACCCAAGGCCATATATAGTTGGAAAATTGAAGGATACTTTCAAAATATATCCCAACATCGGGGCATTGCTGCCCGCGATGGGATACGGCGGGCAACAGGTCAAGGACCTGGAGGCGACAATCGATAATGCACAGTGCGATTCAGTCGTTATAGCGACGCCGATTGATTTGAACAGGGTTGTCAATATTAAAAAGCCAAACACCAGGGTGCACTACGACCTGCAGGAAATCGGCTCTCCGAATTTTAAGGAAATATTGGCTGATTTTATTAAAAATAACATATAAGCATACTGGCTTAATATCAAGACTTCTCCATAATGACATCGGCCAGCCTGTAAACGGCTTCCCTGTTTTCATCGCTGACCGTGTTTTCATTAAAAAAGAGGATGCCCTTCAGATTTTCGTTATCACGTCTATATTCATGGATCCATTCGCCTATCTGACCTATGATCCGGGGTGTTTTCTCCCAAATCCCGTAGTTTTGAAGAGCTCTGCTACGCACGCAAAAATGAAGGACAATGTCATTTGGGCTTATGCCATCCAAAAGTGCGTTGAACTCGCCCCGGTTCATTGGGAAATGCGCGATGTGCGGGACCACGCAGTCTATACCGGCCGCCTTCAGCCTTTTGGGATCGTGGCCCCAGCCGGGGGCGCATGAGGTATGAAGCCAGGTCTCGATGCCGCTGCCGCTGCTTTTAATCATTTTGTTCAGTTTTGCAATTTTCCCTGTTATATTGTCCGCTTTCCATTTTTCAACAAAAGGGTCGTCATCCCGAAACTTTTCAAGCCGCATGCCCGTGTCCTTGTGAAATTCCTGCTGTGTGAATTTGCAATGACATGACCCGCCCGCATAACTGAGCCGTTCATAACCTATGCTGTGGATTTTCGCATCCTTGTTATAAAATGCCAGCAGATCCATGATTTCATCTTTTTCAAGCTGCCATGCATCGTGGCTGTCGGGACAGAACAGCCATCGGAATACTTCACCGTTCCTTGTTGTCTGTTCGCAGGCCCCGGGGTATGAACCCCTTGCTCGTCCGGGATTATATATTGCCAGATTGGTGAACAGCTGCACATCAATCCCCAGGCCCGCCGCCATTTCGATGACCTTTGTAACAAACTCGGTCCGCTCATTGGCATTGCGGCAATTTGCATCGCGCAGACATTCGAGCCTGGCATTGTTCACGGGCCAGCAGAAGCCGTCGTGCCCCGGGTCGAAATATGCATATCCTGTCATCATCAGACTGATGAGATTCATTTCATGCCGGGCCATTTCGTCAAGAAGCCCCAGCATTTTATCCAATCCCGCACCTTCGGGTTCTGGTGATTCATATGAGATCCCGACCTGCCAGCCTAAATAGAATTCGTTGTTTTTCATTGAAATGCCCTTTTTATTGATAGTATCTTTTTTACCTGATTCATATATGCCTCAGGTTCCCCATCATTCTACAACAGCAACCCTTCCGTCATCTATTACTATCGCCTGGTTATCCGTAAGTTTAACCAATGGGGCGGAACCTGTATCAAGCTCTCCCGGCTCATGGCCCTCCTTGGAATGGCATTCTATCGTGGCATTCAGGTATCCGAGATTATTCGGAAGGTTAAGGCCCGCTATATCGCTTCCTGCGCTAACACCTATATAAACTCCGCCATTTTCGAGGAAATATTCAAGGGTTTTACCAAAATTCATCTCATTGACTTTGTCCAGGAGGTACCTGGGATTCCCGGGACAGAAAAATACAATGTCATACTCAATGATCTTATTTGAATCAAATGGTTCATTCAAATCATATGTATCAATATTAGAAGCATCAACCCCGATTTTATACAGGTCCTCCAAAAATACAGGGACATACTCCCTGGCTTTTGGAGTATCCAGTGCAGTAGGAATAAACAACGCCTTCAGCCCGCTTGTTCCCCGTCCCAAAAGGTCCTCGAATATTGTGACCAGATTATCATTGTCAAATCCTGCGCATGTGAGAAATGCCTTCATAATCTACCTCGTATAATAGCATATTATCACATTTTCAGAGTCATTGGCTGAATCTCCAAAATCCTGTGCCGGCCGGTTTACGCTGATAATAACTATGATATAATCCAATAAGGAATCAATATCTGTTCAGGAGGTTGATCATGAGTCTTTTATGTAAAAATGATTATGTTGAATCAGTGGCTGCAACACGCGACAAGCGTATGTCATGGTGGCGCGGGGCAAGGTTCGGGATGTTCATCCATTTCGGTCTGTATTCGCAGATCGGCCGCCACGAGTGGGCGCAGGTACAGGAGAACGTTCCCTTGGATGAATACGAGAAATATGCCGACACATTCAATCCAAAACCCGGCGCGCCAAGGGAATGGGCGGCCCTGGCGAAGAAAGCCGGGATGAAGTACATGGTGATGACAACAAGGCATCATGAGGGCTTTTGCCTTTGGGATTCAAAGGCAAATCCATACAATTCAGTGAACCATGGTCCAGGGAGGGACATCGTCCGGGAGTTTGTCGACGCTTGCCGGGAGTTCGGGCTGGGAATTGGCTTTTATTCCTCCCTGATGGACTGGCACCACCCTGATGCATGGAAATGCGCATTCGATAAAAATGCGAGGGATCGTTTCAACAAATACATCGAGGCCCTGAATACGGAACTGCTGACCAATTATGGCAAGATTGATATTCTCTGGTACGATGTGGCCAGTCCTCTCACAAGCTGGGAAGGCTGGAATTCACTTGAAATGAACCAGCGAATGAGGGCGCTTCAGCCTGATATCCTTATAAATAACAGAAGTTATCTGGATGAGGACTTTTCCACTCCCGAGGAACATGTCACGGCGTCCGACAAGGACTGGGAGGCTTGCATGACATTCAACGGGCTGAGCTGGGGATACATGGACTCGGCGCAGACCGTCAATTACAGCTACAGTCCCCAGCAGATTATAAAAATGCTTAATAAGTGCGCAAACGGCGGGGGAAATCTTCTGCTCAACATAGGGCCCAAGCCCGATGGCTCAGTCCCTGACGATGCGGTCGCCCCATTGACAACCGTCGGGAAATGGCTTTTGGAAAACGGGGATGCCGTTTATGGAAAGGTCATTCGCAACCGCAACTGGCCGGATTTTAAATTTGGTGGCAACGGTGTCTGCGGAGCTTCACGAAAAGACAATACCGTTTACCTTTGGAACTGGGTCTGGCCGTCAGAAGGTTCGATGGCCATAGGCGGATACCTTAATTCCCCGGAGTCAGTAAAATTTTTAAAAGATGGCCGTCCCATAGATTTCGAGCACAAAAATAATCGGATACTCCTTAAAAACCTGCCCGAAAAATCACCGGATTCAACGACAGGAATAACTGTAATAGTAATGGAATTTTCAGAAGAACCTGTTTATGTATTTGCAAGCGGTTATCCCCAGCTTCACGGAGGCAAGGAATACAAATAGAAAAATCACCCTTCAGGCAGGGAATCATCCCAAGGATGATTCCCTGCCCGTGGTTGCTGCCTAAAGGCATATTTTAATCGTTATGATTTCATTCGCTTTCTTTATTTCACGTGCATCTATTGAAATTTTACCTTGTTCAAAGCCATAGCCGACCGGGTCATCGCTGCCTGCAATGACAACGGACCGGGGTACCGAAATACCGGACAAAGAGGCAATCCCTTCAAAGCCAGGCATGATGAACAGGTATCTGCTTCCTTTTCCTGCGGTTGCATAAACATTTGACTTCTCTCCATCCGGCAGGGCTTCCGTATTCAGAACTGATTCCCCGTTCTTTTCCATCCAGTCCGACAGTTCCTTCAAGCCTGCCACAGCCGCAGGGGGAAATTCCCCGCTGGCCATAGGTCCGATGTTCAGAAGATAGTTGCCTCCCCAGTTTCGCGTTTTTATCAGTTCTGTAATTATTTCATTCGTTGGCCTGTATTGGGTATCGTTCGTATAAGCCCACGCCTGCCTTTTGCTCCATATCGTACAGTATTCCCACCATCCCGCCGGCTTCTGGTCGGCGAACTTGACCTCACAATTCTTGAAGTCGCCATAACCGTGCATCCTGGTCGTCACCACGGCTCCGGGCTGCAGCTTGTATATATCCTCAAGGGGATATACCTCGCCTTTTAGAGACCCTCCGTCGAACCAAAGCACATCGATTTTCCCATAGTTCGAAAGAAGTTCATGCAGCTGTCCCCTGTGCATGATGCCATGGAACTTTTTCTGTCGTTCCATCTCCGATTCCGGGGGCATCTTCATTGGAATAAAATCCGCATCCACCTCGGGCAAGTTTGGATTATTCCTTCTCGCCATATAGTGCATGAAGGACATATGGTTTTGGTTCAGATACCAGTCCGTGGGCGTGAAGTATATTCCGACCTTGATGTCATTGGCCCGGCATGCATCAACGAACTCCTTCACCAAATCACGGCCCCCAAGATACATTTTGGTTGAATAATCACCGTATTCGCTTGGCCAAAGCATGAAACCGTCACAATGTTTCGCTGTAAGAACCGCATATTGGAAACCGGCTTTTTTCGCCATTTTCAACCATTCCCCGGGATTGTATTTCTCCGCCTTGAAATCCCTGGCAAGGGCAAAGTATCTTGATGGCTTTAGCTTGAAATCCGCGGACAAAACCGTACCTTCGTCTTCCTTTGTAAGATTTCCCCCATCACCTTTCTTTTTGGAGACATACTCTCCGTAGGACAGCATCCCCCATGATATATCAATCCTGCCGTCCACAGCTGAAATCCCCCAGTGAAGGAACAGACCGAGTCCGGCGTTCCTGAACCACAGGGCATCAGGGTGTTCGCTGCCAAGGTCATCACGGATCTCCGGATGAGGCAGTATAAGCGAATTATGCTGTCCCTCCACTTCCAGTTGCATTTCTGTCCCGAACCATTTTCTTTTATCTATCATACTGCCTGACCCCTATTCTTTATTCTAATTTTTTTATGATCTTTTAATGCGGTTATTCCGCCACCCTGTCCTTCATGAATGCTTCTTCATCCGGTGTCCCGGACTCCATCCTGTTGAATTCGCGGAGCATGTTATCAGCCTCAATAAGCCGTTTCATCTTTTCCTCATTTATTTTCGCCATCCTGTCAAACCTTCCCTCCAGATGCTCCTGCAGTCTTTTCATTTCCTCCGGCGGCTGATTCTTTGCCAGTATGAATCCCATGAACTCGTCTATTCCTATCTCGGGAACATACAGCAGTCCGTCTAAAACATCGGCCTCCTCTTCAATCCTGAAAGTTTCATAATCATTCCCCTTAAGGCTCCAGCACCTCAGCTTTTCATCCAGGCCCAGTTTATCAATATCAATCCGTATGGAAACCGATACGGCGAATGCTTTTTCCGCCGTCGGTCCCCCGCCATTGGACATTATCAGCAGGACGCCGTCCCCCGGTACTGAATACATGCATCCATGAATCTCTTCATTGTCAATCATGAACGCCCTTTCAGTCAGATAGTTGCAGAAAATTGCCTTTTCCACTGGAAATGCCCTCCACATCTGCCAGAGCGCTATGAAATGGGGAGTATGCCCCGGGTCCATGGATGCCATTATGGACTTGCCCATTATGCCAAGCCCGATATGGGGGGTGATTCCCTCGCGTATCAGGCCGCTCATTGCTTCCTTCGACCTGAAGGTTCGTTCCTTTCTTCTGTGCATCGTCCAAAGCATGGGTGCGCATCCATACTGTACGCCTATGACATCAGGCCTGATGTCGCCCTGTCCTTCCCCGGTAAGGCATCCGTCGAATCCCTCTATGAAGTCGCTTCCCGTCATGATGCTTCCACCGTGTCCTATCATCAGGGAGCCATCTCCTATTTCATTCCTGAGTTCCCGGATAATCCTCAGATAATCATGGAAATTGAAGAGCCCGGGTTCGTGCCCGTGTGATATGTCGCCGCATATTCCCTGCCCGGGCCATGCAAAATCCACATACAGCCCGTCAAAACCATATCTATAATGGCACTCCAGTATTCTTGCCTTTACATAATCATATGCCTCGCTGCATCTGAGGCAAAGCTCATCGCAGTCATAGTCTGTGTTCTGCCCGTAGAAAATTACCTGTGTATCCTTCATTGAATTCCATCTTGAATGTCCGTCACTGTTTATACAATGACGAAGTTCATCGTACTTGCCGGATGCCTTTGAAATCAGTAAAGGCTGGCAGTAGAACAAGACCTTCATTTGAAGTGAATGCGCCTTCTCAATTGTTTGAACAAACTTTTTTTCATCATACGGGACCGAGCCATCTATATAGCGGAAGACCGGCATATGAAGTATAAGGACCGAACATCCGTATTCAGCCATTTCATCAAGCATATCGCAGGATGGATAACGGGGATACATTCCATACCAATGATATATTCTCTGTCCTCTTACAGGTGACGGAAGGCCTGTGATTCCTGAAATGGAAACGCACCATTTGTTTTTGTAGATGTTCCCTTTGCCGGATAATTCCCTGCCATCAATCCTCCACCCAAGGAATACTCCGTCATCCGACTCAATATGCACTTTCTCCCCGCCTTTCGTGTTTTCAATCATGAAATCAATGCAGTGGGACACGGGTCTGCCGTCAATTGAGAAATCAACTGAAAAAGCCCTGTTGCGCCTGAAAGTCATATCGTTGGCATCATTCCTTATTCTATATGAATGTTTGAAAACCATATCCTTTGAGAGCTTCAGCCCGAAAAGCATGTCTTGATTGGGTTTTGTGTCTTTTAAGGCCTCAATATTGATGGAACATACTATATATCCTTTTTTATGCAGCGAATACCGTGATTCCACCCTAAAACATTCCGTTTCATGGGCAACCGAAAGTTCAAGGATATTATCATCCTGTCCGGTTATCTTGCAATCATAAGCAACCAAACCCGTAATATCACACACGGATATATCGCCGGTCAACAGGTTCTTGATTTTTCCGTTTACAGGCAGGCTTATTCCTGAAACAAACCCCGTGCTTGCATCAAATTCAAACAAGGCATGCCTGCTCCTCATGGAAACCAATTTCATTGATTCATCACCCCCGTTCAATGAATTCATTATATCAAACAAAGATACTGCATCAATTTAAATAAAAAAAGGGGGTTGCTTTCGCAACTCCCCTTTAATAAGTAACTCTAGATTAGTCGTAGCTCTGTTCTGTTGTTTTTCCGAGCTTTTCGTTTTCGAAGTCAAGAATTTCTTTTACGCCGATTGATTTCGCAATTGCCTTGTATTCTGCAAGTGCGTCTTCGATGCTGAGGTTGCCCGATACGGCTGCAGCTATTGCTGTTGTACCTGCTGTGGAGATGTCTCCGCCGATTTCAAGATACTTCGGTGAAGTTGATTCCTTCAGGTTTTCAGGAAGCTGATATGCCATTCCGTTTGCAACATACTCGTCGATCCATTCTTTCCTTCTCTTTGTGTTGGCTATTGCCGTAGCGGCTGTTCTTTCCGCCCAGTCTTCCTGACCTGCAGGAGGAGCGGGAACGTAGTAAGCCACTTCATATACGGTGTAGAGAGCTTTTGCCGGCAGTCCGCCGATGAAGCCCGGGCCGGGATATGTAGCGATGTTGCCTGCTTCGTTGATGTATGTATTCCTTACTATTGTATTGCCTTCGATTGTGCAAGCCTTGTCAGCCTCGCCTCTAACCATACCAACGGGGCCCAGTCTTCCTGTCCAGAATCCCCAGTCGTCGCCGAAGAAATTGGTAACTACCCAGTTGATGACTTCCTTCGGCTGTTCCGTGGTTTTCATCATGACCCTGGGGGCTCCGATTCCAACGCCATAGTGGTTGAGGTTTTCTGTGATTGTTCCAGAGAGTGCGCCTACGCATACCATGTATGCATCAGGAACAACTTTCTTAACATTGTTTTCGAATGAGAGTACCCATCCATCCCAGTAGAATGTTCCGCCGTACAGACCGGACGAAACTCTTTCCCTCATGCCCGATCCGCCGATTCCGGCAAAGCATTCAGGGTCGAGGACTTCTTCACTGTAGCATTTCTTCAGGAATGCGAGGGCGTCAGCCATTTCCGGTTTGATCATCGAGTCTTCCCAAATGTCCGTATTGGGGTTCCAGATGGGTTTCGGGTCGGCTATGTGGTTGAGCCTTGCGTCGAACGCCTGGAAAATGTCCTGCATGTTCCAGGTTCCTGATGTTGTGAATCCGGTTGTGTCGGCAATGCCGTTGCCATCGGGATCATTGTAGGTGAACTTGTAGGAAGCTTCATAGAACTCGTCGATGGTGTAGGGTTTCGAGAGGCCGAACTTGTCGAGCCAGTCGCCCCTCATTGACCTTGTGAACCATGTGGGCAGTCCGTCGTCGCCTGTTGGCACCGCCCAGACATCGCCGTCAATCGTGTAAACTTCCTTCCACGATTCGGGAATTATTGTGTTCCATACTTCGTTGTCTGCGAGGAAATCGGACAGCGGATAGATCAGATCTTCAGCTTTCCATTCCATCAGGTACGGGCCGCCGAACAATTCAACCAATCCTGTCAGGTCGCCTGACATAGCCGAAAGCTGGATGACTTCCATGTAGTTGTTCCTTGCCGGGTTGGTCATTGTGATTTTTACACCATAATGATCTTCAACTATTTTCGGCCATGATTCCTTGTAGCTGAGATTTTCCATTGAGTCGCCGTAGAACTGACATTCAACGAGATGGACTCTGTCAGGATCAGCAAGAACTTCAGGCTCCGGTTCGGGAGTCGGAGTAGCCGATACCGCCGGCGTGGGCGTTGCGCTTGTTGCCGGAGTCGGTGTAGGTGTTGTTTCAGAGCCGCCGCATGCGGTCAGCATTACTGAAAAAACAAATACAAGACTGAGGATCAAGCACAGTACTTTAGTTTTTTTCATTTCTTTTCCCTCCATATTTTTTTATTATCAGCCTCCGTTCGCACGGGGGCGTCAAATCATATTATCGGTCAAACGCAATACAGCATTTGCCCTTGAACTATCCCTTGATGGATCCTACCATGATTCCTTTTGCAAAATATTTCTGCAAATAAGGATACACCAATATTATAGGTATCATCGAGACAATCATCATTGCGGACGACAGTCCCTCAACGCTGAGGAAGTACTCGTTCGGATCCATTCCCATAGACATAAGCATTTCCTCAAAGCTCTTGTTTGCATCCCCGCCGAGGATGATAAGTTCCCTCAGCTTGACCGGGAATGTATATTTGCGCGAATCCCTGATGTACAATACCGCCGCCATAAAGGTATTCCAGTATCCGACCCCTGTGAACAGGGCTATTGCAGCCAGAACCGGTTTCGCCAATGGCAGTATGATCTTGAAGAAAACAGTGAATTCCTGGGCTCCGTCTATCCTTGCGGACTCGGCAAGTGAAGTTGGTATCGACCAGTAGTAGTTCCTGATGAGTATCATGTTCCAGGCGTTGGCCGCACTCGGTATGAAAAGAACCGGCAGATGATCTATCAGGCCGAGGGCCCTGACCAGCAGGTATGTGGGCACGATTCCGCCGCCGAAGAGCATCGGTATGATTACGAGGAAGTATATGAAGAACCTGTTGCCCGGAAGCTCCCTCTTGGACAGCGTATATGCTCCGATGGAGTTGATCAGCATCGATAACGATGTTCCCAGAACGGTTATGATGATTGAGTTCAGGAACGGCCTGTACACCGACTCGTCATGGATGACCATGTCGTAGAACAGAAGCGACGGTTCCTTTGGCAATAAGTTCAGCTGAACTTCCCCGACCTGGGATATGTCAAGCGATGTCTTGACAACAAACATTATCGGTATCAGCATCAGCAGGGTAAACAGGAAGAACCCTATTATATTGAAAACATTGAAAACTTTTTCCGCTATAGATCTTTGCATTTACTCCACCACCTTTACAGTATGCTTCTGCCGTCTTCGGTGACCCTTTTGCTGAGCCAGTTCGCGAAGAACAACAGAACCATGGATATTGTAGACTTAAACAATCCGATTGTAGTGGCGAGATAATACTTACCGCGCGTGATACCTAGATTGAATATGTACGTGTCAAGGATTTCCGCCGAGCTTTCTATGAAGTCGTTTTTAAGAACGAATATAGGCTCGAACAATCCGCTGAGGACATGTGAGAAAGAAAGAACTATAAGCACCACTATGGTGTTCCTTATTCCCGGAAGCGTTACATGCCATGTCTGCCTCAGCCTTCCGGCGCCGTCTATTACCGCGGCTTCATAAAGCTGCGGGTCAACCCCCGCGAGAGCCGCCAGATAGATTATGGAGCTGTACCCCACGCCTTTCCATATCCTCATGAATGTAAAGAGCCATGGGAAGAGGGCGGGTTTTGAAAGGAAGTAGATCGACTGGCCCCCGAAGAACTCGATTATATAGTTAACATATCCCCTTGTGGGCGACAGGAGCTGCATGAATATACCGGCGATGACAACCCATGTTACGAAGTTGGGAAGTGTGCTTATTGTCTGCACGGTTTTTTTATACCATCGGACACGGATTTCGTTAAGCATAAGTGCAAACAGAATCGGAGCCGGGGTTATGAATGCATAACTGAAGGCTACGAACACCCAGTTGTTTCTGAAAGCACGCCAGAAAAAGGGCGTGTTGAAAATATACGTGAAATTTTCAAAACCGGACCAGTACTTGAATCCGGAGATTGTGTACCTTTGAAATGCCAGCATTATGCCGGGCATCGGAATGTAGTGGAAAATATAATACAAAATCAACGGAGGCAGTATCATCAGATACAGCATCACGTTGGTTTTGTTAAAGATTTTCTTCTCATTCCGTTTATAAGATACAGTTGTCGCGGCAGAATCCATCTTATCACCAACCTTACGTTATTATCCCCAATTAGAAAGGACTGTTAAAACCAACTAAAATTATATCACAGCGCGTTTTTAATAGTATATGGTTAATTTTACATTTCTTGTGTTTTCTTAACCTTGGCTTCAGTCTCCCGCGCCATTGCATCCCCGGATTTCCAATCACTGCCGAATGTATTGAAATAAACGAATATATTCCATCCCAAATCGCTGCGGAATTGGAAAATTTCAGTGTTTCAGACATTTATCCCGGCCTGGGCAAAACCAGCCAGAAGCTCAATGCAAGCCCCGACATCAGCCATGTCGACCATTCCCACGGGACTGTGCCCGTTTCTTGTGGGTATCGACACACCGCCCGCCCTGACCCCGAAATTCGATGTATTCATGGCCCCGGCATCTGTTCCTCCCGACGCGAGGATGTCCATCTGATATTTTATCCCCTTTTCTTTGCAGATATCCACCATTGCACCTACCACCGTCTCATCGCAGATCACAGACCTGTCCATAACCTTGATTGCTGCTCCTCCGCCTAGCTTCATGTTTCCGTTCTTTGAATCCGGGGTATCGAACGACCCGGTTATATCAACGGCTATGCCTATGTCCGGCCTGACGCTGCGCGAAGCAACTGTCGCACCCTTGAGGCCGAGCTCCTCCTGCGATGAGAATACATAATACATATCATTGTATGGATCCTCGGTTTTCATCAAGGCCTGTATTGCTATATAGCACCCTATCCTGTCGTCCATCGCCTTTGACGCCAGCCTGCCGTTCTGTAGTTTTGTCAGTTCCCCCATGTAGCATGCCACATCCCCGGGCATGACCTTCTTCTCGGCGTCTTCCTTTGATGTTGCGCCGATGTCCACGTACATGTCAAGCACATCCCCCTTCACTTCCCCAAGGCCCGGGGCATACCCTACTATGCCTATGGTGCCGTTCCTGAACATTATCTTGTTGGAAACAGAGACAGCCACGTTGATGCCACCCACGTTCCTGACCTTGAGGTACCCGTCCTTGTCGATTGACATCACCATGAACCCGATCTCGTCCTTGTGGGCCGAAATCATGATTTTCTTTTTGTTTTTGCCGCTTCCTTTTTTATATACTATTATATTATCAATTCCATCGGTCGTCACCTCGTCCGCATATTCCCTGACGCAGTCCATGATGACCCTGTCTATTTCGGCTTCGCGGCCGCTGACTCCGAATGCCTGGGTCAGCTTATTCAACATTTCCATATTCATCCCCCCTTGTGTTCTTTTCCCATTATATCAATTTGCAGCTATGCGTGTCCACCCGCATGTCAGCCAAGGGCATCGAGCGCCGTTTGGAAGTCGTCAATTATCGTTTCGATGTTTTCCAGGCCCACTGATATCCTGATCAAACCCTGCGGAATCCCCGTCCTTTTTGATTCCTCCATTGAAAGCCCCAGCCCCGGTCCGTTGACAATGGTCTCAAAACCTCCCCAGCTCGGTCCTATCTCAGGTTCGTTAAGCGAGTAGAACAGCTTCCTGGCCTTTTCAATGCCCCCGGCGGGCACGAAGCTGAAAAGCCCCGGGAACCCGCTGAGCATTTTCCTTGCCAGCTCATGCTGGGGATGACCAGGCAGCGCAGGATAAAGCACTCTTTCTATCTTCGGATGGCTTTGCAGGAATTCCGCCAGCCTTATTCCGTTTTCCATATGCTGTTTCATGCGAAGCGTAAGCGTCCTCATCCCCCTCAGAAGCAGCCAGGACTGGTGTGGATCCATGACCGCTCCCAGAACCGCCCTTTCCCAATGCCTTGTCTCGGCAATGGTTTCCGCGTCGGACATCAGGACTCCGGCCACAAGGTCGCTGTGCCCGTTGATGTACTTGCTGCAGGAGTGCACCACGATGTCAGCCCCAAGGCTCAGGGGATTGCAGAATATCGGCGTCGCATAGGTGTTGTCTACAATTGTCCTGGCCCCCCTCTCCCTGGCATATGTGCAGATTCTTTCTATATCAGGGATGGAAAAGACATTGGAAACAATCGTTTCCAGATATACTATATCCGCCCCTCCTTCCATGGCCGAAAGAAAATCATCATAATCCCCGGCTTCGAAGAAAGCCGTCTCCACCCCGAATTTATCCTTCAGGTATTTCGTAAAGAATCCTTCCATCGGCATATATACATTCTTTACAGTCACTATTCTGGAACCTGTTTTTATATATCTCATTATGGCCGCCGAAATAGCCGCCATCCCCGATGAGAAAAGCAATGCGCCTTCCGCCTTTTCAAGCTCGGCCAGTTTTTTCTCGACTGCCTCCGTCGTAGGATTGTTGATCCTCGTGTAATTGTATCCCGTGTCGCCCCTTTTTCTTGAAAACAGCGAAGACTGGTAGATCGGCACACTGACCGAGCCCAGATAATCGCACGAGTTTTCCCCGCAGTGGATGATTATATCCTCCGGGAACCTGTCTTTTTTCTCTTTCATATGCCCTCCCTAACGGGTTTTGATTTCAATAGTTTTGTCGATGTTGCTATATCCGGTGAAATATACCGTATATCCGTTCATGTCCTGCGGGACGCTGCCCCTCATCGATGAGGCATATCTGTGCACGGCGAAAGCCGGTCCGACCGACAGCGAGTCAAGCCCCAGTTCAGCCCTGACATCGCCTCCCGAAGCTATGACGCTTCCCCCCGGAACACCATCAAGCATAAAGCTTTCCCCTGTCAGCCTGCATCCGCCGGTAAAGCAAAACTCAATCTTCAACGGAACCCTGTCGCAGCCGGATGTACTGACCTTCATCACGGCGCCATCGTCCCCTAGCGAGATATCCACTGTAAATTCAAGGTTAAGCTCCTTAACGGTTCCCCTGGCGGAGTGGTCCATTTCCTCCCAGGCATTGGTTGACGGGGGTGTCTCGAACGGCAGCCTGTATCTGCCCGACGCGGTGAATTCCATCCTGTAGCCATCGTCGGTCCTGGTTATTTCCCCGGCCTTGAATTGTGCGACCGCAAAGAACGAGGCGCATATCCTCGCATAGCAGCGCAGGTTTCCATTCTGAACGAACAGGAAGTTGGGAGAATTTGCGAGCAACGTCATTCCGACGGCGCCCTTTCTTTTCCTTACTATGCCCGATGGCCTGTAGAACACCTCGTATTCATCGGGTATCGAGCCCTTGCCGGGTTCATAATCCTTCAGGCCCTCCTCAGTCATGTACAGCCATGATGCGCCGGGAACCCCCTTGCCTCCCCTCAGCGCGCTTTCAAATATCCGGTCGGCCATCTCGGCGAACGAATCGTTTTTCAACAGGTATGCGGCCTCGAGGTATATCGGATAGTAATTAGTCGGGTAAAAGGATTTGCCCGGCATTCCCTCCCCCTTGTCAACCCTGACTGAATTCTGCGTGAACACAGATCCGTCCGGCTCAATGTACGTAAACATCATCTCAAGGTTGCGGGCCGCATGCTGCGCCAGTTCGGGCAGGTTTAGTTCCCTTGACAGAATGATCAGGGCATTGTCGTTGACCGCATTGTAGATTCCCGGGGATCTTTCGGTGAATTCACCGTTTTCATCGATGTCTATTCCCTCGGCGAGATATCTCATCGCCATGTCCTTCAATGAGGCATCGCCCGTTATGTTGTAAGCCATTGCAAGGCCGGCCGCCTCGACCCATCTGTGGTTCGGGGTATGAAAGCCCCCGTCGCGAAGGCCGATGGATGCTTTTTCTATTATTTCATACAGCTTGTCCCTTACCCACTTCTCTCCCGCAAGCTCCGAGCAGCTGTCCATGATCCTGTAAGCCCTTGCCATGCCGTGCATTATGAATCCGGTGTCCGGCGCCGAGAGAAAGTTCGATATCAGCAGGTCGAAGGTTCCGTCCGGCCTCTGAATACGGGCGGTATAGTCAAGCGCCGCGTCCATCGCCGCAAGCAGTCCCTCCTTTTTATAATGCCTTGAATCAGGATTGCAATAGGCGGATGCATATGTAAGCACGCAGCCAATGCTTGCCCCCGGAACGGCAAAGCCATCCTCTCCGGTTATTATGGCCCCGTATCCGAAACCCAATAGGTCGGTTCCCGTCATGGCCATGTATCTATCGGCCGCTTCGTCGCAGGCCCTTACGATTTCAATATAATGTTTCTTCATCTTCTTTGCCTTTCTTTTATCCCCGCTTTTCCTATTTGTTCTTTTCACCGCTCCAGGCGCGCCACTTGTGGTCTATTTCCCTGAAGGTTTCCATCATGAAATCCCGGCTTGAATACCTTGGGGCTTCAAAAAGGGTTTCTCCCTTGAAAAGCACTTTGCACCCGTTCACCATTCCGTGCCGCAGCCTGCCGCCGCTTTCCGTAACGAAGGCAAAGTCCGCATCCGTCAGGATGTTGCCGTAATCCAATTTCCCGGTTTCCCAGTCGTATGCCGGAGCCCTGTCCTCAATATATGGATGCAGGCCGTACGAAAGGTCGAGCTTGAAGGCCATGTGAATATTTGATACGCCGCGATAGACCAGTGAAACGGCTTCTTTTTGCGCGAAGTCCTTTTCCACTTCAAGCCTTCCCGTTACAGCCGATGGATCCGCTTCCCTGCGATGGGGTGTGAGTACGGTTATGAACACCTTCCTGCCGCCCTTGTCAAAGGAGCAGGCCATGCACTCGCTTACCATGGTCGAGTCCGCATAATTCCTTCTGATTTCATCCGCACAGGCTGTCGTTCCCTCGGAAATGAATTCAATGGCGAGCGCCAAATCCTTTTTGTTTACGAAAGGAGTTTTATCGTTTTGTCCCCGCATCACCGTGTCCACCCAGGTCGTATATGAACGGCCGCCCGTTTTTCTTGCATGCTGGGTATGCCAGACATTGCCTATCGTGCAGCCGGAGGCCGTTTCTTTTTCAACCCAGTCGACGACCACATAAACATCGTCCTCCCTGAGCCATGCAACGCATCTGTCCCATGTGATCCCGATGCTCCTGTACCGGTTCCTGGTCCTGAGATATTCAACCCCGTCAAAGCACTGGAAATGAATCTTTTCCGTTTCCGCATGCTTGTAGTAACCGTCATCGTGCAGGGCGTTGAAATTTCCATTTGAAAGATCCTTCATCCCTTCCCTGAAAACAAGCCTGTTGTGGTAAAGGTCGGCCCTGTATTTCCCGTTTGGAAGCCTTTCCCTGTATCCGCTTTCATGCAGTAGTATCGTTCCGTTTTTCTCAAGGTGTGAAACCGAGTTCTCATCCCCGTGCCCGTGGTGCATCTTCTCCGCCTTTACGGGAATCGAGGTCCTCAGATACTGTCTGGGAATGAAGCCGTACATTCCCTCATCCCTGTAATTATAAAGCAGATAGCTTCCGCCGCCCCTAAGAATAATTTTCTTCCCGACAAGTTCCTCGAGCACTTCCCCGCTTTTATATGCGGTTGCGCACTGCTTTACTTCATCCGAGCTCCATTTATAGGCATATGCCATGTAATTCCCAAGGCCGGGGGATGGCTCGGCGTGCAGCTTTTCCACTCCGTATTTGAATATCCTGTCGGCTGCCTCTTTCATTTCGCCGCATTTGTACATAGCCGCGCCTTTTTCAATGCATGCCACCCATATGTACCAGTTCGAGTGGAACCAGGCGTCGCCGAAACCGGGTATCTGCCCTTCTTCGGTTATAAGATGCGTTATGTAGTCGAAATAGTATTTTGTCTGGGGCTTTTTATAATACTCGTCCTCGGTTCCACTCCATTTCGCATACATTATGCAGGCGAAAAGCCAAAGAGGTATATAATGGGCCGCGTCCTCGAGCGACCACCCTCCGATGCTTTCCTCCGCAAGATAATCAGCCAGTTTGATCCATTCCCTGGTTTCCTCGGTGTCGCCTACCACAGCCGCACCATGAACGAGAGCACACGCCCTCAGCATGGACCTGTTGTGAGCCCCCCATTCGGGACAGAAGATAAGCGGTGTTACGGACTGTATCACAGATTGCCTGACCACCGCGACATCCTCCCCGGTCAATACGCCTGAGTCCTTCACATCCAGATATGCATTCATATACGCATGAAGCTGAAAAAGCGCTTCAAGCAAGGGAACCCCCCTGTAATATTCTTTTCTCTGAATCCTGATTTCCTCGGGGAAGATGGCCGCAAGCTTCATGGGAAGGATGAGTCCGTCCCTTATGAATTCCGCATGTTCCATGTTACTGTTAAGTGAATACAGAAGCCCTTCCATATGTATCTGGCTTGCTATGATCCCGGGGGACGTATAGCCAAACATATAATCGGCATCGAAATTTGCTTTCCAGGTTTCTATGCTTTCCTTATAGGTCTTCCTTCCGGCCGCGACGGATTTCTCCACAAATTCCAGGTAATCTTTTCTTTTCATACTGCCTCCCGCTTTATTTTGTTCTTCTGAAAATAGTCTTTATAAAAAGTTTTTCGTTTACAAGGTCGTCCGTCTTTTTCGCCGAGGCAAGGTGGTAAAAGTTTAGAAGCAGGACAAGCACCGCCGCAAGGGCAAACATAAGCCTGAACTGGGGGAACTCCATTCCCATGGCGCCGGTCGAGGTTTTCTCTATGAAAGTCTTGATAAGGTTGCCTACCGCCGGGGATATCAATATCACAAGACCGACGACCGAAGTGAAAAAACCGTCGTAAACGGACCGTCCTTCCTGGGGAATGATAGCGTACTTGGTATTGAATGTGCCGAGTGTGAATGCGGGTCCGATCATTGCCGCGCTTATCTGAAGCATGGGCATAATGTAGAAATAGCTACCCTTCGTCATCAAAAACCAGAGAACGGCGTGAAACGAATACATCCAAAGTGCAAGCCTGAGGATGAAATGCGAGCCGTATTTGTCGACCAGCCTGCCCCACATCGGGTACCAGGCCATCTGCAGGACCGGATTGATCATTCCCATGACCGTTATGTATGTATATGGAATCTCAAGATACCTCAGCTGGTATACCGATGCGAACGACATCGTCATGTACCATGAAAAATAGAATATGGACTGCGTCGTCATGTACTTGAGATAAGCCTTGTTTTTAAGCGGCACAAGGAAAAGATCCTTGAAGCTGACATTTCCCTTTCCGAGTGATTTGAAGCCCGGCTCCGTTATTTTGGTGAACGAGTGGGTCTCGAGCCACATAAAAATCCATGCGACACTGTAAATGACGCAAAAAGCCACATACCTGTCGGGCGCCAGGTCAAGATAACGTCCTGCCACGACCGGGAATACCGCCGATACCACAAGCGCGAAAATCTGCTTTGTGCTCATGAACCTTCCGCGCAACCTTTCGTCTATCACATCCACGAACCATGAGTTGATCGTGATTCCCATGAATGCCTGCAGCGAATATCCCCAGAAAACAACGAAAATCATCACATAGGGGGCAATTCCTCTTGAAATGAACAAAGGAATCCACACCGCTGAAACAATCAGCGATTTCGAGATTATATTAAGGATGACTATGAATTTTTTCCTGTTGCGGACTCTTTCGATTATAAGTCCGGCGAATATCAGGGTTATTCCGGCGATGCTGCCTATATAAGGTATGTATCCCATCAGATAGTCGGGCGCATCGAGTTCTATGAAAAGACCCGACAGGAAAATCCCTCCGACCAGTGCTCCGAATGCAGTTCCGAAAATCGCCTGTTTGATAAACCAATCCCGGTCAGGTTTGCCGGGCGCGGTTATCAATTGCATGTCATTTCTATAGAAGAGCATCATGGAAAGCTTCCCATAAGCCCTCTTCATTTTTTTCATAACAACATTTCCGTCCCTCGCAGGTTTCCCTGTCCCGGTAATGATACCATGATAAATTTGCCATGTATACCCGGTTTTTAAGATAATTCAATATTATTGAAATATTCCTTTTGCCACCGGTTTCAGCCCTTGTTTTTCTCCTTTATATACCTGTCGATTGACTCCGCGGCCTTCTTTCCCGCTCCCATCGCAAGTATTACGGTGGCGGCGCCGGTTACGATGTCCCCGCCGGCATAAACACCCTTTATGCTGGTTTCCATGGTTTCCTCGTCAACGATTATTCCACCCCAGCGGGCTGTCCGCAGACCTCCGGTCGTATCCTTTATCAACGGATTCGGCGTCTGCCCGATGGCTATTATAACTGTATCCATGTCTGTCATGAATTCTGATCCCGCGACCTCGACAGGCCTTCTTCTGCCTGAGGAATCGGGTTCGCCCAGCTCCATCCTTATGCATTCCAAGGAAACGACGTTTCCCTTTTCGTCGCCTCTGATGGATACCGGGTTTTCGAGCAGCCTGAATATTATGCCCTCTTCCTTTGCGTGGTGCACTTCCTCGAGCCTCGCGGGGAGTTCTTCCTCGCTCCGCCTGTAAATGATATAGACATTTTCAGCCCCGAGCCTTTTTGCGCTTCTCGCGGCGTCCATGGCAACGTTGCCGCCTCCGACAACCGCCACATTCCTTCCTATTTTTATGGGAGTATCAAATTCCGGGAATTTATAAGCCTTCATAAGATTTATCCTGGTGAGAAATTCATTCGCACTATATACTCCGTTGAGGTTCTCCCCGGGAATGTTCATGAACCTCGGCAGTCCGGCGCCGGTGCCGATGAATACGGCGTCATATTCCAAAAGCAGCTCCTCGACCGACAGAATCTTTCCTATGACCATGTTGACACGGACCTCGACGCCAAGTTCCTCAAGTATCGATATCTCTTTTTTCACTATGCTTTTCGGCAGCCTGAATTCGGGTATTCCATATGTGAGGACTCCGCCGGGCTCGTGAAAAGCCTCGAATACCGTCACGTTGTATCCTAGCTTCGCCAGGTCGCCAGCGCAAGTCAAACCGGCGGGACCCGCTCCGACAACCGCAACCTTGCCTGCGACCGCAGTCTGTCCGGTCATGAGATGCTCGTGCATACCTTGGGAATGCTCCATGTGCCAGTCAGCCGCAAATCGCTCGAGCCTTCCTATTCCGACGGATTCGCCCTTCAAGGCCCGGACGCACAGCTCCTCGCACTGGGTTTCCTGCGGACAGACCCTGCCGCATACGGCGGGCAGCGAATTTGTCCTTGCAAGCACCTGGTAAGCTCCCTCGAATTCACCGTCTTTTATGCACCTGATGAATCCAGGTATGTCTACGTTGACCGGACATCCCTTTACGCATGGCATATGCCTGCAGTCAAGGCATCTCAGTGCTTCCTTGATCGCCAGCTCCTCAGTATAGCCAAGGGCGACCTCGCTGAAATTCCTGTTCCTGATTTCCGGCTCCTGCTCCGGCATCTTGTATTTTTGCTTTGACATGTCAGCCATTGGTGTACCCTCCGAGCCTGCAGGAATGATTTTCCTCTTCCTTGTATCTGGCGCTTCTCATTATCGCCTCGTCAAAGTCCACCAGGTGTCCGTCGAAATCAGGGCCGTCGACACATGCAAACTTCGTTTCACCGCCGACCGTAAGCCTGCATCCGCCGCACATTCCCGTTCCGTCCACCATCACGGAGTTCATGCTTACTATCGTCTTTATCCCCGCTTCCCTTGTTATGGCGGATACGAACTTCATCATGACCAGGGGGCCGATTGCTATGACGACATCATATGTCCTTGTTTTGAGCAATTCCCTCAGCACATCGGTCACAAAGCCTTTTCTTCCGTTTGAGCCGTCGTCCGTCGTAATATACAGGCTGCGGCATGTTTTCTTCATTTCATCTTCCAGAATTATAAGGTCCTTGCTACGGAATCCGGCGATTATATCGACATCGGCGCCTAGTTCAAAAAGCTCCCTGGCCTGGGGAAAAGCTATCGCAGTCCCCAGCCCGCCCCCGATTACGCATGCGCTTTTGTATCCTTCGAGCTCGCTGGCCTTGCCCAGCGGTCCCACGAAATCCTTTATATAGTCCCCTTCTTCAAGGGTCCCGAGCTTCATCGTGGTTTTGCCGACCATCTGGAATATTATGGTTATGGTCCCGGCTTCCCTGTCAAATCCCGCTATTGTCAGGGGAATCCTCTCCCCCGTCTCATCAATGCGGAGTATGATGAACTGGCCTGGCCTTGCCTTTTTTGCTATCAGCGGAGCCTCGACTTTCATCATCTGCACCGTATCATTAAGTATCTTCTTTTCCAAAATCCTGTACATTGGCTGTATATCTCCTTAATTCTTCATGCTTTGCCTGGGTCCCGCATTAATTGCCGGGCGGCAATTTATCCGGATTCAGTCCTGTTCCGTGATTATTTCGGGACCATTCGGAAGAATCGCTATCGTGTGCTCGTACTGTGCCGAAAGCGAGCCGTCCGCCGTCCTTGCAGTCCACCCGTCGTTATCAATCGTGCAACCGGGTGCTCCCGCGTTAATCATCGGCTCTATAGTGAAAACCATTCCTTCCCTTATCCTCGTACCCTTTCCGGGCCTTCCGTAATGAGGCACCACCAGGCCGTCGTGCATAATGGTGTTGATCCCGTGCCCCGTATATTCGCGCACCACGCTCATGCCCTTTGATTCGGCGTGGTTCTGTATGGCATTGCCGATGTCTCCAATCCTGTTTCCGGCGATTGCCTGCCTGATTCCAAGATACAGGCATTCCCTTGTCGTCTTCATCAGAAGCGCCGCCTCTTTAGAGATGCCGCCGACGGCATAGCACCATGCCGAGTCCGCAAGCCAGCCGTCGAGGTTCACCACGAAATCGACTTTGAGGACATCGCCGTCGCGTATTACCGTTTCGTCGGGAAAGGCATGGCAAATCTCATCGTTCAGCGAAGTGCAGGTTGCATACGGATACCCCATGTACCCTATCTGCGCAGGCACGGCCCCATGCGAAACTATGAAGTCCCCGACGAATTTATCAATATCCGAGGTCCTTAGCCCCGGCCTGATGAAATCACGGAGACTTACATGGCAGGCTGATACGATTCTTCCCGCCTTCCTTATTTTATCAATCTGGCTGTTGCTGAGTATGCTTGTCATTTTTCCTTTTCTCCCGTCCTATGTCCGCGGCATGGGGAAATTGTATCACCCCGCGCCGCCCGGTTCAATCCGTGCGGACCCGTCTATAGCAATTCCATAAGCCTGTGGTAAAAAGAATCATCTACCTCAGGCAGTCCCAGGAATGCATTTTCCTTATTTGCGCCATGGAAATCGCTACCGCCGGTTATTATCAGATTGTTCTTTTTCGCTGCATTTTGAAACTTCGCCGTATCAGCCTCACCATGGTCGGTGTGGAATGCCTCGATGCCGCGCAGTCCCATCTCCATGAACTCGGCCAGCGCCGTTTCAAACAGGCCTTCCCTGTCAAGGTAGACCGGATGTGCAAGCACCGCAATCCCGTTGTTGGCTGCAATTTCTCCTATCGCGCTTTCCGGGGTTGTTTTTTCCCTGGGCATGTATATGTCATCCCTCATAAGGATTTTATCGAACACTTCGCCTACATCGGACGCATACCCCTTTTCGACAAGGCATTTTGCCAGATGCGGCCGGCCCGGGGTTCCCCCCCGGCCTTTTCATACATTTCATCAAGGCTTACATCAAATCCGGCCCTGTTGAGATTATGTATCAGGCTTTTGTTTCTTTCATGGCGTTTTTCAAGAATCCAATTGAAATATCTGTTGATTCCCAAATAGTTCCTCTCGTTGAAATATCCAAGTATGTGGGTTTCCCGCGCAATGTAATCAACGCCCAGTTCCACTCCCGGGACAACCGGAAGTCCCAGTCTGCGGCCGGCTTCAAGCGCTTCGGCCACTCCGCCGATGGTGTCATGGTCCGTCACTGCAATCGCGGACAATCCCATTTCCAGCGCCATTTCAACAAGTTTTCCCGGTTTTACGCTTCCATCGGAAGCTGTTGTATGAATATGGAGATCGACCATTCCTATTCAATCACTTTCAATTTATATTTACCCCGATAACCGCCGTCGTCGAATATCGTCCTGCCGTCTTTGCATTTTACCATGAAATCCCCGGCATCGCCGTCGTTTCGGTAATCAAATGCACCATCCGCCCCACCATAGACATGGATTTCGATTTCAGCGGTCTCTTTTTCGTCCACATATTGCTGTTCCGGGCCGTATATTATAACGGACCCCGCCGGAATGTAAACCGGCATGGTTTCAAGCGGACATTGCACATCAATCCAGCCTGCCTTTTCCACTTTTCGTCCGGTCCAGTAATCAAACCAGATTCCATCAGGCAGATAGACCTGCCGTTTTCCGCCCCTGGACAGAATCGGCGCGACCATCATCGATTTCCCGAAATAGTACTGGTCGTATATTCCATGGACATTCCTGTCTTCCTGATGGTGCAGCGACATGTGCCTGATAAAAGGCATTCCGGTTTCGAGACTTTGACGCCCGGTGCTGAAAATATATGGAAGGAGCCTGTAACGCAACCCGGCAAAGCTGCGGAATATGCGAAGGGCTTCCTCCCCGTACGCCCAGGGTTCCCGTGGATTGGAATTGCCGCCCCCATGGCACCTGGCATGCGATGAAAACAATCCGAGCTGCGCCCACCTTATATACAGTTCGGGGTCCGGCTTTCCGATGAATCCCCCGATGTCATGGCTCCAGAACGGCTGACCGGACAAACCAAGTGAAATCCCGGACCGCAGGGCCCCGGCCAGGTTCTCGAACGTCGAGCGCGAGTCCCCGCTCCACGGCAGCGGATACCTCTGTCCGCCGGCATAGGTCGACCTTGCCCAAACCAACCCTTTGCCGCAGACTTCCCTGACAGCCTCGAAGATCGATTTGTTGTATATCAACGGAAACAGGTTGTGCATTTCGCGGCCGTCGCGCGTCCTATAGATTCCTTCGACGGGACATCCTTCGGCGATATCCGTCTTGACTGCCTTTGCACCCATCCCCAGCACCCGCTTTATCTGTCCCGTATACCATTTGACCGCATCATCGTTTGAAAAATCTATCAGTGCATATTGCTTTCCAAACCAATCGAAATGGAAAATCCCTCCATCGGATTTTTTTACGAAATAATCCTTCGCCACGCCTTCCCTGTAATTATCCTGCGACTCGTGCACATACGGCATCTGCCAGATTGAAACGGTAAAACCCTGTTTCGCAAGATCCGAGATCAGTTTTTCCGGTTCCGGGAATCTTTCCTTGGAAAACCTAAGGTCGCATATCCAGTCCTCTTCGAACCAGTATGTGTCGAGGTGAAGGACGTCGCACGGGATTTTCTCCTCCCTTAGCCGGCCGGCGATCCCCCTGACTATGTCCTCGTTTTCATAGCTGTTGCGGCTCATCCACAGCCCATAGCTCCAACGGGGAAGCTCCGGTGCGAATCCTGTTATCATGCAGTACCTTTTTATGATATCCCCCAGGGATGGTCCGGCTATCAAAAACACATCCATCTCTTCTTCTTCCAGGAATATGTTGGCGAAGTCAAAATTCATCGCACCTATGTCGTAATCCATAAGATAGGCCGAGTTGACGTAAACGCCGTATCCCGCCGTGCTTATATAAAAAGGTATGTTTTTATAGGTGCGGGCGCCCTCGTTGCCCGCGCAGTCCTGATGAATGGATTCAAGATATTGGCCCCGCCTGTCCATGCCGATGAACTTTTCGCCAAGTCCGTATATCTTCTCGTTCAGGGAAAGCCTGGTCGTAAAGGCTGACATTCCTTCGGATGTGCCGAACGGGTAAAAATCGTTGAGCGAGCAAAATCCGCCGGCTCCGGAGTCGTTGGGATGGCAGGCGTCGATGCCCGGGATTTCCACAAGCATGTTTCCCGATTCGTCAAGCAACAGCATCCGGAGGGGATATCTGGATATCAGCAGCGATGCTTTTTCAAGCACGAACGTTATGTCTTCCTCTGTTTCAACAATCCGGGCGCCGATGCCTTTTGGAACATCCGGAGCCATGAGTGTTTCGCCTTTTTCGCAATTTTCCGGATATCTGATTCTAAATGCATAGTTCCCCACTGCATCAATCCGGATTACCATGCCGCCGGCATCCCCCGCATTCGTGAAGCGCTGGAATTCATGCCCGAACGATTTTTGCATCATGATATCGAAATAGCCGCTGTTGGCTTTGATCGAAAGTGTATCCCCTTCAAGAGAACATCCCGTTATCCTCACCGGAAACCTGAATCTTCTCCCCGTCTCATACGCCATGGCCTTTGTGTGGTTGACCCATTCCCTCATAAAACACCCCCGGATTAATCCTGACTATAATTTTAACACCTGAACAGCACAAATTCATAAATGGACCTTAAAAACCAGCAGAATTTCCCGGGATATTTTATTTATTGGGGTTCTTAACAGGTTTTCGAGGGTTTTCAACATGTTTTTCAACAGGCAGGCCCTAAAAGAAGTATAAATATATATTTGGTTTCAGCGTGATTTTGGATTTTATCCACAGATGGGCCTGTTGATTTATTTGGTTTTATACGCCGAGCTTCAGCGATGGGACGGCGTTTAGCGAATAATCGTCGCTTTCCCCTTTGATCAAATGAAAATATGCCGCGGACCCTATCATGGCGGCATTGTCGGTGCAAAGTTCAAGCGGGGGGAAATGCAGTTTATATCCATGGGCGAAACATTCAGCCGCCATCTCCCGCCTCAGGCCGGAATTGGCCGCAACACCTCCCGCAACGACTATGGTCCTTACTCCTGTTTCATCAGCGGCTTCCATGGTGTTTTCCACCAGCACCCTGGCAACAGTATATTGAAAGGATGCGCAGATGTCGTCTACATTTATCGCGCCGTCCTTTTGCATTGAATTGTTCGCTATGTTCAAAACAGCTGTCTTTAGTCCGCTGAAACTGAAGTCGTACGGATTGTCCTTGAATTTTGTTCTCGGCAGGTCATAAGCCGATCTGTTTCCCATGGCGGCATGCGCATCAACCTTCGGCCCTCCCGGGTATCCAAGTCCGATTGCCCTGGCAATCTTGTCAAAGGCCTCACCGGCGGCGTCGTCCCTTGTCCTCCCAAGCACCTTTATGTCAGTGTAATCGTCTACCCTCAGGATGTGGGAGTGCCCGCCTGAAACCAAAAGACAAAGAAAAGGCGGCTCCAGTTCCGGCCATCCTATGTAG
Source organism: Clostridia bacterium (assembly GCA_016935835.1). GTDB lineage: Bacteria > Bacillota > Clostridia > DUPQ01 > DUPQ01 > JAFGQE01. Next base: position 16,580 of record JAFGQE010000025.1, on the reverse strand, counting down.
TTCGCCGCTATATGCCCTTCAAGGTGATTCACACCGATCAGCGGTTTCTCCATCGCCATGGCGATTCCCTTGGCAAGTGATATGCCGGCAAGCAGCGCCCCGACCAAACCCGGCCCCTTGGTGACGGCAACTGCATCGACATCGCCAAACCCGATGCCCGCTGTTTGCATCGCCTCGCTTACAACCGGAATCATGTATTCCATATGTTTCCTTGAAGCAATTTCAGGAACTACGCCTCCATATTTCTCAAACAGCTCCGCCTGGGACGATATTATATTGGACAGCACGTCCCTTCCATCTTTTACAATGGCACATGCGGTCTCGTCACAACTGGTCTCTATCGCAAGGACAATCATTTTTTCTCCCTTGATCAAAACAGCCTGTCAAAAAAAACCCCGAAGAACAGCTGGTCTGCAAGGACCAGTCCCGCCACGGCGAATGCGTAATAGGCGAACCACTTCAGTTTTCCCTTCATTACCGTCTTTATAAAAAACTTTATCGCGAAGTAGCCTGAGATGCCGGCTGAAAGCATCCCGGCCAAAACAGGCAGCCAATCCATTTCCCCAGCCCCCGAGGATACCAGCTGCATTGTTTCAAGGACAAAGCCCCCGAGTATTACCGGAACAGACATTAAAAAGGCGAATTTGACCGCAAGCTCCTTGTTCATTTTCAAGGCAAGGTCCGCCGATATGGTCATGCCCGACCTGGATATGCCGGGAACTATCGCAATGGCCTGGGCGATGCCTGCAACAATCGCATGATGCCATTTCACTTCATTAATCCCATTATTGCCTGGTTTCAATGCCGAGGATATAAGCAATACGGCGCCCGTCACCAGGAGCCCGAAGCCCACGGTGACTCCACTGGCGTTGACTTCCTCAAAAATGTCGTTCAGCAGCAAACCTGCGGCAACCGCCGGAACCGTGGCTATTATGAGCATGCCGGTCATCCTGCAGAACGGTTTCTTTACAAGCGCCAGCACCTCGCTCCAAAGGGCAATGCAAACCGCCGCAAGGGTTGCAAGATGGACCATGACATTGAAGTACATCGTCCCTCCCTCAATGCCAAGGATTTTTTCAAAAATTACAAGATGCCCGGAGCTGCTGACCGGCAGGAATTCCGTAAGTCCCTGTATTATGCCAAGTATCAAAGCCTCTAAAAAAGTCATATCCACCACCGCAAATTTACTATTTTGATTATATTGTATGCCTGCTCCGATTACAACACAAAAGGAATGGCCGTTTCATTGCGGCCAATGCAGCGCGGGCTTAAAATCAGAATAAAAAAAAGAGGCATGCCAGCCTCTTTAGTATTGTCAGGACGCGGATTCTTTCTTTTTGCCCGCATACAGTATCTTTGGCTTGGTGCCCATCAGGATGGTCGATTCATCGACTATACATTTGATTGCATCCTTGTCGGACGGAATCTCATACATTGTTTCCATCATGGCCTTTTCAAGTATCGAGCGAAGCCCCCTTGCGCCCGTCTTTCTTTCGAGGGCCTTCTTTGCAACCGCCCTGAGCGCACCTTCCGTGAACTCTATGTCGCAGTCGTCCATGTTGAACAGCTTGGAATATTGCTTTACCAGTGCGTTTTTAGGTCTTTTCAGAATTGTCACAAGGGATTCCTCCGACAGCTGGTGCACCGAAACGACGACGGGTATCCTGCCGATCAATTCAGGGATAAGCCCGTATTTCAGCAAATCCTCCGGCTCGACGAATTGGTATGTCTCGACTGCCTCGACGCTGTTCTTCAATGTAAGGTCGGCTCCAAAGCCGATTGACCTTTTCCCGAGCCTGTTCTGAATGATTTCCTCAATTCCCTGGAAAGCCCCTCCGCATATGAAAAGTATGTTCGACGTATCGATTGGTATGTACTCCTGCTGCGGATGTTTTCTTCCGCCGAGCGGCGGAACATTGGCAACGGTTCCCTCAAGTATTTTCAAAAGGGCCTGCTGAACTCCTTCGCCGCTGACATCGCGGGTTATTGACGGATTTTCGCTCCTTCTGGATATCTTGTCTATCTCATCGATGTAAATGATGCCCTTCTGAGCCTTTTCAATGTCGAATTCGGCCGCCTGTATCAGCCTCAGGAGAATGTTCTCCACATCCTCCCCGACATATCCGGCTTCGGTCAGGGTCGTGGCGTCAGCTATCGCAAAAGGAACATCCAGTATTTTCGCAAGCGTCTGCGCGATATATGTTTTTCCCGTTCCCGTCGGTCCCAGTATCAGGATATTGCTCTTTTGGATTTCGGTGTCGTCATCCGAGTTCTTCTGCATGATCCTTTTGTAGTGGTTATAGACGGCCACCGCTACCGTCTTCTTTGCTTCCTCCTGGCCGATGATATATTCGTCCAGCCTGGCCTTGATTTCAGCGGGCACCGGCAAACTGACATCCGGATTTTCCAGCATGTCGTCGACTTCAGAGTAATCATTCTCCATTATTTCATTGCATAATTCTATGCATTCATTGCATATATGAACACCAGGACCTGCTATAATCCTGTCTACCTGGTTCTGGCTTTTACCGCAAAAGGAACACTTGGTTATCTTGTCCCCTCCGATTTCCTTTGACATATTGGAATCCTCCCTGCGGATGTAATTTCCGCATGCACAGGATAAAATCCTGCTTTATTTATTCATGACCTTATCGATGAGCCCATATTCCATTGCCTCCGCGGCGCTCATGAAATAATCCCTTTCGACGTCTCTTTCAATTTTTTCAAGAGGCTGGCCAGTGTTCTCGCTCAACGCCTTGTTGAGAGTATCCTTGATTCTGAGCAGCCATTCCGTATGTATCTTTATGTCAGTCGCCTGCCCTTGCATCCCGCCAAGGGGCTGGTGAATGAGTATCTGGCTGTTGGGAAGCGCAAACCTTTTCCCCTTTGTACCCGCGGACAGAAGGAACGCCCCCATGCTCGCGCCAAGCCCTACGCACATCGTCGACACATCGCATTTCACATACCTCATCGTGTCATATATAGCAAGGCCCGACGTAATCGAACCTCCAGGGCTGTTTATATAAAGCTTTATGTCCTTTTCCGGGTCTTCATGCTCGAGAAAAAGCATCTGCGCGATGACCAGGCTGGCCGTTACGTCATTGACTTCCTCTCCAAGAAATATGATTCTGTCCTTCAACAGCCTTGAAAATATATCATAGGACCTTTCGCCTCTGTTTGTCTGTTCTACTACTATCGGTACCAAGCTCATAAAAATACCTCCTTTATGAAACTCATTATACTACCCTGCAGGATCTTTTTTAACCCTGTTCCGAAGCTTTGCCTTCATCATCCCGGGCAGCTTTTTTTGCTTTCTTTGTTTTCACCGCGTTATCATATATGAAATCAATTGTCTTCTCATAGACAATCCCTTCCTTCATGTACGACATGTATTCCTCATTTAGGTTTTTCCTGTAGTCCTCGGGCTTCATGCCATAATTTTTGGCGGCTTCATCAATCTTCTTCTCAAGTTCCTCATCCGAAGCCTCTATTCCCTCCCTTACCGAGATCGCCTCGACCACCAGCTGCGATTTCACCTGGTCGGTTGATGTCGGCCTGAACTGCTCGCGGAGACCGGCTTCATCCATTCCTATCATACCCAGATACTGCTCAAGCTGCATTCCCTGGTATCTGAGCCTCATTTCAAAATCCTTGACCTGGCCGTCGATGCGCCTGTCCACCATCGCCGGAGGTATTTCAACCTCCGCCGCGTCCATGGCCGCGGACAATGCCGCGTCTTTCATTGCATTTTCGGCTTCCTTTTTCCTGCTGTCAAGCATGCTCTTCTTCAAGTCTTCCTTATACTCGGCAAGAGTGTCGAACTCCGACACATCCTTGGCGAACTCATCATCAAGGACCGGTAATTCGGTTTCCTTGATTTCATGAAGCACCACCTTGAATACCGCCGGTTTTCCCTTGAGTTCCTCGGCCTGGTAATCCTCGGGAAAACTCACGGAGACATCGAATTCCTCGCCCGCGCCCCTGCCGATTATCTGCTCTTCAAAACCCGGGATGAACTGGCCGGAGCCTATCTTAAGCTGGTGTCCCTCGGCTTTTCCGCCTTCGAACGCCTCGCCATCGACAAAACCTTCAAAATCGATTATTACCGTATCGTCATTTTTAACGGGCCTGTCTTCCACTGTTATCGTCCTGGCATTCTTCTTCACCTCGGCGTCAAGGGCCCCGACAACATCCGCCGCGCTTACCTTCGCCTCGATCTTTTCTATTTCAACACCCTTGTATTTGCCTAATTTGACCTCGGGCTTGACGTCAACGTCAACCACTATCACAAGTCCTTTTTCAAGGTCTATATCCTTTATGTCTATGGAAGGCCTGTCAACAGGGAAAATACCCGTTTCATCGATCGCCTTGTCATAGTGCTCCGGGAAAAGTATATTGATGGCTTCTTCAAAAAACACGCCCGTCCCGTATACCCTTTCGATCATGTACTGGGGCGCCTTGCCTTTTCTGAAACCCTGGATGTTGTACCTGCCCCTGGTCTTGTTGTATGCCCTTCTTATCCCGTCCTTCAACTCTTCGGGTGAAATGCTGATTTCCAGGTTCGTCTTGTAACCATCCACTTTAACTACTTTTGCTCCCATGTATCCATATCCTCCAATATTGCATTACTAAAAAGCCGGCAATTAGCACAGCTGGAATATTATATCACACATCCGTATAAATCACATGAAATTTCTTTCAGTGAATACCTGCCATGGTATTTATTTTACCCCGGGCAACGCATTTATATCTCCACCGGGCAAAAATCAGTGCGGTCGGCGGCAACGTTCAGATACTCAATTCCATCCTTTTCGTACCACTGGAGGGGCTGCGGGGTCCCGTGGACATGTCCGTATATGCATTTAACCACACCATGCTCATTCATTATTGAAACAAGCCCCGGTATATTCATCGGCGGATAATGGAAAACAGCCGTGATATCCCCTCCAGCCTCCGCCCCTGATAAGGAAGCCCTGAACCTCAAAGTCTCCCTGTTGATTATCACCGGATCCTTTTCTTCCTCCGGGTCCCATCCCTTTGTCCCGCAGAAAAACCTTCCCCCCGCCATTACCGCGTTGTTGTATAAAAAGCCTATGGTCGACGCCCCGATGGAATCCAGGAACTTTTTCATCTTGGTCACTGTTTCCCACCAGTAGTCGTGGTTGCCCTTGAGAAGAATCTTTTTGCCGGGCAGCCTGTCCAGAAACAGGAAATCCTCCTCCGCCTGGCCCAGGTATGTCGCCCAAGAAAAATCCCCTGGAATTATGACGGTATCGCCCTCCCCCACGGCTGCATTCCAGTTTTCCTCGATTTTATCCGCATGTCCAAGCCAGTGGCCCCCGAAAACATCCATTGGCTTTTCAACCTGGTGCGACAGGTGCAGGTCTCCTATGGCAAATACTTTCATTGTCCGTTCCTTCCATGGAAATATGCATATATTTCAGCCGCCAGGGCGCCGCTTATACCTTTCGCCGATTCAAGCTGCGATATTCCCGCAGCCCTTATCTCCCTCAACGAACCAAAATGCTTCATCAGGCTTTCTTTCCGCTTTTCTCCGATTCCCGGTATATTGTCCAGTTCTGAATCAAAATATCTTTTTTTTCTCTTTTTCCTGTTGAATTCAATCGCAAACCTATGGGCCTCGTTCTGCATTGACGCGACGAACCTGAACAGGGCAGCCTGCTTCATCAGCGGATATTCGCGCCCTTCATATATCAGCGCACGGGTGGCGTGCCTGTCGTCCTTGACCATACCGCATATGGGAATGTCATATCCCGCCCCGGCGAGCACAGCCCTTGCCGCATTCACTTGGTTTCTCCCGCCGTCAATCATTATCAGATCGGGCGGCGCCCCGAACCTGCCGTCGTTGATACGCGCAATCCTTCGGCCGACGACCTCGGCCATGGCCTTCAGGTCGTCCCCCTGCGCCTCTTGTTTTACGGAAAACCTTCGATACCTGCTTTTTTCGGCCTTCCCGCCCTCGAAAACAACCATCGAACCGACGGTATCCCTTCCTGAAAGGCTGGATATGTCAAATGCCTCAATCCTTTCCGGCAAGACCTCGAGTTCAAGGAGGGATGCCAGGTCAACCAGATTGGACCTGTCAGTGTTCTTTCTTTCCGAATATGCGGACAGCACATGCCTTGCATTTTCACCGGCCATATCGGCAAGCTTCTTTTTTTCTCCCCTTGCGGGGACCTTGATCGATACTTTTTGACCCTTGTTCGCACTTATCCATTCAGCCAGCCAGTCGATGTTCTCAATCTCATTGCATGCTATTATCTCATCGGGAATCATATTCCGCCCGGAATAATACTGCCTCATGAAGTCCCTCAATATCAATCCCTCATCGGTTTCAGCCGACGAATCGAACTCAAACTGCAAGTGCCCGGTAACCGCGCTGTTCTCAATGTTAAGGATATAGACGACCGCAAGACCATCACCGGCGGCGCAGGCCGCGACATCGCTCCTCTTCATGCCGGGTTTGATCATATATATGTCTGATGCCTTGCGCAATGTGTTAATACTGTCCCTGTAAACCGCCGCCTGCTCATACCTGAGGTCCCTGCTCGCATCATCCATCTTTTTCTTAAGTTCATCAATGATTTCCGGAGCCCTGCCGTCAAGAAATCCGAGCAATCCGGTTACCGATACCATGTACTCTTCCTTTGTGCATAGGCCGGCGCACGGCCCCGGGCATCTTTTTATATAGTAATTGAGGCATGGCCGGGTATCCTTCCCCATCGATTTCTTCCGGCAGGTCCTTACCGGGAATATAGTCTGGAGCAGTCCCATCGCCTTCTTTGCGGAGACCCTCTCGGGATAAGGCCCGAAGTACCTTGCCCCGTCATCCGCATATTTCCTTGTTATGCCGAGCGCAGGATATTCATCCGCCGTCGAAACCCTGATGTAGGGATAAGTCTTGTCATCCTTTAAAAGTATATTGTAATGGGGCATGTGGCTTTTGATCAGATTGCATTCGATTATGAAGGCCTCGCGCTCGTCGTTGGCCGCAATATACTCAAAGCTCCTGACCTGGGAAACCATACGGCTTATCCTGGCCGGCTTTTCCCCTCCCATAAAATACGACCTTACCCTGTTGCTGAGGTTAACCGCCTTGCCTACATATATTATTTTCCCGGATTTGTCCTTCATAAGATAGACGCCCGGTTTGCGGGGCAGTTTTTTCAATTCGTCCGCTATATTGAAGTTTGTTGTTTTATCATTATCAAGCATATGGTTATTATATAACAAAACAAGGCCGGCCATTTAATTTTGCCATGGCCCTGCCAAAGCTGCGCCATACTGGATTGTCTTGATAAATCACAGCATCCTGTTCATTATTATCGCATTCTCATCGGTATCGGGATAATATTTCTTTCTTATCCCCACTTTGTAGAATCCCGTTTTCTCGTACAATCTTATTGCCGCCGCATTTGACTCCCTGACCTCTAGCGTCATTGTCCTGACACCCAGTCTTTTTGCCTCACTGAACATATGCTCCATCATAAGCCCGCCGACACCCCTGTTTCTGAAATCCTCCCTGACGGCTATGTTGGTGACATGCGATTCCTCAAGGACATACCAAAGCCCCGCATAGGCTACAACCTCTCCATTGCAGATTCCCGCGATATATACCGAAATCTCATGCTCGCAGACATCCTGATAAAGACTGTCATATGACCATGGGATGCTGAAGGATGATTTCTCTATTTCATGCATCTGATCGATGTGGCTTTCATCGGCCGGTACGAACTTTATTTCATTCCAATTATTTCCCATACAGCCTCTCCGCCTGGGGCACCCTAAGATAAAACGGAACCGCCTCCGATGCTTCAACCATCCTGATGCCGGGATACCCCCACAGAACCAAATTGACAAGAACACCGGCGGACGGATAAAGAAAATCCTGACCCGGATTGTCTATGACCGTCCCTGATTCCTTCGCCAGGACCTCCCGGTGCATCTGCGAAGCATCTCCGCAGATGACTGCGCCTGTCCCTTCTTCCTTCAGCATCCGGGCAAGCTCCATGACACCGATGCCCATGTATTCTGTGACGGGTACGCTGAAACTGCCGGCCTTTTTGTACAAAGCGGTATAAACCTGATTGTTCCTGGCATCTATAATCGGGCATATGATGCCGTTTGCCCTTTCAATGCCATTGGCGAGTATATCAAGCGAATTCACGCAGGAAATCTTTTTCCCAAGCGGGAAGGCGAGCCCCTTTATGGCAGCCATGCCTATTCGCAGACCTGTGAATGAACCCGGGCCGCAGGATATCGCAAATCCATCCATATCCCGTGCTTTCAGCCCATGCTCCGCCAGCAACTCCCCGACCATCGGCATGAGGGTCTGGGAATGCTTCCTCTTGTCTTCCGTTGACTTCTTTTCAAAAGCACTTCCTTCAATTGATAATGCGCAGGATGCCTGCGCACAGGATGTGTCCATTCCCAGTATGATCATATGCTTTCCGCCGTATATTCATTTATTTTCGCCGGACTGCCTTCAATCATTATGATTCGCCTGCCTTCGCCATGCCCATGGAATATTCTGACATACGCATCGAATCCGACCGTTTCCCCGGGTATAAGGTCCGCCCATTCAATCAGTGTTGTCCCGCCGTCGCCAAGCATCTCCCGGAAACCTATGTCGTCAAGCATCCCGGGGTCAGTTATCCTGTATGCATCCATATGATTCAGGATCATTCCGTCATTTTCATAGACATTCACTATATTGAAAGTCGGGCTGGTGATGTAGTCCGTGATTCCCAGACCCCGGGCATAGCCCCTTGCGAATACGGTCTTTCCCGCGCCCAGTTCGCCTTCAAGGCATATTGTTCCCCTCACTGTCCCCGCAAGCCGCCTGCCGGCTTCCTCGGTCCCGGCTTCGTCAAGGGTACAGAAAGCGAATTTCTTAGTTTTCATATACTGCTTCACCATTAATTACCGTGGCAATCACCTTTGTCATGACCTCCAGGGGATTCCCGTCGAACACCGCTATATCGGCATCCTTGCCAACCTCAAGGCTTCCAATCCGGTCCTCAAGCTCCGTTACTTCCGCGGCATAAAGGGTTATTGCCCTCATGGCCTCCAATTCGTCCATGCCTTCCTTCACTGCCACTCCGGCGCATAGCGGAAGGTACTGAATCGGTATTACGTGATGATCCGTCATTATGGCTGTCTTGACTCCCGCCTTTTGCAGCAGCCCCGGGTTCTTTATGGTGCTGTTCGTAAGCTCATACTTGGAGCGGAATGAAAGCAGGGGCCCTACGATGACCGGAACATTTTCCTTTTTCAGGATATCCTTGATTATATATCCTTCGGTCCCGTGCTCTATCGTAAATTTCAGGCCGAATTCCCTGCAGATTCTGATTGCAGTCAGTATATCATCCTCGCGGTGGGCGTGAATCTTCACAAGAAGCCCGTCAAAAACCTTCGCAAGCGCCTCTTTCTTGAAATCAACCTTGTTTTTTTCTTCCTCGGGGCGTTCTCTGTAGGCCTTGGCCTCCATCAGCGCCTGCCTCAGCACCGCGGCAGTGGCCATCCTGGTGGAAGGTGTTTTTTTCTGATCATGGTAAACCCTCTTCGGATTCTCCCCGAACGCCATCTTCATCGCAACCGGCTCCTTCAGCAACATTTCCTCTATGCTGCTTCCCCATGTCTTCAATGCGGCGAATTGCCCACCGATTACATTGGCGCTTCCCGGGCCTGTCACCAGGGTTGTTATCCCGGCTTCCCTGGCATCCGTAAACGACCTGTCCTTGTAATAAATTCCATCAATTGCACGCATATGGGGAGTGACAGGGTCCGTCATTTCATTTCCGTCCGAACCCTCGAAACCAATTCCGTTTTCCCACATCCCGACATGACAGTGTGCGTCTATAAGCCCGGGCATGATATATCCTCCGCGTGCATCGATTACTTTGGTGCAGCTTTTCTCAACACCCTTCGGCAGGTCGGCCATGTCGCCGACCCCGGTTATCTTTCCTCCGTCGGAAAGCACGTATCCCATGAAGCCGTTCCTTTCCTTCATTGTATAGACCAAACCATTTTTTACCAACAGCATTTCATTCCTCCAATACTTTACTCGAATATATTTTACCACCTTGGCCTATAAAGTGTAATCCATAATGCCATGTTCCGATCCCCCCGGGCTGTGAATATCAGCGCCTTGAGCATTCGATTGCCGTATTTCACTTTTTTAACGATTTTCTCCAAAAAATTGTATATATTTTATTTGTATTTTATTCTTATATATTTTTATAATTATTTGTTTACTTTTTATCCTAATTGAAGTAAGATTAATTATAGTACTGAATCGATGAAAGGAAACAACAATGAAAATTTTGGCGCGGGAAATTGTCTCTAACTCAGAAATGATCCAAAACTACAAAAGGTGCAAGGAAAAGGCAGAAGAATTCGGCAAGATTTTTATATTGAAAAACAATCAGCCGGATGCCGTTCTCTTTTCCATCAAGGAATATCAACGGCTTTCAGTAATCATTGAATATCTGGAAAGCCTTGAAGATAAAGAAATGGCCAAGGCAATAAGATTAATGCCGGAAGAAGGCGGAAGAAGGACATATACGATTGAGGATGTGCAAGATTCAATAGTGCACGGCATAAAGAAAACGTAAACGGCGTCCCCGTATTCAGTTTTATCATACTTGCCCCTTCGCATGTTTTGTGTCTGTTCAACGCCATTTCAAAGCAGTTGTTCAAGGGCACCGGCATATTGGAAATCCATTGATAAGGAGGTATCATATGAAATTCAAGTTATCAGCACCCAAGAACATAACTTTTTTGATTGCAGTGATTGTAGCTGTAGCTGCGTTATTGATGGTCGTTCTTCCGTCATTCAGCCTGCTGTTTGCACCTGTATGGTGGGCGCTCATTGCATTCGCTGTTTTGGCAATCGGAAATCTCTTCAAGGGAGCATAGAATCCTGGCTGTAAAACCCCGGCGCAAAAAAACCCGGGGTTTTTTTCCTTGCCGGTTTTTAAATCACCGCATGAAATCGGTTCGTTGCAACGGTCATGCCGCCGACGGAATTTTGTGATGAATTTTATGTTATAAAATGGAAACCCCCAAAAACAAAGGCCGGTGCCGGTTTAATGGTCCCTGCTTATATAAAAGGCTTGCAGACATTACGCCGCAAGCCTTTTTACACTCTTATTCCACCATGGAAACTTACATCGGTCATTGATGCCTTATACCTGGAATCATCGTCCCTTATATAAAGCCAGTTATCAGCATGCCGCCTATCTCTTTGAGAACTGCGGTGCTTTCCTTGCCTTTTTCAAGCCGTATTTCTTTCTTTCCTTCATCCTCGGGTCCCTGGTCAGGAATCCCGCCTTTTTCAGTTCGGCTCTCATCTCAGGTCCGGCTTCCAGCAAAGCCCTGGATATACCATGCCTTATGGCTCCCGCCTGACCGGTAAACCCTCCGCCCTTGACATTTACAAGCACGTCGAACCTGCCGTCCGTCTTGGTTAGTGTGAGAGGCTGCCTGACAATAACTTTTAGTGTCTCAAGACCGAAATACTCATCAATATTCCTGTCGTTAATTGTTACCTGGCCATTTCCCGGCACAAGCCTTACCCTTGCCACTGATTTCTTTCTTCTTCCCGTCGCTTGATATTGAACGCTGTTTGCCATGTTTATATCCTCCCTTCACTAAGATTTAAATTCAAGTACTTCGGGTTTTTGAGCTTCATGGTTATGCTCTGAACCTGTATACACTTTTAATTTCTTGATCATATCCCTTCCAAGGCTGTTCTTTGGAAGCATTCCCTTGACAGCCTCGATAAGAATCCTGTCCGGATGTTTCTTCATCATATCGCTGTATTTGACTTCCTTCAGGTTGCCTATCCAGCCGGTATGATGCCTGTACACCTTCTGTGATTCCTTTTTACCCGTTACCTTGATTTTCTCGCAGTTCAGAACAATTACATAATCCCCGCAATCCACATGCGGCGTATATTCAGGTTTATGCTTTCCCTTGAGTATGCTTGCTATTTCACTTGCAAATCTTCCAAGGGTTTGTCCTTCAGCATCAACCACAAACCATTTTCTTTGAATGGTTTCATTATTGGCCATTGTTGTCTTCATTACTGAAAGCTCCTTTCCTATATATAAAAATCCAATGCCGTTGTCAGCACTGAACATTCTAATACATGCACAAGGGCATGTCAAGCATAATTTTCCATAATTTCAATATGCTTTTTATATGCTACGTTTTTCGCCGTTTTTCGTTGTTTTACTCTTAAATGCTCCGCCGTCGTCTCACTTTTTTTATTTTGTTAAAAAATACTTTCCCCGATTATACCGAAACTCATGTATTTTCCGGTACGCCACCGACGTCCCGGTGCGCCGGCATAATTCCCCGGCTTCCCTGTTGAATCCCCCGGCTCCCCTGAAACACCTGCAGAACGGCTGCGCACGGACGTTTGTGGCGTTCCTCAAATCTTTCAAACCCATGTATTTTCCGGTACGCCACTGACATCCCGGTGCGCCTGTTGAATCCCCCGGCAAGGCCGGGGGATTCAACTAACATTCATCTACGTTGAGACCGTACACCGGGACGAATTCTTTCATGAAGTGTTTTACTTCGGGCATGTCGTATGATTCTATCGCTTTTTCCAAGGATTTCTTGGCGGTTGAGAAATCGGTGTTGCCCGCCCTTTCCTCCTCGATGCACTTTATATACGCGGATATCTTGTCGGCCGCCTTGACGACCGCTTTTTCATCTTTGTCGCTTATATACATATAACTCTTGTATTCAGGCGCCAACTCCCCGGGCAACATGCAAAGAATCCGTTTCTTTGCCTGCGCCTCAAGTTCCTTGTAGGCCTTCATTATCTCCGGGTTGCCGTATTTCACCGGGGTGGGCATGTCCCCCGTTATCGCCTCGTTCGCATCATGGAACAGGGCGCACATGGCTATCCTGTCCGCATTGTAGTTCCTGTCGTAATAGCTGTTGCCTATTAGGGCAAGTCCATGGGCGATCACGGCTACGTCAAAGCTGTGCTCCTTGAGATTTTCATAGCTCGTATTTCTCATCAGGCCCCATCTTGTTATGTATTTCATACGGTGTATGAAGGCAAAAAAGCCGTTTTTACTCATCATGCTTCTCCCTTTGTATTATTCAGCCCATCGTTATATAATCATTATATCAAAAATCAAATGATGAGGGGTATTGTTATGAACGGATCCTTCGAGGGCCACGCAACCGTACCGGGCAATCCCAAGTATGAGAATGCCATAAGGAGATTCGGGAGCCTGTCGGTAAAAAAAGATGATATCAGGACACCCTTTGAAAGGGATTACACGAGAATACTTCATTCAAGGGCATACAGCCGTCTCAAGCACAAGACCCAGGTTTTTTTCGCCACCCAGAACGACCACATATGCACCAGAATGGAGCATGTGAACCATGTTTCATCCATTTCGGTAGCGATATGCAAGCATCTTGGCCTTAACGAGGAGCTTGCGCTTGCAATAGCCACCGGGCACGACCTCGGCCACGCCCCTTTCGGGCACTCAGGCGAAAGGTTCATCAGCATAATAACGACCGAACACCTGGGCAGGGATTTCGGTCATGAAAAAAACAGCCTAAGGTTCATCGACCAATATGAGACCCTTCAGAATTCCAAGGGATTCGAACAAAACCTTAACCTTACATATGCGGTTCGGGACGGAATAATCAGCCATTGCGGCGAAATGGAGGACGACAACCTCTTCCCGCGGGATGAAATGCTGATCCTTGAGGATATGACAAATCCGGGCGATGTTCCTCCTTATACATGGGAAGGCTGCGTCGTCAAGATAGCGGACAACATCGCATATGTCGGAAGGGACATCGAGGATGCCCTGAGGCTGAAGGTGCTTGACGAAGCTCACGAGCATCTTCTGGAGGAAATGCTGAAGGATTACGCAAACATAGACATCTCAAAAACCAACAATACCTCCATGATATACCATCTTGTCACGGACCTTTGCAGCCAGAGTTCGCCGGAGGAAGGAATGCACTATTCCAAGGACCACCTTAAATTCCTCCGTGAGATCAAGGATTTCAATTACAAGTACATATACAACAACGACCGGCTGGTGATATTCCACGATTATGCAAAGCTGATCCTGGAATCAATTTTCAACGCGCTGATCAAAATGTACAAAGGCATCGGCACCATCGAATACATACGTTCCCATTACCTGCATGTCTACCCTGAAATGTGCTCGACATTTATCGCCAAGCTGTATAAGTTCTCTGATCTGGGCGGTCTTGAGAAAAGAGACCCCAGATTCCTGAACAACGTGCTTTACAGGTTGTCTGAGAGGGAAGACTATATAACCGCCATAATCGACTACCTGTCTTCCATGACCGATCATTTTGCTATAAAGATATTCGATGAGCTGACCACGTTCTAGAAAAACCACGAAGGAAGCCATCGAAGGCTCTTGGTATACCATTCGGGAACCTTTATACCGGTAAGCGACGGATAGAAGACGATGAACAGCAACATGACCAGGCCAAGGAAAATGTATATTCCGGTCCTGGCTCTTTTGTTATTTTCCAGCAGATGTCTCATAACATATACAATCGCAAATATCAAAAACGGCACACAGGCGAAATAGTGGTACAGGAAAGTAATCTTCCTGGGTGAAAACGCCCATGGAAGAAGAATTGAAAGATATCCGGCGAAAATGAACACGGCCCCCTTGTCCTTGTTTTTGAACGCAAGCCAGGCCGTCCAGAAAAATGCGACGAGACCTCCCCACCACACGGCGGGGTTTCCGAATGAAGCGATGCTTCCCCATTGGCCTTCCTCAAGAACCGGCGCCAGGTAATAGTATACGGGCCTTACCATGAACGGCCACTGCCACCATGTCGAGGCATACGGATGGGTCTGTGTAACCCCGCTGTGGTACACGAACATATGCTTCTGGCTTCCAAGGAGGTCCTTCAGCCAGTCGCTGCTGTCGATGGCCCGAAATACCGGAATGTATGAAAGCGAATATATCGCCAGCGGTATCACAATGAAAAACAGCAGGCACATCGCCATCGTTCCCCATATGTATTTAAGCCTGAACCCTTTTACGTCAACCTTCCCCCGCCTGTAATCAATGTATTCAAGGATCCTTGAAGTGAAGAACATGAATGCCAGGCCAAGCCCCGCGTAAAGCCCTATCCACTTCACCGAAATTCCCAGCCCGAAGAAAATGCCGCACAGGAGCAGCGGTTTCAGCGACGGCATGAACCGGAGGTCGTATGACTTCCTCATGAAGTACTCATTCATATGGTAGAACATCATGATTATAAAGAATACAAGGTATCCGTCCACGGTGCCTATGCGCGTCTGCACAAAGTGCATGAAGTCGAACATCATCAGGAATGCGCAGCAGAATGCGAGGAACGAATCCCCGAAGACCTTTTTCCCGAATATATACATAAGAGGAATCATGAATATGCCGAACAGCGTTCCCATGAAGCGCCACCCGAAGGCATTGACCCCGAAGATCTTGTAAGACAGCAGTATCATTATCTTGCCAAGCGGAGGATGCGTATTCTCATAAGGATTTATCCTGACCATATATTCATAGGCTGTCCTTGGGAAATAAACTTCATCGAAATATGTGCTGTTCATGAAGGACGGCTCATAAACGGCTTCTTCCTGCTCGTCAAAAAGCCTTGCCATGCCGGCTGAATTTTCATCAAGAAACTCTATTCTTTCAATGGGCACCGGCATATCGCTGTTCTTTGAATAAAATGCAACCTCAAGGAATTCTCCTTTGATACCGCTTATGTTTTTTTCCGAATCATAATATTGCTCCGCGGTCAGGCGCACGGCCGAGGTCGTTGTCTCAACATCCCGAAAGAGCCACTTGAAAATTGTGTTGTCGGGATTATCCAATGTGCACAGATCCGCAAACCTGTTGTTCCCGTCAACATATTCAACTTCCAGGCGGCCGACGCCATACCAGTCGCCGGCTGCGCCGCAGTAGTATGTCACCCTTGATAAATCTGCTTTTTCCTCGAAAAAAACCATGACGCTTTGCCCTGTTTCATCGGCGATGTACCCGTTTACCGGGGCGCTCAGAGAACCCAGATTGATGAACGCGATGACAGAATATACGACAGTCATCACGAGCATTATGACATAATCCTTTTTTCTGATTCTTTTATCCATGCCGATACCCCGCAAAACCGAATGAGTCCCTGATTATTTTATATAACCATGGTTATTTATGCAACCACCTTTGGCGGCCATACCCCGTCAGGGAGCCCGCCATATGCCGGAAACAGCATATATGACGCCTTCATATCCTGAGATATGGCGCATTCGCCCTAAGCCATGCTTTTTGCATCTTATACCCGGGGCAGTATGATTCGAGCAATCTGTAGAAATCCCTTGAATGATTCATATGCGCAAGGTGGCTTATTTCATGCCACAGAATATATTCAACCGCCTCGGGACGGCACATCGATATCCTTGAGTTGATATAGATCCTCCCGCCCGTATTGCAGCTTCCCCACATTCTCTTCTGTTTTTTTACCTTTATGACACAGCGCGGTATGCG
>JAFGQE010000024.1 GCA_016935835.1 Clostridia bacterium | reverse complement strand
GGACTTTCCCTGATGAACCGGACTGTGCTTATCGCAAACACATCGAATATGCCGGTGGCGGCAAGGGAGGCATCCATTTATACCGGAATTACCATAGCGGAATATTACAGGGACATGGGATATCATGTTGCGCTTATGGCGGACTCGACATCAAGATGGGCCGAGGCCCTGAGGGAGATTTCCGGCCGTCTTGAGGAAATGCCCGCGGAAGAAGGATACCCGGCATACTTGCCCTCAAGGCTTTCGCAGTTTTACGAAAGAGCGGGATATGTAAGGAACCTGAACGAAACAGAGGGTTCAATATCGATAATAGGAGCGGTTTCTCCACAGAGCAATGACTTTTCAGAACCGGTGACGCAAAACACCAAAAGATTCACACGATGCTTCTGGGCGCTGGACAAGCAGCTGGCATATTCAAGGCACTATCCTGCAATAAACTGGACGGAAAGCTACAGTGAATACATGGGAGATCTTTCGGACTGGTATGAAAAAAATGCGGCCAGGGATTTTCAGGCAAAAAGAACAGCAATATTGAGCATTCTTCAGGAAGAAAGCACCCTGATGGAAATAGTCAAGCTGATAGGCCGGGATGTGCTGCCCGACGGGCAGAAGCTTACATTGGAAATCGCAAAGGTTGTAAGGCAGGGATTCCTTCAACAGAACGCGTTCCATGAAAATGACACATTTGTTCCGATTGAAAAGCAGTACGGCATGATGAGCATCATACTTTATCTGAACAGCAAGGCCGGGATGCTCATATCGGAGGGCATACCTGTGTCGGTTTTGCAAGAAACCGGAATTTTCAATGATCTTGTCCAGATGAAATATGTGATTCCAAACGACGATATGAATGCCTTTGCAAAGCTGGAACGAAAGATTGATGATTTTTACAATGACATGATAATCAAATATGAAAACACGGAGAGGAGAGGCATCTCATGAGGCTTGAATACCTTGACCTTTATGAAATAAAAGGCCCGCTGGTAGTTCTTGAGGGTATAAAGGGCGCCTCATATGAAGAGCTTGTTCAAATACGTCTTGAAAACGGAGACAAAAGGAACGGCAGGATAATCAAGATGACCGAGGAGCTGTGCGTTGTCCAGGTGTTTGAAGGAACAACGGGCATTTCGTTGAAAAATGCGAGGACGCACTTCACGGGACACTCGCTCCGGCTTCCGCTCTCAGGGGAAATACTGGGGAGGATATTTGACGGAAAAGGATTTCCAATCGACGGACTTGGCGAAATATATCCTGAAAGCAAGGCTGATATAAACGGGCTGCCGATCAATCCTGTTTCCCGAAAATACCCAAGGAACTTCATACAGACGGGAATGTCTTCCATTGACGGTCTTGCGACCCTGATAAGGGGCCAGAAACTGCCGATATTTTCGGGGAGCGGCCTTCCTCACAATGAACTCGCCGTGCAGCTGGTACGGCAGGCAAAGATAACCGATGATGAGAACTCAAAATTCGCCATTGTGTTTGCAGCTATGGGAGTAAAGAGCGACGTAGCGGATTATTTCACAAAAAGCTTCAAGGAAAGCGGGGTTCTTGAAAAGGTTGTCATGTTTCTTAATCTTGCAAATGATCCTGTTGTAGAAAGAATAACGACTCCAAGATGCGCGCTGACCGCCGCGGAGTACCTTGCGTTTGAAAAAGGAATGCATGTGCTTGTAATAATGACGGACATGACTTCATATGCTGAAGCACTAAGGGAAATATCCTCATCCATGGAGGAAATACCCAGCAGGAAAGGGTTCCCCGGGTACCTGTACAGCGATCTGGCCTCAATGTATGAGAGGGCCGGCATAATCGAGGGGCGGAAGGGCTCGATTACCCAGATTCCCATACTTACAATGCCGAATGATGACATAACCCATCCGGTGCCGGACCTTACCGCATATATTACCGAGGGGCAGGTTGTCCTCGAAAGGGACTTGTCTCAAAGGGGAATATATCCGCCGGTAAGCATTCTGATGTCGCTGTCAAGGCTGATGAAAGACAGCATAGGCGGGGGCCTGACCAGGGAAGACCATCCCGGCATATCTAATCAGCTGTTCGCATCATATGCAAAGGTCCAGGAAGTACGTGCACTGGCAACAGTAATAGGCGAGGATGAGCTGAGTGAAACGGACAGGAAGTACATGAAATTCGGAAGAATGTTCGAGGAAAAATTCCTAAAACAGCTTCATGACGAGAACCGGGACATGGAAAAGACACTGGATCTCGGATGGAAAATAATATCAAGCCTTCCCAGGGAGGAGCTGGACAGGCTTTCACCTGAACTGTTTGAAAAATATTACGATGAATCGGGAGGAGGGGTAATCTGATGGAACCCGGAATCTCTCCAACGAAGGGAAACCTGATAAAGGCAAAGAACACCCTTTCGCTTTCAAGCCAGGGTTATGAGCTTCTTGATAAAAAAAGAAACATCCTGACCATGGAGATGATGTCCCTAATCGATAAAGCCCAGGTGGTTCAGTCGAGAATCGATTCGACGTTCAAGGATGCATATTACGCCCTGCAGTCGGCCAATATAACCCTGGGCATAAGCAATGTGGAGCAGCTGGGATATACGTTCCCGGAAGATGACTCGGTCTCGATAAGGTTCCGAAGCATCATGGGGGTCGAAATACCGATGGTTGATTTTGTAAAGCCCAGGCTCGAACCCAAGTACGGTTTCTCAAGAACGAGTTCCGCCCTTGATGAGGCATATGAAAAATTCAACGAGGTGAAGGCGCTTACGGCGGAGCTTGCGGAAGTGGAAAATGCCGTATACAGGCTGGCCGTAAATGTAATAAAGACAAAAAAAAGAGCGAATGCCCTCAAGAACATCGTAATTCCCAAATACAGGGAAATCGTAAAATACATACAGGAATATATAGAGGAAAAAGAAAGGGAGGATTTCTCCCGGCTCAAGGTAATAAAGAACAGGAAAAACAATAAGTAAATAATGCTGAATCACACGGTTTTCTCAAGTTGTCAAGCAAGCAATGGACAGGCGGGTTCTTTTCATTTCCAATGGCGACCGGTGCCGGGATTTCTGGTACCGCGGTACCCGGGCCTTATTCGAAGGTTCTCACATAATTCAAAAAGCATCTGAAATTGTCATAGGGAACATCCGGGGGCACCGTGTGGTCGAGCATCGGGATATACCCTTTTTGTGAAAGCATGAAAGGAACCTTAAGGTCAAGTTCCTGTTTAATGGCCTCGCTCCCGATTGCGAGGGTTTTCTTATCCAGTCCGCCAATGATGACAAAGGATTCGCCGTATTTCTTTCGTATTTCGACGATATCCATGCCGGCCTGTACTTCGAAAGGATAAAAACCATTTGCCCCGCATTCAATATAGATCGGCAGCATCTTGGAGCAGTCCCCGTCGGTGTCGACCACAACCCCCCTGATGCCATTATTTTTAAGGACCGAAACAACATTTTTCAGATAAGGCGCCATGAATTCATTGAACGACGCAGGGGAGACGAGCGGGCCGTTTGAGTAACATATGTCTTCCCATATCATTGCAAAATCAAAAACTGTATGAACGCAGACTCTGTTTATAAAACCGGTATAGAATGACTGCCAGGAAGACATCATCAGATGAATAAATTCCGGGTCGTCATGCAAGGCGTACATCAGCCCCTCGTCGCCCATGAGATTTCTCAGATATCCGAAGGGTCCGATTACATACATCCCAAGTACAAAAGTCCGTTCATTGTATTTTTTGACAAGTTCCTTCCAGTTTTTTGGAAATCTTCCGTCGCTTTCGGGATTCAGCCTCGGAAGGATTTTTTCGGTAAAATCCCTCCTGGATTTTACGGGGAAATCGAGGAACTGGGGCATTGATGTCTCCGGGTTCTCCTTGCGTTCTTTCTTTGTTATCCCATAGTTGTCTACAAGTATGATGTTTTCACCATCGTCAGAAAGGAATTGTTTTTCAAACATGGGGTGGTATGGGTTTCCGACCCATCCGCCCTTGAACGGAAGCCATTCCATGGAATCCATTCCGAAAAAATCTGAAAATCTTACCCCCGCCGGTTTTTCAAAGCCTTCCCTTGTCCATCGCTGTATTGTCGCCGCCCAGGCCCCGGGGGTTTCCCAGCGGAAGGGCCTGTCGGTTTTTCGAAAATCAAATGTGGCAATGAAACGTTCGCGCGAATTCATCTGTTCCTCCGGAATAGTATACTTTGAAAGAACAGTAACATGAAAAACAGGCGGCGGCAAGGGTCGGGATCCCAAAAACATAATGTGAACAAATGCGCAGGCGGGTCAATGTGGTAGAATGAGAACATGCGGAGGTTACTATGAAAGCATATTTCAATGATAGCCGGGACAGGTTTTTTGACAACAGGCTGGGGCTGTTCATTCACTGGGGCATATATTCCGTGGAGGCCTGGCATGAGCAGCACGGATATCGGAAAAACATGAAGAGAAATGAATATGCAAAACTGGCTGAAAAATTCAATCCGCGTGAATTTGATCCGTCGGAGTGGGTTGATATGGCGGTTGCCGCCGGAATGAGTTATATATGTTTTACTGCCAAGCATATTGACGGGTTTTGCATGTTCGATACACAGGCAACAAAATTCAATATAATGAATACTCCATATGGAAAGGATATTTTAAAGCAGCTTGCCGATGAATGCCAAAGACGCAAATTCCCGCTTGCAGTATATTATTCAACAATTGACAGAAACCAGCGCAACTATCCTTTTTACGGACACCCGTATGAATTGAAGGAGGCGGAGGAAGGTGACAAACCGGATCTGGATGAATATATCGGTTTCATGAAGCGGCAGATAAAGGAGCTTTGCACAAATTACGGCAAAATTTACGAATTCTGGTGGGATTCGGGGCATGTACTTGATTATAAGGACGACTCCTTGAATGAAATGATAAGACAAATGCAACCCGGGATACTGATCAACGGCAGGGGCTTTGGCGAAGGGGATTTCAGGACGCCGGAAAGGGATTGGTATGAATATGTGGACAGCGACCAAAGTTTTGGGTTCCCGACGGAAGCATGCCAGTCTACGGGGACCGAGAGCTGGGGATACCGGAAGGATGAGGATTATTACAGCATAAGGTATCTGATTGAAAGCATAGACAAGATACTTGCAAAAGGCGGGAATTATCTTCTTAATGCCGGCCCCGACTCCGATGGGAATTTCCCCCGGGAGGCAAAAAAAATATTGGAAAAGCTGGGGGAATGGTATTCAAGGACAAAGGAAGCCTTTGAGGGTGCGCAACCTGTTCCGGGACTCACAGCAAACAGGGATGTTCTTTTAACAAAAAAGGACGGATTCGTCTATGTTCATATGTATAGATTCCCAAAAAGCTCGGTGGTCTGGCTGAAACCCATGAAAAAAGCCCCAAAAAACGCCATCCTCCTCAATAACATGAAAAAAATTGATGCCCTGGTGGAAACCACCCCGTCCACATTCGATGAGGACGGACCGTTCCTTAGGCTTCACAACCTTCCCGTTGATGAATTCCCGGGTGAGGTTATGGTGGTAAGGATGGATTTTTCGGGCACTTATGATTAAAACAGGACGAATCACGGGAATCTATGTTTGTAATCCAACTGAGTCGTGATATAATTGCAGTGGCAGTTTTTTCTTTGCTATCTGCAGTAAAAAAACATTTTTGATTCGGAGGACAGGATGAAGCGAATATTATGCTCGCCGGACAAAAAGGGATTTACGCTTGTAGAAGTTCTGATCGTGGTGGTTATACTGGCTATCCTGGTGGCCATAGCCGTTCCCCTTTTCGTGGATGTAACCGACAACGCGAGGCATGCCGTCCTTAAATACAACAGCACATATATCGTGAAGCTTATAGCTTTCAATATATATAAATATGACGGTGAAAACAGGTATTCGGAAAGAAGCGGAGGGGATTTTGACTATAACGAGGACAGTCTTAATAATTTCCTTGAAAAAGAACTCGAAAACTGGCAGGTCAACAGCAACAAGGACTCCATATTGAATCCGGTTTCAAGGAGCAAAAAGATCCTGGCTGCGGACACCCCTTCGGGAGGGAGCATAGCTGAAGGAAGGAATCCCGCGGTGTTCCTGACGGGTAACCCGGAGTATTCCCTTGGCGGAAGCGGTTCGGTCGAAAATCTAATCGGTTCAATAATCACATGGTTCAATGTTTCGGAACCATACAATATACAAATTTATTATATTGACAACAAGGGTGTCAAGTCGGATAAGATCGCGGATTTCAAATAAAAGTCTATATTGGTCGACAACAACGAAACCGCAAACCCATGTATAGTTAATTTCTATTCATGCCCTGCGATTTTTCCATCGGAGATATAAAGGACTTCGTCTGTTTTTTGGATTATGTTAAGGTCATGGGTGGCTATCAGGACACAGTAATTATCCTCATGGGCCAGATTTATCAGAATTTCAATTATATTGTCTCCATTTTCCGTGTCCAGGTTTCCGGTCGGTTCATCGGCAAGTATCACACGCCTGTTCATGGAAAGAGCCCGTGCAATCGCAACCCGTTGTTGCTCGCCGCCGCTGAGCATACCCGGAAAACGGTCCCGGGCATTGACGGGCAGGGCGACTTTTTCCAAAAGGCCAATGGCGGTATTCTCGGCTTTTCTGCCTTTCAGATTGCATAATTCCATCGGGTACATTACATTCTCCAATGCCGTAAGAAGAGGGAAGAGACGGAAATTCTGATAAATGACGGCTGTGCAAGTCCGCCGGTATTCATCAAGGTCCATGTCGGCTGTTGCGATGCCTTCAAAGAAAATCTTTCCCGAATGGGGGGTGTCAAGGCCGGCAAGCAGCGACAGCAGGGTACTCTTCCCGCTGCCGGATTTTCCAACGATTGCGTAAACCTTTCCGCGTTCAAATGAATGACTCATATCCTTGATTGCCTCGACGGGATGGTGAAGGTTGTTATAGCTGTAGCTTACATTTTTTAATTCAAGTATTGCCATGATAAATCCTTTCTAATCCTCTTCGTTCAATATTGAAAGAACGACGGTATGGTTCATAATCACAATTGCGGTCGCAGTGCCCAGGAAATAGCATGCGATATATCCCAGGGCCAGTAATTGCTGCAATTCATCCAACCTGCCGGCAAACAATGTCCATCCGGCTATTCCCAGGGCACAGCCAATCAGGCACAGCAGCGCCTGCTCAATAAAAAACGACAGGAATATCGTAAATTTACCGGCGCCGAGGCCGCGCATCAAAGCCAGCTCTTTCTTGCGGCTTGCAATAAGAAGATAGGACAGAACAAATGCGATAATGCCGGTCAATGTATAAAGGAAGGGGTGCAGTACCTTAGTGTGCCGGATCTTCTGATAAATGCCGTTTTTCATGCTGTTGAAGCTCTTGTCGTCCAATACGATGAATTGCCGGATTGAACGGAAATTGTTAACCTCAGAATAGCCGTAATCATACAGATATGTTTTGAAATCGTCAATTTTCGATGCATCCGAAATGACGAAATTTGCACTGTCAAAATAATAACTATACAGATCCTCGTTTGCCCCGGGGTCGCTGCTATAAAGCAAATCAAGGTCGACATACACACCGAGCTGACAGTATATATTGTCCTTTTTTCCTTCCTTTACATAACTTCCGACAATCTTCATATCATGCTCGATGCCCTTGTAAGTCCATATTAAAACCCTGATTACATCACCCGGCCGGGATCCGGTTTCCTCCATGAAATCAGTGGAAACCAGGCAGTTTGGAATCCCGTCAGGTTTTTGAGCGAGAAATGATTCGTCAAAGCCTTGCAGATATTCGACGGAAAGCCCAGTGCTGTATATGAATTCAGGCGATGCCGAGATACTGTTGGTATATATGATCTTAGGACCGGCCGTAAGCTTGTCGAGGAAGGTTTCCAGTGCAAATTCCTTGGGAAGAACAAACGTAAGCGGATTTTCATCTTCGCCCTTCGGATCCGGTCTTCCAAGATAATAATATGGGACTTCCCGGGAAAGATGAAGGCTGTCAACGTATCCGGAGTTATATAGATCATTCAATTGGAAAGCTTCCAGGGAGAGCTTGTTGTGATAGATTCCGCCGGAGTCCATGAACTGGCCGGTTATCACAGAATCCTCATATATTTCCAAAAGCCGGGCATTGTATCCCCCGGATGTATGGGCAAGCTGGTTAAGGAATATAACGGACGAGAGGGCGACACAAATGGTTATTATGCTGCGCTGTCCACCGCGGAAGATGGAGACTAACGAATATTTGAAAGGGCCTCCGGAAATCCCGGACAGGGCAAGGCCTTTGACTGACGGCAATGGGGGCTTTCTCTTCTTACCCCTTGGTTTTTTATTTTTGCGGGCAAGGATAACCGTGGCAAATGAAAGGCAGCTTATCAGGGAGACAAGCAGCAGGCACAGCGCGGTTAACCCGAACACACCGTATTCAATGTCCGGTATCCACTCAAGGGGTTTTTGGATGGAAAGGCTGCCGATGCTGTACCTGGTGTCGGATACGCTGTAATTCAAGGCAGTGGAATTAACAAGCCCGGTTGCAAATCCAGACAGATAGAAACCGGCCGCGGAACCCAAGGCCGCCGCAAATAAAGATATAAGGCCTGAGCCGTATAAAAAATATCTGTATACGCGTCTTTTGCCAGTTCCCAGCTTAATCATGATATCGGCTGTATCGCGCTGCCTGTACACGAATAAAAATCCAAAGAGCGCTAGAACGGCAAGACTGACAATTACGCATGCCAGCGTGATTATAAAGGCAATCCGCCTTACCTTTTCAAATGGTTCCGCAACGGAGGCATAACCCTGGTCATATATTGTCAGCCTCATCCTGTCAGGGAGCAATGGATTGATTTCATCATAAAAAAGACCGGCCCTGTCATTGGCAATCACAGCCTGACCCAGTGTGTAGCCAATCTGATTAACCGTAAAGTCAACATCGCTGTTAGCGGGAATAAATACATCATATGACATTTTGCCGGTTGAATTGCATATGCCTGTTATTTCATACGTCCCGCTGTGGGTAAACCCCGAATCTACCCAATAGCTTTCAAAAAACGGTGTATCTTCCGATATGGCAATGGATAGTTCGATACTGTCTCCGATCCCTTTTCCCAGGGAAGCGGCGACAAGTTCCGATACTATGCAGACCTTAGCACCTGATTCGTACTCCTCAGTTGTGAAGTCCCTTCCCTTTTCAATGAAAAGCCGCTGCTGATGAAAATCCGGCAAGGAGTTCAGATTCCGCGTGGAATGCACCGAAACACTGTTGTTGATGACACTGTATGTTCGAGCGATTTTATTAAAAATATTACTTTCGTCCGAAAGGCTGAAAGGGATTTTACCGGTTATATCATCCGCCTTAATGGAATCTTCGCCTATAAATCCGCCGTTGGAAGCGGCTTTATTGACAAAAGGGGTGACCACGAAGTACATATAGGATGTTTTGCCCGTTGTGAAGCTCCCGTTGAGCACATATGAACGCCCGGGCTTTAATTCAAATCCGTCCGGTTCTATCAGCACCATTTTCCCGTCAGGATTCCTTGTGGAAAAAAGTGATTTTTCAATCACCGCGATTTTGGGGGAGTAATTATTGAAATTTCCTATATTGCTTACAATGACAACCCCGGATTCTCTGAGCGGGGCGTAAACATCCGTGCGTACAAGGCCCTCGATGTAGCCAAGCGCCCGGGCGGACCTTTCCCATAATAAAACATTTTCATTCCCGGATATCAATGAAAAATCAAAATCTGAGATCGCATTGCTCATTCCTTCATCAAAAACGGATTCGTCGGGATACTCGGGACCCATGTATTCAAGAAGACCGATGGTCATATAATTGGCATTGCATTCCAAAAGGAACTGGTCCGCGGATATCCAAATGCTCAGGCCAAGGCAAAGGGTTGAGGTCAGGATTGTTATCAGGATTATAAACAACGCTGTTTTCTTTCCTGAACGGATTATATTTTTTACACTGTTTCGAAAAATCATTTTCTGTCCTTTGGCGGGAACCGGGTATTTTGATTCCACTTTTGTAATTATACACTTTTTCACTGACTGTTTGAATCAACAGGCAATATCATTTGCGGTAACAGGGGAAAGGAAAGGCTGATTACAAGAAGCATTTAATTCATACTGATTGCTTGCGGTCAATATAGACAGTAGCGGGTGTTCCCTGCGTTTAAATAATATGCTGTGGTATAATGGCATTTGTTCAAGGATGCTTTAAAAGGCAGGGAGTGGAAAGCAAGTGCCTGCAGGCAGGCATTCGGACCAAAATATAATAAGGCCATAAGCCTGTAAAACAGGAGGAAAAATGAAAGACGCAAGATATGAAAAACTGGCGGACAACCTTATAAATTATTCCGTGAAGATTAAGACCGGGGAAAAGCTCCTGATTGAGTTTTCCGGGAAGGACAATGCCCTTATAAAAGAGCTTGTTTCAAAAGCATATGAAGCCGGCGGACTTCCGTTTGTAAATTATACAGACAACCAGATAAAATGCCTGCTGCTCAAGGATATAACGCAAGAGCAGCTGGAAATAATGAACGACGGCCAGCTTTCAATGATGAAGCATATGGACGCTTACATTGCTATAAGGGCAATGGACAATATATTTGAATCAAGTATAATACCGCCGGAAAAGACAGCCATGTTTTCCAGAATTATGAAGCCGGCATTTGACGAGCGGGTAAATAACACGAGGTGGTGTGTCCTGAGATATCCCAACGATTCGATGGCTCAGCTTGCCCAAAAACCAACGGACGAATTCGAGGAGTTCTTTTTTGACGTCTGCAACCTGGATTATTCAAAAATGTCCGCGGCAATGGATAATCTGGTGAACCTGATGAACAAAACCGACAAGGTCAGGATTGAAGGCCCGGGCACCGACCTTGAATTTTCAATCAAGGGAATCCCTGCCATAAAGTGCGCAGGTGAAATGAATATACCTGACGGGGAAGTATTCACGGCGCCGGTCAGGGACAGCATCAACGGGAGGATAACCTTCAATGCGCCTGCGATGAGCGAAGGGGAAGCAATTGAGAACATCAGCTTTACATTCGTAAACGGTAAAATTACAAAGGCGGTATCATCAAATACTGAAAAGACAAACAAAAGGCTTGATACTGATGAAGGCGCCAGATATGTCGGTGAGTTTGCGATAGGAGTGAATCCATTTATAACGGATCCGATGAAGGACACGCTTTTTGACGAGAAAATTGCCGGAAGCATTCACCTGACGCCGGGGCAGTGCTATGAGGAAGCTCCGAACGGGAACGATTCCGCAATACACTGGGATCTTGTCCTTATACAGACACCGGAATACGGCGGGGGGAATATTTATTTTGATGATGTCCTTGTGAGAAAAGACGGCATCTTTGTGACAGACGAATTGCTGTGCCTGAATCCTGAAAATCTAAAATAGAGAAAAGCAGCCAGGCCAAGTTGTGATCAAGGACAATCACAGGCAATAAAAATAAGCGGCTGTCATAAAACGACATGCCGCTCTTTTCTTTTTGCCGGTCAACGACAGGCTATCTTTTCGGGCCTTTGTATCTTTCAGGGAATAATTCGTGCAGGACCCTGACCAGGTTACCGCTGTCGGAAGACAGGTTGAGCGAGAAATTGTATTTTCCCCCCGGACATTTTATGGTCAGCTCGGGCGGGTATGTGTGAGTCGTTTCATCGGAATTGTAACTGGTCCGGGAATGCTTGAATTTGACTAACTCAACCGAATTGTTCAGTATCGAAAAGTTGTCGGGTGATTCTGCGAGTATCGCATCGGGAAGCATTGTCCGGTATCTTTCCGAGTAGGAGAATCCGGCGGACATGACCGCCGCGGCTCTTTTAAAGAAACCCTCGTCCCTTGCCTCGTTCCGGACCTCGTTTATGTGTTGATTCATAAGTTTCTGATTGAAAAAGGCGATTAATATCTGCGAGTCGGAAAAAATCAGTGTACAGCCCTTAATGGAAATCAGGTTTTTTTTGTATGACGCCGGAATCATCAGGCGATAAGACATGCTTTTACCTGCGGGAGCAGCCGGGTTTGGGCCGGTAACAGGGACACCGGGAACCGCATGTCCGCATTTGCCGCAGAATTTCACGCCTTGCTTCAATGCCGCGCCGCAATTGCCGCAAAAATTATTTCCCATTGTTCATCTCCTTGATTGCTGATTCTAAAAATAATAACGGTAAAAACCGGCTCCGAGGATTGCGGTCAGGACGCCGAATATGATTCCCAGTACGATTCCTATCAAAGCCAGTATGAGTATTGCGATTGCCAGATGCTTCTTGTTTACGTTTACGGTATCGCTGAAACTCCAGACAAGCAGCATTATGATGTTGACGATAGGTATCCACAGCAGGATGAGCATGCCGACATAGGCGCCTATGCTCAGCGGCTTTACAAGGTTGTTCTTATCGTTGTACTGTGCTTTTTGCACTACGGGCGCAGGAGGGGGAACCGGCTTGGCGGGTTCTGCCCGGGGAGGTTCTTCAAAATAAGAGGCTTCCGCTGCCGTGGGTTCAGACATGGACTCTTCAAGGATGTTTTCCGTAGGTTCGATTTTCGCTCCGCATCCGGAACAGAACTTGGAGTTTTCAGGTATTTCCTTACCGCATTGTTCACAAAACATAAGGCATCTCCTTTAATAATTATTATCCTCTTACAGTATATTGCATGGAATTGATAATTTCAAATACGGTATAATTTTTGTTGCAAGGAAGCGGTGTATGTCAAACCAAATTCACATATAGTATAATGAAAAAAACAAACGGAGTGTAATATGGCTGATTATTTTATACTAAAAAAAGAAAAAGAATATCTAAGGGATCTGGCGAAGAAGCAACTGGATATTTCAAGGCTCCCCGTAATGGAGGCGCGAAGAAAGAACTGGTATGACAACAACGGTCTGAGGGGTGAAAAACCGATGGTCGTCGTCGAGACCGGGCCATTCCGGGAGGAGCTGTTTCCGGAAAGGTTTTGTGTTTCCGAGGCAGCGGTTGCGGTTGAGAATGAGCTCTTGTCAAATATAAGCAGCCATGAACTGGTGGATGACGACAAGGTGGTTCCTGATTTTTTCCCCGTCGGGATGAGAATCAATATGAGGGAGCTTGATGCCGACAGGGTAATTCACCGGGCGGCTGATTCCAAGGGCAGGAACCTGGGATACAGCAGCGAACATCCGATCAAGGACCTGGCAAGGGATTTCGGGATGCTTAAAAAATCCGTTTACAATTATGACGCCAAGGGGACTCAAAGCCATTTTGAATTCATGCAGGATCTGCTTGGCGATATTCTGAAAATACAGCTTGTGAACAATTCTTTGCTTTGGTTCATGTCGTTTACAGCCAGGGCGGTCAATATGATGGGGCTTGAGACCCTTATGTATTCAATAATGGACTACCCCGACGAGACAAGGGAGCTTTTTGACTTCATACTCGAGGATTCCTTCGAATACATGGACTGGCAGGAACAGAACGGACTGCTTGCACTGGACAACGGGAATATCAGGGCGGGGGCGGGCAGTTACGGGTTTACCGATGAACTTCCATCCGAGGATTATAAAAAAACGGGAAGGATTACCACAAGGGACATCTGGGGAAACATGAATTCCCAGGAAAGCGTTGGATTATCCCCTTCGATGTATGAGGAGTTTGTATTTCCTATTTTTAGAAAAGCCGCCGAAAGGTTCGGGCTTGTTTATTACGGTTGCTGCGAGCCGGTCCACGAAATATGGGAAACATGCGTAAGCAAGTTGAAAAATCTTAGAAAAGTATCAATCTCACCCTGGTGTAATGAAGAACTCATGGGAGAGGCTTTAAGGGGCGGCAACGTCATATATTCAAGGAAACCCAGTCCGAATTTCCTTGGAGTCGGCAGCTTCGACGAGGAAGCCTTCAGAAAGCATATCGAAAGGACATTGAAGGCAGGCAAAGGATGCCATATGGAGATTATATTCAGGGATGTATACACTCTTACCGATGATTTTAAAAAAGCAGGCAAGGCCGTGAAGATAGTAAGGGAACTCATCGACAGGATGTGGTGATCCGGGTTGCCGTCGACGGGATAAAACAAACCAATATATCCGCCTGTACCGGTTCTTGAAAGGCCGGGATAGGCGAACCGCATGCGGTTGCATTCAGCTGACGGTGCGAGCATGGAAAAACAAAAGGAATGTGCGGCGGGAGCGGTTGACGCCCTGATGAAACAGTGATAACATACAATTAATAAAGCCACTGGAGAAATTAATTGTTTACTGACGTCGGACCTAAAAAGACATCAAGCCAGCAGCTTATAAAAGAAGCCAATATGAGGCGTATCTTTGCATTGATTTGCATTAACGAAGGGATTTCAAGGGCAGGGATAGCAGCCAGTACAGGATTGAGCCCCACTACTGTGTCAACTCTTGCGGACGGATTGATTTCATCGGGCCTGGTAATCGAGACCGGGGCTGGTGAATTGGCAACAAGCGGAAGAAAACCCATTATGCTGGAAGTCAATCCCGGCGGAGGGGCAATAATAGCGGCTGACCTTCAAAAGAACGGGTATTATCTTGGAATCTTCAATTTGAAATGCCAATCACTGGACGAGGTGTTCATACCATTGAAAGATTATGAAGCGCTGGGTTCGTCAATAGTTGAAAATACGGCGATTCTTCTTGAAAAATGCGGTTATGGAGTCGATCGATTGCTTGGCATATGCGTCGGTGCGCCCGGTATAATCGACAGAAAGAAGGGGAGGGTGGTGTCTTCCACCATAATACCACTGGAAACATCAAACCTGTTTTATGAAAAATTGAAAAAAGCTTTTCCGGATGTTACGGTGGAAATAATGAACGAATCCGGTTTATGTGCTTACGCGGAATCGCAGTACGGGGCAATCGGAAGACATACGGACAATCTGCTTTACATTGACATTCATGCCGGTATAGGAGCCGGAATAATAATAAACGGAAGCATATATGAAGGCTCTGGTGAGCTTGCGGGTGAGTTCGGGCACATATCGATCGACCTCAACGGGCCCGTGTGCAAATGCGGGAGCAGGGGCTGCCTTGAAATTCTTGCAAGCATCCCCGCCCTTGTGGCAAACATTGAAAGCGAAACGGATTTTTTAAAAGAACATCCGGAGACAAGGACGGAAGATGAGAAGCTGAGGATAATCGCAATGGAATACATCGGCAAAAAAAGGTATTCCGGGCAAATTGACAAGACGGCGGAATATATAGCGTACGGAATCAATAACGCCATCAACCTGATTAACCCGGGGGCTGTTGTAATAGGGGGCAAAATAACCGCCATGGGCAGCGGGTTTTTGAAGAAGGTTGTGGAAGTTCAGAGAAGGATAGGCCTTGACAGAAATCGCAGAACAAAGATCATTATGTCGGAATTCGAAGGGAACCCTGTTACAGCAGGCGGGGCGAGATATATATTCAATAAAATATTTTAGGAGACGAGATGAAAGCAGCAGCCGGAAGAGTTAAGATAACGCCCGGGAACGGCATCCCGATGGGTGGAAACGTAAGGATTGACAATAAATCCAGGGGAGTTCATGACGATTTGTTCTGCAATATACTGATGCTTGATGATGGAAAGACCGAAGTGTGCCTGATGGGATTTGATTTCGTCGGACTCAAATACGAAACTTGCAACGACATCAGGAAGAAGGTTTCCAAATCAACCGGGATTGCGGCTTCGAATATAACGATCTGGGGAACACACACGCATTCGGGGCCGGACACGTGCATGCGGATGTACCATGGGATAGATGAAATCATCGGCGAATATTTGGGTGAAACGGCAGTCAAAGTTGCGGATGGAGCCGGGGAAATACATAAAAGGTATATAGAGGCGGACCTGAGGATAGGCCGGAAGGAAATCAGTGACCTTAGTTTCAACAGGCGGCTTGTCAAAAAGGACGGCACGGTGGTCATGAATTTTGAGGAATTTGAAGCTGAAGACATTGTCGGGGCGACCGGGCCGACAGACCCGGAGCTTCTTGTTCTTTCCGTTTGGAAAAAGACGGGTGAACTGCTTGCATGTCTGGTTAACTTCACCCTTCACCCGGCCATTCTTGTCGGCTACAAATGGCTCATATCAAGGGATTTCATACACTATCTTGACGAATATCTGCTGGATTCATATGGAAGGGATGCCGTCGTGCTTTTTGCAAACGGCGCCGAAGGCAATATAAACCACCTGAATTTCAAAAAAACAAATCAATGGAGGGATTTTCGGGAGACCAGGCGAATAGGGCGTAAGCTTGGCCGTCATTCTAAGGAATGCATCGAATTATCACATCCAATCGAAGGCCCGGTATCATATGAATCCAAGACCGTCGCAATACCGCTTCGCGAAATAACACTACAGGAAAGGGAATGGGCCGACATGGTTCTCGAAAGGGACAGGGACAAAGTGGAGGACATGTTCGACGGAATACCCGACAAGACCTATGCAAAGATGATAAAGGGAATGCTCGAAAGGCCGGACAAAGAGTTCGAGACCGTGATGCAGGGTATGGCTGTAGGTGAATTTGCATTTGTAACTTTCCCCGGGGAAGTTTATGTTGAGTTCGGTCTGGAAGTAAAGAAAAGATCGGCATTTGAATATACGATGGTAATCGGACTTGCCAACAGCCAGTCGGGATATATCCCGAAGGAAGAAGCTTTTTTACAAGGGGGATATGAAGTAAGGACGGCATGGTCGAGCCAGCTTGTATATAACGCCGGCGATATTCTCGTGGAGATGGTCGACGGCAAGATCCTTAGACCACTGGCAAATAAAAAGGAATTGCAAAATGAAAGTTATTGAGAGAAAAGCTTCCGATAACAAATATCTGCACCGGGACTTCCACATATCGATGAATATGCTTATGGATTATATTTGCTCGGTTTTCGGCGAGAATGCGCTTATTGAATACCTTGTTGAATTCTCCTCGGCGTTTCACGCCCCCAGAAAAGAGTTTCTGATTGCAGACGACCTTGCTTCACTGGAGTCATACTTCAGGGAGATTTACAAGAAGGAGGAATGGCCCGTTGAAATATTGATGGAAGATAAAGAACTTGTTATAACACAGGAGTCGTGCCCGGGCATTTCGCATATCAGGAAAGCCGGCCTTGAACCAATAAAACAGTACCGCGAGACATATGGAACCGTATATGAAGCTATGTGCGCGGGGACTCCGTATGAATACAGGCTGGAATACTTTGACGATGAAAAAGGCGCATGCAGACAGAGGTTTTTCAGGAGGAACATGCCATGATATCATGCACCGAATTCATACCAGCCTACAGCGAGGGGTTTCGCTTCATTGAAAAAAAAGGCGGCCGGGCCGAGGTCGGGCGTTTCTGGGATTATTTATCAGATAATTATCTAAGGGACAGCCTGAGGAAGCTTGTGTCGGAACATGGCATTAGGGGATGCTTCATGTATTGGGAGAAAGCCCTGAATGAAGAAGCCGCGGATTTCAGGATGACTCTTGATGAGGGGAAAAACGAGTTTCGCATAGAAATGCATAAGTGCCCGTCAAAAGCCATGTTGATCGAATTGGATTACATGGAACCCTATGAAGAATACTGCGGGCATTGCCCGGCGATATACAGCAGGGTGCTTGAACCGCTTGGCTATGAGTACTCGATGGACCTTAGCATGACCGGCATGGCCAGATGCAGTGCAACGGTAACAAAGAAATAAAAAATCGGGAGGTAGATTCAAATGGAAGAAGAAAAAAAGGTAATGAACGGCGCGGGGATAAAAGACCTGGGATTCCCGATGTGGCCGCAGTTTGCACCGGAAACACTGGCAGACATCCAGGAACCCTTGAAAAGCGGAAAGGTGAACTACTGGACGGGTCAAAAAGGCATGGAGTTTGAGAAAAAATGGGCTGAATGGAACGGCGCGAAATACGCGGTGTCATGTACCAATGGAACGGCGGCCCTTCATATAGCGCTGGCGGGACTTGGCATCGGGCCGGGGGATGAAGTTATAGTTCCGTCATATTCATTCATAGCATCATCCTTTGCAATCGTGCAGGCGGGGGCCATACCTGTTTTCTGCGATGTGACGGAAGACCATACGATAGACCCCGATGGAATAGAAGACCTTATAACCCGCAGGACCAAAGGAATAGTAGTCGTGCATCTTTACGGTGTCATGGCGGACATGGCGCCGATATTGTACCTAGCCAAAAAGCACAAACTGAAGGTCATTGAGGACTGCGCGCAGTGCTTCGGGGGCGAATTCAAGGGCGTCAAGGCAGGGGTGATCGGTGATGCGGGATGCTTCAGCTTCTGCCAGAGCAAGCACTTCACGACGGGCGGCGAAGGAGGAATGGTTGTTACAAACGACGAGGACCTTGCATGGGAATTCCGTTCATTCAGGGACCATGGATACGATGTCAGGGAAAGGATGAACATGCTTGCGCTTGAGGAGAAGCTGCCGTACATACACAACCGTGTGGGATTTAATTACAGGATGACTGAAATACAGTCCATCATAGGAATCAATGAGCTGAAAAGATTGGATAAATGGAATCTGGCAAGAAGATACAGGTATGCGGGTATGTACGATGAGGCGTTTCGGAACCAAAGGGGCATAGGCAAGCTCCCGGTGAACACTGATGAGAGAAGGAATGCATACTGGTGGTACCCGATAGTGCTTAATACGGATGTCCTGGATATAGATGCGGTGGAATTCACCAAGGAACTGCACGATATGGGAATACCCTGCTACGGGATACAATGGCCCGAAGCCTATCGCGAAAGAGCCTACAGGGAGCACAATGGATTCGGCGCGCACAAGTTTCCGTTCAAGTCAAGGGAATACACGGATAAAAAGAGCGTAAGATATGATGAGGTCTTCTGTCCGATGGCAAACTCCCTGAGGTCGAGGACGGTGAGCCTGTTCCTGCATCCAAGCTGGGAGGACGAGCATATAAAGAGATGCATAGATGCTTTTCTGGAAGTTTGCAGAAAGCATATAAAGTAGAGGGGATGAAATGAGAGTTTTAGCTGTGGGATGCCATCCCGACGACCTTGAGATAGGCTGCGGGGGAACGCTTGCAAAGTTCGCGCTGAAAAAACATGATGTGTTCACGTGCCATGTTGCCAACGGCAACATGGGGCATGCCGTGATCATGCCGGAGGAACTGAGGGAGATCAGAACCGCGGAGGCGGAGGAATCCGGAAGAATCCTGGGTGCCGGCCGGGTTTTCAACATTGATGTTCCCGACCTCACAGTGGATTCGCGGGATGAGGGCACGGTCAAAAAGTTAATTGAGGTAATACGTGATGTCAGGCCGGATCTGATCATAACCCATTCGCCTGAAGACTATATGAAGGACCATGTCGAGACCGGAAGGATGGTGTTCGACGCATCATTTTCATCAAGTGTTCCGCATTATGGCGCCAACGGAGGGGCTTTTGGCAAAATAGTCCCTATATATTATATGGATACCCTGGCCGGCGTGGGATTTCTTCCCGAGGAATATGTCGACATAACGGAAACACTGCAAACAAAGCTGAAGGCGCTTGAAAAACATGAAAGCCAGGTCAAGTGGATGAGGGACCACGACGGCATTGATTTCCTTGATTTTGTGAGGACTGTTTCAAAATTCAGGGGACTTCAGTGCGGAGTGGAGTATGCCGAGGGATTCCGCTTTTGCAGGACATGGCCGCGGCAGTCGACCGAAAGACTGCTTCCGTAGAACGCCGAAAAGAAGGCAAAGACTGAAAGGATGATCATTATGAACTTTATGGACACAATAAAAGGGTCCCTGCTCGAAGGCTTTTATCCCGCCGGATGGGACTTTGGTAAAATCGATGGGTGCTGTTCAAATTCACCCGGGGACATATTGAAAAGACAGCCATTCTGGAACAGGGATTTCATTCCGGTGGAGTGTGGCAACATTAATGACTTCGACATGATGATGGGCCATGAAATAGCGATGGAGATCAGGAAGACAGCGGATGAAAAAAGAAAGCTCGCAATGATTCTTCCGGTGGGTCCGATGGGGATGTACCGATGGGCCGTTTACTTTCTGAAGGAATGGGGAACTGGCGCCGCGCATGTTCATGGATTCAACATGGACGAGTGGAGCGACGGGGATGGGAACACCCTTGCGCCGGATGATCCCGGGTCTTTTCAGAATGCCATGGAACAGGCTTTCTATGGTCCGCTGGGAGAACTGACGGTTCCGCCCGGACAAAGGAATTTTGCAACGAAAGAAAACCTCCCGACATATGTCGGTAAAATAGCGGCACTGAAGGAAGAGGGAGCCCGGCTTGTAACCGTATTCGGTATCGGCAGGATGTGCCACATAGCATTCTGGGAACCACAATTTGCAGGAGAGTTTTCATCGGTTGACGAATGGAAGAAACAAACTCACAGAACCGGGGCCCTTTTGCATCCTCTTACAATAGAACAAAATGCCATAACCAGTTTCAAAAGCAGGACGACCCTCGTGCCGTGCAGGGCGAACACCGTCGGACCCGGATTGTTCCTGAAATCCGACAAGATCATAGGCGGTTGCGACGGTGCGCTGGGCAGGGGAATGCAATGGCAGGGCATGTCGCTGTGGATGACCCTTAGATATGGTCCCGATATGTGGGTTCCTTCTTCGTTTATGCCAACCCTTCCGGGAAAGCTATTCTTCCTGAAGGAACTTGCCGGGCCTCTCGAAGCGGATTGCAATTGAGGGGACAGGTTGACTCATGCTGTATGTCGTAAATGGCAGGATAGTGGCGGAAAATGAAATATTCGATGGCTTCATTGGCATTGAAAACGGAATCATTGCCGAAATGGCCCCGGGATTTCCCGCTTTTATGCCGGAAGAAAGCATCGATGCGGAGGGAAGGCTTGTAGTCCCGGGATTCATCGACATACATTGCCATGGGGGAGGAGGCAGGCTGTTCTCACAGGATCCCGGGGTTGCGCTTCGGGCTCACAGGACCAGGGGAACGCTGGGCATTCTTCCCACCATCGGTTACAACATGACAATGCCGGAATTCCTTTTGGCTGTTTCCGGGATTGCATCCATGGAGGAAAATGAAATCCTGGGCATCAACTGCGAAGGCCCGTTCATCAATCAGGAATATGGTGCAGACACAAGATATGCCAGCGACATTGAACAGGGCATATATGAAGATATTTACAGTGCGGGCAAGGGAAGGATAAGAATCTGGACATTTTCTCCCGAGCTCGAAGGAGCGGACGAATTCAAGGCATTCCTCGCTTCTAAGGAAGAGATAATCCCATGCGCGGGACATACCGGATGCAAGGCGGACAAACTGGGAGGAATCAGGCTGGTATGCCACCTGTTTGACGCAATGGGACCAAAAAGCAGGGAATGTGCGGCGATACATGAAAATGGAACAGCGGAGGCAGTGCTTGCGGACGGCAATCTTTATGCAGAGATAATAGCTGACTCCAACGGAGTGCATGTTCCGCGGGAGCTGCTTGTTATTGCATATAAAATCATGGGCGACAGGCTGATCCTTATTTCCGACGCGGTATCGACGCCGGAAGCGGGCGTCGAAGGAGACCTGAATTACAATGAAGCCGGGGAACTCTCCGGATCATTGCTTAGCGTAGGCAGGGCTGTTGCAAACATGAAAAGGCACACTGGAATAGGCTGGTCCGGAGCGGTAAGGATGGGCTCGCTGAATCCGGCGAGGCTTCTTGGCATAGATAGTAAGACCGGAAGTATAAAACCGGGTAAAAAAGCGGATATTGTAATAATGGATGAGGAAGCAAATGTTTATGAAGTCATATCAGGCGGAAGGAGAATAACCGATGAGAAAGGTTAATTGGGGTGTTTTGGGCGCGGGAGGCATCGCGGACAGAAGGACAATGCCGGGCATGATGCTTGCAGGGAATGCGCGCATACGCTCTGTCATGGAGATAGACCCGGATGTTTCGGAAAATCTCAGGGCAAAGTACGGGGCGGACAAAGCTTTCACGAATGCAAGGGACCTTCTGTCGGACCCAGGGACGGAAGCCGTTTATATAGCATCTCCGGTTGTGTTTCACAAGGAGCAGGCGATGATGGCGGCTGATTACGGGAAACATATATTGCTGGAAAAACCCATAGCGCTTACGGTCGGGGAAGGCCAGGAAGTAATAGAGTACTGCAAAAGGAAAGGCGTTCTTCTTGCAACGGGCTTCATGATGCGCTTTCATGCATACCACGTGGCGATGAAGAGGCTTGTTGAGGAAGGAAAACTGGGCCAGATAGTTTCCTGCAGGGCTCAGCTGACATGCTGGTATCCCGATATTCCCGGAAGCTGGAGGCAATCGTTCGCATCTTCCGGCGGAGGCGCATTGATGGACATGGGCGTTCATTGCCTTGACCTTATACAGCATATAACCGGGTCCAGGGCGAAAAGAGCCGCGGGAATGGCTAAAACACTGACATTTGGTTATGAGGTGGAGGACAGCGGGGCATTGCTTGTCGAACTTGAGAACGGGGCCCTGTGCCACATAGAGGCAAATTTCAACATACCCGACGCCGCGGCAAGGGGGCGGCTTGAGATCTACGGGACAAAAGGCAGCATGCTTGCGGAGGGGACCATCAGCCAGGCGGAGGGCGGAAAGCTTGAGGTCATGCTATCCGACGACACGCTCGGGTATGATGCCGCACAGGACAGGAACCGGGTCGAGCCCATTGATGTAAAAGTCGAATTCGGCAATATGTATACCAAGGAAATTGAGTCTTTTTCCAATTCAATAATCAACAAAACGGATATAGAGGTTCCGGCTGAGGATGCGGTGCAGGTTCAGAGAGTAATACAATCAGCGTACAGGACCTCGTCTGAAGAAAGATATGAGAGGTTTTAAAATGAAGG
Source organism: Clostridia bacterium (assembly GCA_016935835.1). Lineage (GTDB taxonomy): Bacteria > Bacillota > Clostridia > DUPQ01 > DUPQ01 > JAFGQE01. The sequence continues at coordinate 55,073 of JAFGQE010000024.1, read as the reverse complement.
ATGGATTTTTCCCGGCGCTTGGAACTCCCCTGGACCGGGAAGGAAGCCTGGAGAGAGCAAGCTTCGGGATGCAGATAGAAAAAATGATTGATGCAGGCGCCTCGGGACTTTTGTGCATGGGGTCCATGGGGAACATGGTTTCCATACGCGACCAGGATTACCCGGACATCGCCGAAGCCTGCGTCAACGCCGCAGCCGGAAGAGTGCCGGTTATGGTGGGGGTCATGGACAACTCGGTTTCCAGGGTAATGGACAGGATATACGCCCTTGGTGATATTGAAATAGAAGGAGTGGTGGCCACTACGCCTTACTATTATAAATCTTCCCCTGAACAAATAATAAGCTTCTTTGAAAAGCTGGCTTCTGAATCATACTACCCGGTGTATGTCTATGACCTCCCGTCGGTGACGCAATCGCCGCTGGATGCCATTTCGCTGGGAGCTTTGGCCGGGAATGAAAACATCGCGGGAATAAAATCGGCGAATTATGATCTCCTTAAGTCATTCATGGATGAAAACAGGTTCAGAAAAGGTTTCGAGGTGCTTTTCAGTGGGCTTGACGTTTTTGACAAGGCGATTCAAAACGGATTGGCAAAGAACCTTGACGGAATGTTCACCTGCATGCCCAAAAACACGAAAAGCATGTACCTGTGCGCAAGGAACGGGGATTATCCGGGGGTTTCGGTTCATCTGGCCAACATAGTGAGGTTGAGGGACGAGTTTGTAAGGGGGTCGGTTTTTTCCGCTTATTCCCATGCAATGGAACTTCTGGGGATGCCGGGCGAGTATCAGCCGGATTATCATGCGCCGGCCGGGGAGAGCGTCAGGCGGAAGGTATATGAATGCATGAAGGAAACAGGAGAGATATGATGGATTCCAAGGTTATATCCCGAATGACGCTCGGCACGGTACAGCTTGGCCTTGACTACGGGATTGCAAACAAAGAGGGAAAGCCGGATTTAAAAAAGGCGTTTTCCATTTTGGACAAAGCGCTTGAATGCGGGGTCAATTGCCTTGACACGGCCGCCGCATACGGCGATTCTGAAAAAGTCATCGGAGAGTATTTGAAGGGCAACGGCATTTCAAGGGGTTCGATTTTCATCTCAACCAAATTCAAGCTTGGCGACGTCAAGGAGGATGAGGCGCAGCATGTACTGATTGAATCGGTTGAAAAGTCGCTTGTGAATCTGAAGACTGATTATGTTGATTTCATCCTTATGCATGATGCGAAGGAATATTTAAAATACAAAGTACAGATAGATTCATCGATAAGAAAATTGAAGGATCTTGGAATGATAAAAAAAGCCGGTGCATCGGGTTACTCGCTGCAGGAAATAGAGCCGCTTCTGGAAAACAGCATGTATGATGCCTTCCAGATGCCGGTCAATATGCTCGACCAAAGGAATTCAGATTCAAAAATGAAGGAAAGGCTTTGGGGAAGGACGGTTTTTGCCAGAAGCATCTATCTTCAGGGACTGTTTTTCATGGAACCGGGGGAATTGAAGGGTAATCTATCGCAAATCGGCGGCTATATTGTGAAAATCCGGGAACTGGCATCCGGATACGGGATGTCTGCGGCCCGGCTGGCAATCGGCTATGTGAACAGCCTTGAATATGTGACGTCGCTGGTAATAGGTGCGGACAACCCCCGGCAGGTTTTGGAAAACGCCCGGATGGTCGGGGAATCTTCGCTTGATGAGGCCAGGATGGAGGAGGTAAGGGAGGGGCTGAGGGGTGCGCCTGACTGGCTTTTCTATCCATGGCTCTGGGACAAGGTGAAAGGATGATGTTATGAACATATTGGACAGTTTCAGTTTGAAGGGAAAGGTTGCGTTGGTCACGGGAGGGTCCGGACTGTACGGGCGCCAGATGGTAAGGGCCCTTGCACAGGCGGGGGCGAAGACATATATGGCTTCCAGGAATCTGGATAAGCTTGCTGAATTTGCCGGGGCTTTAAAAGAGGAAGGCCTTGATGTGTTTCCAATCGCATATGACCAGGGCGATGAGGATTCAATCAAGGGGCTGTTGGACGACATACTAAGACAGGACGGGAAAATAGATGTTCTGGTGAATAATTCAGTCGCGAGGTCCGGCCACATTGATGATCTGACGGCTGAAAAACTTGATGAGGATTTCAATGTAAATGCAACCGGCCTGATATTGATGTGCAGGGAATTCGCAAAGGCAATGGCGGATTCCGGCGGAGGCTCTGTCATAAATATCGGATCCATATATGGCCTGGTAGGCTATGACAACTGGTTGTATGAGGGAACGGGCCTGCAGAAAACCGGGGGAGCCGCATATTATTACAATAAAGGGGGAATGGCCAACGCGACAAGGTTTTTCGCGGGATACTATGGCTCCTCGAAGGTAAGGTTCAACTGCATTCATCCGGGGGGATATGAAACACCGGCCACACCCGCTGATTTCAAGGAGAACTATATTGACAAGACGTTCTTGAAGCGCATGGCGAATGATACGGACATGATGGGAATCATTGTTTTCCTTGCTTCAGATGCATCTTCGTACATAACGGGAGCAAACATCCCGGTTGACGGCGGACTGACCGCGAAATAAGATTACGGAGGCAGGCAGATGGCAAAACCAATAGTGAATAAAAGGCAAATCAACCTGGCTATGCTGGGAATGGTTGACGGCAACGGGCATCCGTATTCATGGAGCGCGATTTGCAATGGATACGATGAAGGGAAAATGGCTCTTTGCCCATATCCGACAATACCGGACTATCTGGGTGAGCAACCGAAGGAAACCCTCAGAATTCCAGATGTGAATGTAACGCATGTGTGGTGCGACGATCCGGAGGATACGCAAAAAGTCGCCGCGGCATCGCTCATACCTAATCCGGTTGCCCGGGCGGAGGATGTAATCGGAAAAGTTGACGCGGTAATAATAGCAACGGACAGGGGATGGGAGCATGTCGACAGAGCAAGGCCTTTCATCGAGGCGGGAATTCCGGTTTTCATTGACAAACCCATGTGCGACAATGAGGAAGACCTTCGGACCTTTGTCAAGTGGCATAGGGAAGGCGGGAAATTCATGTCATCAAGCTCAATGAGATACAGCCCCGGTTTTGAGAAGCTGAGAAGGTCCGCCGATCATCTGGGCAAACTGAAATACGTTACGATAACCACCCCAAAGACCTGGGAAAGATATGGAATACATGCACTTGAAGGTATATATCCCATTCTGGGACCCGGCTTCATATCCGTGCGGAACACCGGGGACGAGAAGAGGAACATTGTTCACCTCAAGCATTCGTGCGGTGCGGACATAGTGATAGCCGCCATATACGATATGTTCGGGTCGTTTGGGAAAGCCATGTTTGCCGGGGACAAATCGTTTGAATTCGCTGAATCCGGCGGCACATATCATTCTTTCAGGGCGCAGTTGGAGGCATTTATATCTTACCTGAGGACGGGCGAGGCTCCGTTTGATTTCAGTGAAACGGTAGAATGCATGAAAATAATAGCGGGAGGAATAAAAAGCCGACGCCAGGGGGGCGGCGAAATATTCCTTGACGATATAAAAAGCGAATAATTAAAACGGCGGGTGTGCCCGCCTTTTTTATTTGCTTATCCTTCAATATGCGCATGCCCGCATGTTATAATTTGTTAGTGAACCATATTTTTGCGGAGGTACCAAATGTCAAGAGAACGCGCGGTCAAGGCCATGAACCTCGAAACGACAGACCGGGTTCCGGCCCAGGAATGGGTGGACCATCCTGAATTCATCAGGAAGACAACCGGGCTGGATCCTTTCGAACAACCGGAAAAAGCCATCATTGAGCTGATTAAAAAGCTTGACATCGACTGGTATGTGGCGATTCCGGAAAAATCACATAAGTTTTCCGCCGGGGAATCTTCGCGAATAGAGGATGGGGTGCATTATACCGAATGGGGCTTTACGGGAAGCCAGTGGGAGGAGGACGGGGTCTTCAGGGACGAGGATGAGATCCTTGAATACAATCCATTGGAGGACAACACGGGAAGAGTAAGGATAGTTTCGGAGGAATACCGTAAAAACCGCCTCGATGAATGTATAAGGGGATCAAGGCTGGCAGGGGATTCGGCATTGGTTACGGGATTGTACTATACCACGTTGTTCCAATGTTTCATAATGGCCTTTGGATGGGAAATGTTTCTTGTAACCGCACGAACCGAGCCTGAAAGGTTCAGGAGGAAAATTGAGCTGTTCACTGAATTTTCCGTAAGGAATATAAAGGAATGGGTTGTCTCGGGCTCCGAGGTCATATTCTGCCACGACGACCTGGCCCTGACCAGGGGGCTTGTCTTCCCGAAGGAATGGTACAGGGATAACATATTCCCCGGATATGAAAGAATATTTGAACCCATCAGGAAAGCCGGGAAAAAACTCATTTTTGTATCGGACGGCAACTATACCGAATTGATAGACGACCTGTTCGCGGTCGGCGTCGACGGACTGATCGTTGACAATTACGTTGATCTTGGACCGGTTCTTGAAAAATATGGAAAATCAAAGGTGATATGCGGCAATGTGGATTCGCGCATACTTACCTGCGGAACAAGGGAGGATGTGCGCAGGGAAGTGGGCCGTTGCATGGACCTTGGCAAAAAGTATCCGGGTTACTTCATACGCGCCGCAGGCGATCTTCCCCACAACATTCCCCTGGAAAACATTGAACAGTATTTCGATTCCTGCAAAAAACTCGGCCAAAGACAAAGATGAAAATGTGCCGGGCAAAAATACCCGGCACATATTATGCCAATCGGCGAACCGCCGTTTTTCGCAGTTATTCGGAAAGAGTGCCTGCCACTGGCAGCCCGGAAAGGGTGCTTGTACCATGGGGAGATATGTTTTTTATCTCCTCGGTAAGATCCTTGCCTGCCGTAAATCCATTGTGCCTTCCGTTTCGCCATGCGCTCACATTTGACACATCGTAAACAACCCCGTCCACTGCAATGTATGCAGGCATTCCGTTGGTTCCGTCATATCTGGCAAGCTCGGCCAGGGTAAAGACTGTTTCTCCATAGTCGGCGGGAACATTTGCGTTTTCTGAATCCGATGGAGACCCGCTGCCGTCAACCGCCGTCGGAGGAGCGGAGACGGACGCATCCGGTGATTCACCCTGGGTGGAAGATGGTGAAGAAGAGGGCTCCGGGGATAAGATTGTTCCTTCGGATGGTGCTTCAACAGCTTTTGAGCATGCCGCAAGAGCGAATATAATCAACAGTATGGATGCCAATGTCAGAATTTTTGTTTTTTTCATATATTAAAGGTCCTTTTTTTATTCTTACCCAGATTTTTAATGGAAACACAACAATCAAACCAGTGGCTGACCATGGTGTTGCAATCGCCGCACAGGGGTATAAAATAAAATAGCACGGCAACGTGATGAATATGAAACTGAAAGCGAGTACGGCAATGAAAATATCTGAAAGCTGCATCTTTACAATATTCGGCGCAACGGGGGACCTGACAAAACGAAAGCTGATTCCTGCCTTGTTCACCCTGCATGGCCAAAACAGGCTGCCTGAAGACTTTTTCATTGTCGCGGTCGGCCGCCGCGACAAGAGCAATGAGTCCTATATGGGTGAAATGAAGAATTTCATTGAAAATGAATTAAAAAAGACAATTAATGAAAGGGATTGGGAAACTTTCAGGAAAAGGGTTGTTTATAAAAACATTGATTTCAATAAGGACGAAGGATATGAAGAACTGCAAAAAGCTTACTCGGAAATGGATCCTGGGAGAAAAACCAAGGGAAATAGAATGTATTATCTGGCGGTTGCCCCCGAGTTCTTTGAAATGATAATCAAAAAACTTTATGAGCACCGGATGCTTGATAACAAGGATTCGTGGCAGAGGGTAATGATTGAAAAACCATTTGGATCCGACCTTGAAACAGCCTGGAGACTGAATCAGAGCATATCGAAGATGCTGCCCGAGGACAAGATATTCAGGATAGACCACTATCTGGGAAAGGAAATGATCCAGAATATACTTTCGCTTCGCTTTGGAAATTCAATTTTTGAACCAATCTGGAATGAAAAATACATAGACAATGTACAGATTGTTTCAAGCGAGACGCTTGGAGTGGGGAGCAGGGGACGGTATTATGACAAGACCGGAATAGTAAGGGATATGCTTCAGAGCCATATTCTCCAGATGCTTTCCCTGATTGCGATGGAACCGCCCGCATCATTGGGCCCCGAGGCCATCAGGGATGAGAAAGTGAAGGTTCTGAAAAACATCAGGCTGTATGATGGAAGCGACCCGGGCAAAAATATCGTCAGGGGCCAGTACGGGGAAGGATTCACCGAAGGGGCCGGGGCGCCGGGATACAGGCAGGAAGAAGGAATTCCCCCGGATTCTGAAACAGAAACTTTCATAGCGCTGAAAACTCGCATCGACAACCGCAGATGGAGAGGCGTCCCGTTTTACATATTCGCAGGCAAGAGACTGCATAAAAAGGCCACGTGTGTCATAATATATTTTAAAGACAAAACAGTCCCCATGTTCCCGGGGAGTGCAGGACATATACAACAGAATGTCCTGGTTATCAGGATACAGCCCGAGGAAGGCGTTTTTTTCAGAATCAATGCAAAAAAACCGGGCGACGGATTTAATTTCGGACCGGTGGACATGAATTACTGCCACAGCTGCCTGTATGAGGACAATTCGCCCGAGGCATATGAAAAGTTGATAATGGGAGCCGTCAACAATGATGCATCCCTGTTCACAAGGTGGGATGAACTGGAGCTTTCATGGAGATTTATAGAAAGCATTGACAGGATGGCATCCGAAGGCAGACGCGATTACCCCAATTATGCAACCGGGACAAAGGGCCCGACGGAAGCATACGAAATGATTGAAAGAGACGGAAGGGCCTGGTGGCACGAAAAGGAGGGAAAAAATGAGAATATATGATATATCAATGGAAATTCATGAAAACATGATGGCTTATAATAATAGTGACTCAAAAAGGCTGAAAAAAGAGATGATTCATGAGTTTGGGGAAAAGGGCATAAATGAATCAAAGATGACGATCGGTTTGCATACCGGAACCCATATTGATGCACCTTTTCATATGCTCAAGAACGGCGCAACCATCGAATCGGTCGACCTGGCAAAGCTGATTTCCAGGGCCGTGGTCATCGACCTGACTGACGTGGAGGATGGCATAACCGCCGCCAGGCTGCTAAAGGAAAGGATTGACCCGGATGATTTTGTAATAATGAAGACCCGGAATTCGTTTACTGATGAATTCGACGGCAACTTCGTATATCTGGAGAAAAGCGGCGCTGATTTCCTGGCTGAAAAAAGAGTGCCCGGGGTTGGAATAGACGCGCTGGGAATTGAAAGGGGACAGCCGGGGCACGAAACGCATCTTGCACTGATGAACGCAGGCTGCATAATCATTGAGGGACTCAGGCTCAGGGATGTTCCCGGGGGCACTTATATGATGCATGCCCTTCCGCTTAAAATAAAGGGGGGTGACGGAGCTCCTGCGCGGGTAATTCTGACAGATTTATAAATTTCCGTTCATTCCCGATTTTGTATACAGGCTAAATTGGGAGTATAATATGCATATAAATTATATAGGGGTGAATATAAATGAAGAACATATTCCAGGAAAACAGATGGGATAGGATACAGAAGAAGAAAGAGCAGGCAAAAGTCAAGAAGGACAAGGGAACTGAGGCAGAAAAAGCAAAGGAAGAAGAAAATAAAGAGGAAAAAAATAAATAAAGTTGCGCCGGAAGGCGTATTCCCTCGGCTTTCAAAGCCATGGGAGTGGGGGAGGATAAAAATGAAAAAGCTGAAATTATTACTGGTAATCATAATGGTTTTGGCGCTGGTATTTTCAAACGCATATTCGCATCCTTCATCTGCGGCAAACAACAATAAAAAAATAATAGTATTCGAGGAGAGCTTCTCGGATGAGGATGAAATGGATGCGCTCGTAAATGCCGCGGGGGGTACCGTTGAAAGGCATCTTTCCATAATCAACGCCGTCTCCGCTTATCTGCCGGACGCGGCATTGAAAAGGCTGGCGACGGAAAAAAATATCAAGCGCATCGAAAACGACTCTATTGTGACGATGGACAAGAAACCGGTTCCGGTACCCACCGAAACCCCGCCGCCGGCGCCAAGCGAGGTGCTGCCGTGGGGAGTGGACAGGATAGGAGCTGATGAGGTATGGGAGCAGGTTGTTAACACCGGGGTGAAGGTGGCTGTTATTGACACCGGGATAGACCTCGACCATCCGGACCTTGCTGCAAACATCAAGGGCGGATACAACCTTATTTCACCGAGAAAGACAGCCGACGATGACAACGGCCACGGAACGCATGTCGCAGGAATCATTGCGGCGGTCGACAATGACTTTGGTGTTGTGGGCGTGGGTCCCACGTTGAACCTTTATGCCGTGAAAGTACTTGACAGAAGGGGAAGCGGAACGATATCCACGGTAATCGCAGGAATCGAATGGGCGATAGCGAACGGCATGGATGTCATAAACATGAGCCTCGGGGGAGCGGGGAGCTCATCTTTGGAAGAAGCGGTGGTAAAAGCTTACAATGCGGGAATCGTTTTGGTGGCTTCGGCCGGCAACAGCTATGGCGGAAGCGTCGGTTATCCCGCGGCATATCCACAGGTCATCGCGGTATCATCCATTGACAGCAATGACACGATTTCATCGTTTTCCTCAATCGGACCCGAGGTGGATGTTGCGGCCCCGGGTGGTTACATTTATTCGACTTACAAAGGCGGCGTTTATGCATACATGAGCGGAACCTCAATGGCGGCTCCCCATGTGACCGGCGCGGTGGCGGTGCTCCTGACAACCAACGGTGCGCTTATACCAGAGGATGTATATGGTATAATCACCGAAACGGTAGAGGATTTGGGGGCGCTTGGATACGACACATCTTACGGTTATGGACTGGTAGATGTCCCGGCCATGCTTCTTGCACCATAGAAAATTTTATCAGATGGATCCGTTCATGGAACGGATCCATTTTTTTATGGACATCAGCCGTTGGATTGAAAAGCAATAACAGGAAATCATCAAAAAGATTAGGATTATCAGTGGAATATTTTAATCTTGTGCTTTGCGCATGGTTTATATAGGGCTTGCCGAATAACTTGAAAATACTTTGCTTGCATTCCGGCTTAACATTTTCAATCGGTTCAGGCGCGGGCTTTTCTTAATATATATGTAAAAGCCCTGTACCTTCATAGGCCTTAAGACCTTGCTTTGCCTTATTCGGTTCGCCGGATATTAGGGAAATGGATTGAAAAGCCGTAATACCAAATGTTTTCAATCCATCCGGCTGCCGCCGGTGCTGAATATCTAAAATCCCTTGTTATTTCGCATTCCCGATATAGGGCTTGCCGAATAACTTGAAAATGCCCTGCCTATAATCTTGCTTTGCATTTTCAAGCGGTTCAGGCACAGGCTTTTCTTAATATATGTGTAAAAACCCTGCGCCTTCACAGGCCTTAAGACCTTGCTTTGCCTTATTCGGTTCGCCGGATATTAGGGAAATGGATTGAAAAGCCGTAATATTAACTGTTTTCAATCCATCCGGCTGCCGCCGGTGCTGAATATCTAAAATCCCTTGTTATTCAGCATTCCCTAATATATAATATAGAACAGCTAAGTTGTTACCTGATAATAATATCAACTGATAAATACTGCCGTGGCAGGATAACTTATGGGAGAGAACATATGAATTATTTTTTAACCGAAGAACAGCAGATGATAAAAGACCTGGCTGCAAAGATCGCCGACGAAAAGATAAAACCGGTGGCATTGAAATACGACGAAGAGGGAATTTTCCCAAGGGATATAGTGAAGGTGCTTGCCGACTCCGACCTTTTCGGAGTATACATACCTGAGGAGTACGGCGGTTTCGGGGGTGGAATTTTTGAAATGGCGCTGGTCGTAGAGGAGTTGAGCCGGGCTTGCGGGGGAATAGCGCTTGCATATGCAGGAACCGGCCTGGGTACATACCCGATAATACTTTTCGGAACAGAGGAACAGAAGGCAAAATATCTGCCCGACATAGCCCAAGGCAAGAAGCTTGCCGCATTCGGGCTCACCGAGGCAAACGCGGGCAGCGATGCCGCGGGGATACAAACAACTGCAAAGGCCGACGGGGATGAATATATCCTTAACGGCACCAAGCAATGGATAACAAACGGGGGAGAGGCCGAGGTATATACAGTAATAGCGTGCACCGACAGATCCAAGGGTGCAAGGGGCTTCAGCGCATTCATAGTTGAAAAGGGCACGCCTGGGTTTTCCTTTGGCAAAAAGGAAAACAAGATGGGAATCAGGGCGTCCGTAACCAGCGAGCTTGTCTTTGAAGACTGCAGGATTCCAAGGGAAAATCTTCTTGCAAGGGAAGGAATGGGATTCCTGGTTGCAATGAAGACGCTGGACAGGACACGGCCGGGCGTTGCCTCGCAAGCACTGGGAATTGCACAGGGGGCTTTTGACGAGGCGCTTAAATACTCCGGCGAGCGCGTTCAGTTTGACAAACCGATATCATCCTTCCAGGCCATACAGCACATGCTTGCCGACATGGCTATTCAGATAGAAGCCGCAAGGTGCCTTGTATATCAGACCTGCAGGCACATTGACGGCGGTGCAAAATCCATATCGAAGGAATCGGCGATATCAAAGGTCTTTGCATCAGATACGGCGATGAAGGTCACGGTCGACGCCGTTCAGGTAATGGGCGGATATGGGTACATGAAGGAATATCCCGTTGAGAAAATGATGAGGGACGCCAAGATAACACAGATTTACGAAGGCACGAACCAGATTCAGAGAAATGTAATCGCGCTTGAATTGATTAAGAGCCAGAAGGTTTCTAAATAGGATGGCAAAGGAGCAAAGATGAATGTAATAGTCTGCGTGAAGCAGGTTCCCGGAACCAATGAAGTAAAGATGAACAAGGAAACAAATACGATAATACGCGAAGGAGCGGAAGCGATAATAAATCCCTTTGATACATATGCCGTTGAGGAAGGTGTCAGGATCAAGGAACAGACAGGCGGCAAGGCCACGGTCATAAGCATGGGAATCCCCAGCGTCGCTGAGCTGCTCAGGCAAACTATTGCGGTTGGCATAGATGAGGCGGTTTTGCTCAGCGACAGGGCTTTTGCAGGCTCCGATTCATTGGCGACTTCATATGCCCTGTCAAAGGGGATAAACAAAATCGGCGATTTCGACCTGGTCATTTGCGGCAAGCAGGCAATGGACGGGGATACCGCCCAGGTGGGCCCGGGACTTGCCGAAAAACTTGGCATACCCCATACGACATATGTCAGGAAAATAGAGGAAATCCGCAAAGGCTATATAAGGTGCCAGCGGATGACCGAGGACGGGTATGAGGTTATAGAGATGCCGCTGCCTGCGGTCATTACGGTTGTCAAGGAAATAAATGAACCAAGGCTTCCCTCTCTCAAGGGAATGATGAAGGCGAAAAAAGCGGAAATCAGGATAATGACGGCCGACGATATAGGGGCGGACAAGGATTTGTGCGGTCTTAAGGGCTCGCCGACACAGGTGGTTGAAACATTTGTGCCGGTGCATGATGTCAATAGCGAAATGATAGAGGGAACCCCCGGGGAACAGGTAAAACGGCTGGCGGAAAAATTGCTGTCAATGAAATTCATGACAGTCAAATAACGGGAGATACAAATGTCAGGAATAAGAATAATCGAAGAAAGCTGCATAGGATGCAGGCTATGTGTCAAGGCATGCCCTTTCGGGGCAATCAGGATGGACGGACGAAAAGCGGTGATACTTGATAACTGCACTTTGTGCGGAATATGTGTGCCCGCATGCAAATTCAATGCGATTGATTATGAAAAAGGGCCGGTATCAAATGCTGTTGACATAACAAAATACAGCGGGGTTTGGATTTTTGCAGAACAAAAGAACGGGGTGCCCGAGCCCATTTCATACGAATTGCTCGGAGCCGGCAGGAAACTGGCCGACGACAGGAAAACGCGGCTGACTGCGGTGGTCATCGGCGACAAGCTTTCGGATGCATGTGAAAAGCTCATAGCATACGGGGCGGATGAAGTAATGGCAGTCGAGGACGGGTCACTTGCAGTGTATAATGATGAATCCTATTCGGACATATTTGTGCAGATGATAAGAAAAGGAAGGCCGGAGATACTTCTTATGGGGGCGACTACATATGGAAGATCTCTTGCACCAAGGATAGCGTCAAGAATAAACACAGGCCTGACTGCGGATTGCACAAGGCTTGAGATAGACCCGGCGGACGGCAAGCTTCTTCAGACCAGGCCGGCGTTCGGCGGCAATCTGATGGCAACCATAATATGCCCCAACCACAGGCCCCAGATGGCAACCGTCAGGCACAAGGTAATGAAGCCGCTCGAACCTGACTACAGCAGGAAGGGCCTCGTGACAAGGCCGGAGGTCAGTATCCCCCGGGAGACATCGGTCAAGGTCAGGGAAGTTGTAAAGACGATATTTGAAATGGTTTCGCTGGCGGAAGCCGATGTCATAGTTTCGGGAGGAAGGGGACTCGGGGCCCCTGAGAATTTCAAATTGATAAACGAGCTCGCCGAAGTGCTGGGCGGTGCGGTGGGGGCATCAAGGGCTACCGTGGATGCGGGCTGGATAGAATACAACCACCAGGTCGGACAGACGGGGCAGACCGTCGGACCCCATGTTTATTTTGCCTGTGGAATTTCCGGGGCCGTGCAGCATCTTGCGGGTATGTCATCATCTGACATCATAGTCGCCATTAACAAGAATCCCGACGCTCCCATCTTCAAGGTTGCCACCTTTGGCATAGTCGGCGATGCAATGGAAATCCTGCCTCTGTTGATAAAGGAATTCAAGGCAGCCCTTGGCTGAAGAATATCAACCATGATGATAATATTCATATTTTTATGCTGCGCGGTCAAACCCATGGCAGGCTTTGTTGTATAATCATTCTATAAACCAGGGGGTGCCGTATGAAAACATTGAATGCAAAGAATCTGACTGCCCTTTATAAAAGGGATTTGTTTGACAAGGTCATGCCGTTTTGGATTAATAACGCAATCGACCATGAATACGGCGGATACATGACATGGCTCGACAGGGACGGGAAGATCATTAGCACTGATAAGCCGGTGTGGATGCAGGGGCGGGGAGTCTGGACATTCTCGCGCCTGTTCAATGAGTTCGGAAAAAATGACGAATACCTTGAGGCCGCAGTGCAGGGCTATCGGTTTCTGAAAAATTACTGCAAGGACTCGGACGGAAGGATGTTCTTCAGGATGAATCGCGAAGGAAATCCTGTGATGAAGAGGCGATATGTGTTTTCAGATGTTTTTGCGGCCGCGGGGTTTGCCGAATATTACCGTGCCACCGAAGATGAAGAAGCACTGGAGCTTGCCAAAAAATCCTTTCGCACGGTATATGACGCATTCAATGTCCCGGGAGCCATACCCCCTAAATATCAGGGTGAAATGATGAACTTCAAGGCGCATTCCCCGTCAATGATAATAATCGACCTCTGCAAGACCATGCGGGCCGTTGACGACACATTTGATTACACCGGGATAATCAATGATTCATGCAGGCTTATAACAAAAAGCTTTTATAAGCCGGAGCTTGGCTGCCTGCTTGAGAATACCGGGCCTTTTGGTGAATATATGAGCCATATTCCTGAAGGGAGATGCGTAAATCCGGGCCATGCCATTGAAAGCGCATGGTTCATACTCGAAGAGGCCATGGAACAGAATAATATGGAATTACAGGAAGCGGCGCTTGGCATACTTGATGATTCGCTTGAAATTGGATGGGACAGGGAATTCGGCGGATTGCTTTATTTTGTTGACTCGGAGGGAAAGCCCCCGTATGCGCTTGAATGGGACATGAAGCTGTGGTGGCCTCATAATGAGGCTTTATACGCATTGTTGCTGGCCTTTCATGCGACGGGAAATCCAAAATACAGCGAATGGTATGAAAAGGTTCACGATTGGTCGTTCGCCAGGTTCAACGATGAGGAATACGGCGAGTGGTTTGGTTATCTGCACAGGGACGGAAGCCTGGCCTCATCGGTAAAGGGCTCTGTCTGGAAAGGCCCGTTTCATGTGCCAAGGTTCTATTTGAAGGGAATACAGGTCCTGGAAAAAATAAAAAGCGCAAAAGCCGCCGATTAAAGCGCCGGATACCATTGTTTATGTATCAGGTTTTTGTCTTTGGGATAATCCTGAATATCGAGGTAGTATCCGCATCAACTTCCCCATGCTTTATGAATATCAGGATTTCCTCCGAAAAGGCAACGAGGTAATTGATCAGAACCAGTGCTATGAACCAGGATGTATCAATGAAGTATGACATTATGATTGCAGCGTAAACAAGCACTCCTCCAAGACGAAGCAGGGTTGTGTGCATCATTATGGGCTTTTTGCACAATATACCGGAAACCACGAAAGACAGGAAAAGCAGCGAGAAAAACACAACCAGCAAAACCGTGTTCGGGACCAGATACTCGGGATAAAGGACGGAAAGAAAATATGCCGATGAAATATAGAAGAAAAGGTCTGCGATTGAATCAAGGGCTTTGCCTATCTCGGTTTTTTGGTTGAACCTCCTGGCAATAAGCCCGTCGAAGAAATCGGTTGAGCCCAATAGAATGTATCCGATGAGAAACGCTGTTTCCATTCCGTTGAGTACAAATAAATACAGCAAAGGCAGGAACACCGCCCTTGACACCGACAAAAAATTGGGAACCGTAAGGTATCTTCTCTCAGCCATTTCATAACCTCCAGACAATAGAATAATCATTTCCGGATTAATCCTGCCGAATTGAATAAATCTCCGGGGACTTGCTTAATAATACCATATAATATTAACAGGGTATATAACCAGATAATAAAAAGAGGATTTGAAAATGAACCCCAGCTTATGTATAATAAATCGATAAAGGTGGAACAGTAACAATGGCGGCGGTATATTTTATAATTGTCCTGGTGGCAACCACTGCGGGTGCGCTTGCGGGTGTGGGCGGAGGGGTTATCATCAAGCCGGCGCTTGATGCCCTTGGTCATTTTGACATTGAAACCATTGGGATTCTTTCATCTGCATCAGTCCTGTCAATGGCAGTCGTAACAACCGTAAAAAGAGTATCGGGAGGCTTGAAGATAAGCAAAAAGGTTATTGTTTTATCCCTTGGCGCCATTGCCGGCGGAATTGCGGGAAAAGAACTGTTTTACCTTCTTGTAGGGGTTGCGGGGGATTCCGCCTTAAAAATAATTCAATCAATCTTCATAATTATCCTGATGATCATCATATTGTTCAAGAACAGGATACCAAGGGTTTGCCTGGACAGGATTCCGATTGTTTTCATTGTCGGCGCTGTTCTGGGGATGATATCGTCATTTCTGGGTATAGGCGGAGGACCGGTTAATGTAGCGGTTCTTTATATTCTTTTGAATATGAACATGAAGGACTCGGCGGTAAGCTCTATCTTCATCATTCTGCTGGCCCAATCGTCAAAGCTGGCGGCGGTTGCAGTTGATATGGGGTTTTCACAATATAACCTTACTATGCTTTGGTATATGATACCGGCCGGTATAGTTGGCGGCATAGCAGGGATGCTGATTCATTCAAGAATTAGCGAAAAGAAATTGAGTCTTGTTTTCGACGCAACCGTTGTCATCGTAATCCTGCTGTGTGTATATAATGTGTATGATGCGATTTCCTTCCTTGCCTCATCCTAAAGGCGATGATGTATTTCAAGGTGAAACTTTTACGGGAACAATATGATGGGCCGGGGACCAAGGATTGGTCCGGGCGGGAAAGATCATACTAAGTGTAGCCGCCAGGCTTTTCGCAGAATTAAACTTTAACCTTAAAATGGCAGCGGGTACTGTTAATATTTTTGATATCGTGCTATTGTGTTCATGTTATATTTAGTGTAAAAGGAATGAGCACCGGGGATGAGAAAATCAAAGCTGAAAACAGCATTATATAAAACATTCATATTGCTTTTTTACAGAAACGATATGCAGCTGCTTACATTCCCCGGGAAAAAAGACAGGGACTTCTTCATATTGCAGTCTGTTTTCGGGACCATGACAATCTCATTGTTCCTGGGAGTCTTCCTGACGGGCCTATACATATACATGGGTGCTTCCGACACGATAATGGCCTATATTCCGATATTGCCTAACCTTGCGGGAATATTCCTTGTATTCATGGGATCCCTGACCGAGAGGGTGAAGAATGTCAGAAGACTTGTTATAATACTTAACTTCATAGGCAAGACGTTTATTTTCGCCGCGGTCTGGGTTCCTCTTATTGTTTCGCGGGAAATAGCCCCATTTGTGATGCTTCCGTTCACATTCTTCGGGCTTACGGTCAATGCCGTAATGTCAATATTGATCAACAGCTGGTTCGTAGACACCATAGATTCGTCCATCAGGGGCCGCTACATGGGCGTCAGGTCCGTTTTTTCGCTTGTTGTCTCAGCCATACTTCCCGTCATATCGGGGAACTTCCTTGATTCCAGTGTAGACAAGTATCTTGCGTTTTGCATAATATATTCCGCGGCATGGATTTTTTCACTGTTTGAATCTTATGCCTTTTATAAGATAACCAATCCCCCTGCCCATGAAGGAACCCGTAGGAAAATCAAATTCGGCGAGCTGTTCAGCATTCCGATGAAAAATAAAAAGTTCCGGGGTTTTTTGATAATACAGGTAGTCTTCCACATGTTCTGGTTTCTTTCCATGACATTCGCGGCTGTATATGAAATCAAGTACATGGAGATATCCTATACTTATCTTACCGTCATGGGTTCGATGAGCGCAGTGATACAAATGCTTTTATATCCCCTTTGGGGAAAATTCATGGACAAATACGGTTCAAACCTGGTCATGCGGCTTGCAATGGTGTTTTTCATGATACATGCGGCCTTGTATTTGATAATGTTCAGGACAAATGCTCATCTGTTGATATTCTTTCTCAATATAAACGGAGCCATCCTTAATCCGGCATGGGGTTTGTCCACATTCAATGAAAGGTTTTCACATGTACCGAGGGAAGGAAGGACGATATACGATGGATTCTTCACGACGACCATTGCAATACTTGTACTTATTGCCCCTACGATTGCCAATCTGATAAGGGGCTCCGTGCTCGAGAATGGGATTTCCTTCATACCATATATGGAGTTCAAGATACTGTTCTTCCTTACTTTCATTTCCTTGATGGGACTGAACATCACACTGCTTTTGAAAAGCAAAAAAGAAACCGGGCTTGAGAAGGAGAAGGAACTTTTTGCAAATATCCGCAAGAGAACCGGCAGAAGGAGATAGGCTGCTTTTTTATAGAAGACGAATGCAGGGCGGAGTTCAAAAAGGAGAATAAATCATGCCCGGCCAATCAAAAAGCCCATATGATTATGTAAATCCTCTGATTGACACAGCTAAACCAAATCCAAGGTGGGTTTTCTTCCAATCCGCAAGCATGCCTTTTGGAATGGTCCAACTGAGCCCCGATACAGATACCGATGGTACCTGGGGAGTGGGCTATAGGTATAACTCTCCAAGAATCAAGTGTTTTTCACATATGCATTCCTGGCAGCTGGGCGCAATACCGGTTCTCCCATTCAGCGGTGAATTCAATGAAGGAATCAAAGACGGGTACTTTTATTCCCACGAGTCGGAGTCGGTCCGGCCCGGATATCACAAAATTATTCTTGAAGAATGTGGTATAACCGCTGAACTTACCGCAACCAAGCGGGTTGGTATCCACAGGTATACGTTTCAACCCGGGCACGGCAGGGCATTGATGATTGACCTGGGAAAAACACTCGGACCTAGCAGCATGAGCGCCGGAAAACTTGAAATGGTTTCAGGGTCAGCCATTGAAGGCTTTACGGAAAACGCGCCGACGATAAGAAGACCGAGGGAATGCAGGATATATTACCACATGGAATTCAGCGCTCAAATTAAGGAAATGGTTGAAAAGGAAGGAAATTGCTTTTCACTTTATTTTGAAGACCATAACTCACGGGAAGTCATAGTTAAAACTGCATTGTCGTTTGTAAGTGCTGAACAGGCTGCAAAAAACATGATGGCCGAAGTCTGCCACTGGGATTTTGACAGGGTTGTTTCCGAGTCGAGGATCGAATGGGATAAATTTCTTGGGAGGATAGAGGTCAGGGGAGGAAAAGAGCAAGAAAAAATAAAATTTTACACGGATTTATGGAGAACTTCCTTCGGGGGACATATCATAAATGACATAGACGGAAAATACTGCGATATGACCGGCGGCAAGCCTGTAATCAGGCAGATTCCCATTGATGAAAACGGAAATCCGGAACATCAATTTTTATCAAACGCAGATATATTCTGGGGAGCCCACTGGAGCCTGGGCCTGCTATGGGATATTGCTTACCCCGATATCAAGAACGATTACTGCCGGTCGCTTGTAGAGATGTACAGGAACGGCGGATTGATACCCAGGGGTCCATCGGGAGGAAACTATACCTTTGTAATGATTGCAGCGCACTCCGGTGCTTTTATTTCTTCGGCATACATGAAGGGAATACGGAATTTTGACATAGAGGCTGCCTATGAAGGCATTAGAAAGAACGCATTCCCGGGGGGGCTTATGAGCAAGTCGGGATATGAGCACGGCAGCTGCCTGGACGGAGGAATAGAATTTTTTATAGAAAGAGGATATATCCCGGAGAGAGAAAGAAAATCACCGGGATACCATTGTGATGGAGCAGCGCAGACACTTGAATACTCATATGACCACTGGTGCATTGCCATGCTTGCAAAAAGCCTGGGCAAATACGGGGACCACGAGCTATTTTTGGAAAGATCAGGGAATTACAGGAATCTTTTTGATTCAGGCACGGGGTTCATGAGGCCTAGAAATGAGGATGGAAGTTTTATCGAACCATATGATCCGCTGTCATTGAAGGGATTCTGCGAGGGAAACGGATGGGGATATACTTTCTATGTGCCGCACGATATCCCCGGTTTGATTGAGCTGATGGGCGGAAGGCGGGCTTTTATCGATAAGTTGAATCATGCCTTTCAAATGGCAGGTGAAATGAATTATTATGCCGGTAAGCCCGAATTGCATAGGGACAGGGCATTCATTAATTATGGCAATGAAAACACAAGGTTTACTGTGTCGCTTTTCAATCATGCAGGTGCGTGCGGCCTCTCCCAAAAATGGAGCAGAAAGGTCAGACAGGCCCTTTTTTCATCAACGGGGCTATGCGGGTTTTGTGAGGATGACGACTGTGGACTTTCTGCTGGTACGAGCATACTTCTTGCCATCGGTCTGTTTGATTTGAAAGGAGGGGCGTATGAAAAGCCTTTATATGAAATAGGTTCGCCGATATTTGATGAAATTATCATAAGCCTTGATCAAAAATATTATACCGGAGATGAGTTTAGGATTATTATGAAGAACAATTCGCCGGACAGGCCATATGTGGATTCAGCCATGTTCAATGGAAAACATCTCGTTGACTCAAGGATATATCATGACGATCTTGCAGGCGGGGGAACCCTTGTGCTTCAAATGACGGACAAGGAACCGGAGTTGGAATGAAAGGCAACCTTTGAATCGGCAGATGAATGCAACCGGTCAATGTGCGATGCGTCCGGAAAGACATGGATGGTCAGACATCTTTGCCAATTACAGAACCCGGAACGATCAGGCTTTTATCCTTTTCCATGATCGATGCATATTTCCCATACCATTCAGGATACATCCTGCCCGGTATGAAAGCATGGGAAAGAACCCCTAGACCGTATACATCCCTCCACAATAGTTCACTTAATTCAAGTCTTTCTTCAATTAAATTCATTGCGGGGCCGATATCCGCAGGAGTCTTCCAGTCAATGCGGTTTCCTATGCGGTAATCCAGTTCCATGAGCCGGGCTTTTATAATGATATGGTCGAATGCCCAGGATTGCCGGGGAGGAGTTTTGATTAAAGCTTTAAGTCCATCCAGTTTCGCATACCATTCCCCTGCCTTTGAAAAATCAGAATATTGCATTTCCCCGAGTATCGAGGCGATGGATTCCATTGGTTCCTTCAGGCATCCGAACATAGCCGCGCAATAATCAAGGATGATTTCCCGCACGGATGTTTCCGGATTGCGGGCAAGCCGGGAGGAAAGATGCATGTTAAGGTGATCCCCGAATCCCTCATTGTATGTATTGAGTCCGGAACAGTCCACATTCCTGAAAGTCGAAATCAAGGATTTCAACCGATCCGGGGCGGAGTGCACGCCATATCGATTATAGACATCCTCCCTGGTGTCCGAATAACCTATGTGAACAAAGGTGCTTAAAGGAATGTCCCCTGTGAATTCACGGATATTCCCAGGAATATCATGACTTCTGGAATACGGGGGGTTGAATTGAAAATGACCGAATACTTCCTCTCCTATCGAACGGATAAAATTCCTGAGCAAACCCATCTCTTCTTCCGAGGTCCACCAGCCGATTATGTCAAGCCTGATTGCAGGAAAATATTTCTGTGCAATTGCAAGGATTTCGACAGCCATTGATAAAAAGACAGGATAATACGGCTGGCATTTTTCACAGGCGCAGCCCCCGTCGTCGTATGGGCAAAGGGCGATGCGGTCCAGCAACACACCGGATGCAAGAAGATCCTTAAAAAGATTGTCATGGTTCTTCAGGCAAACTGAACGTGCCGCGGGATTGGAAGGACAAAGCACCTGACCCTGAACGCGAAGCCGACGGCTCCTTTTCCCAAGCCATTCAGGGCGAAGCTGGTCTGTAAAAGCAACGTTATGCGTGACGACAAGCATGGTGCCCATCCCGAGCGTTTTGGCGGTCCTGAGGTTTTCCTTTTTCTTTTCCCAAAGGGACATTGATTTGCTGCAATACACATGGGGACTGTAGGGATCCGGCATGTCGTTGGGATCGAACCAGTCGCCATAGCCATTCGCGCCGGCCAGGACAGCATCCTCAAGATACCGTTTCATTTCATTTGGCCATGCCGCTTCGAAAGAGTTCCCAAAATGGGCCGGCATATAATGAGTCCTGATTGAAAACTCCGGAACATCCTCAATATGCATTTCCGACAGGGCCGTTTTGTTGACAACGGACATCCTGATGAGGTTTAGCAATGTCCCGGCTCCCGCGATGAATTCCGAAACGCTCCCCGCGGATATGATTATATGGCCGTTCTTTACATAAAGTCCATAACCCCCGGCTTCACGTGTTTCAAATGAAACTATGAAAGTTTTTGCATTTTCCAATGAATGAGGGAAGGCTTCATAGAAACGGCTCAAAAGTATTCTCTTTGCCTGCGCCGCCAAAGGAACTGAATTAAGTATTGAAAGATTCATATGACCCCTCATACGATTATTCCATGGGTACGATGGGATTTTCCACAAGCCACAGGGGACTGATATAATTCCCGTTCAATGTGGCGGCCCAATGGAGATGCGAGCCGGTGGAAAAACCCGTTGAGCCAACTTTTCCGATTAAATCTCCCTTTTCAACAAAATCCCCTACCGACACATCGAATGCGCTCATATGAAGGTAGCTCGTGAAAAGGTTCATGCCATGGTCGATTATAACCGTGTTTCCGCATCTTATCAGCTCTTCCGCCATGACGACGACACCGCTGTTTCCCGCGACTATGGGATCCCCGGTTTCCCCGTCGATGTCAAGTCCGGAGTGCCTGTATGGATTCGCCCCGTTGATATACCTCGTTCGGCCAAAGCTGGTTCCAAGCTCACCGTCAAGAGGCATGACGAAGGCGCCTTCAAGGTACGATGTCGGATTGCTGCGGGCCTTTGCGGCAGCGACCCTCATTGCATCATATGCGGATGCATCTGCACTTGCCTTGTCCGCAAGTTCATCCGAGACAACCAGCTGCTGGTTGGTTGTCTCAAAATTGTCGGGAAGTACGGTTATTGAGTATTTTTCAAAAAGTTCGGTTTCACCCGGCACAGTCTTGTATAGTTCCGCATAATATGTCCCCGGAGAAGTCCACCAGTTTACAGGAATATAAATGATCAGACTATCATTATATGGCATCAGCTCACCGGTAAAGCCCTTGAGGTTTGATTTTATTGAGTATGACTCCCCTTCATCCGCATAATCCACGAAAAATGCAAGCACGTCCCCCGGATGCACCGCACTGTAAAGCATCTTTGCTTCCGATGGAAGGTTCATGTCGAATATGTAACGTTGAACCACCGTCCCGTGCGACCCCGGATAGTTATTCGCGTCATAAAAAGCTTCCAGACGGTATTCGATCAGTCCCTCGAAAGACGGCACAAAAGCGTTCTGTGAAAGCAAATCAAAGGTTTTGTGAATTTCTCCGTCCCTGATTTCCACCAGGGAAAGACGGTCCGGGGCGTTTTCATCTTCAAAAACAGCCTTGATTTGGGTTCCCGCCTCGATGGTCTGGGAAACATTGGACTCAAGGTGGGAAGGATTGCTTATATATTCATCGCCCGAAGGTTTTACATGAGTCCAGGAAGATTCGGTTGACAGGGGGATAAGAACATGGGGGGCGGTCAGCGAAATCATAGGGATTGGCTGATTTATGCTAATATACTCGGGGAAAACGGAATCAAGTGAAAACAAAACTTCTGCGCATTCCTCCGGGATTGAATAATATCCTGATGGGGTTCTGGCAAACGCATTTCCTGATTCCATGTCAAGGAAAAGGTCATACTCAAGGGTGAAGCCGGCGGTCAGCAGGGCATGAAGTTTGTATTCGCGGGTGCTCTTTGACATTTCGGGCCTGCCGCCTTGAAAAACAAGGCTTGACGGTATTGCGGTGATGGCGCCGGTGCAATTTATTGGCTCGGGCTCCCCGTCGCCGGGCGATACAATTCCAAGGGATATGGGCTCAAGGAGAAACTCCATGACGGAAGGTTCAAGCAAAAAATACTTTTTTGACAGCAATCCTTTTTCTATCAGTCCGATTCCGGACCAGGGATTTATCAAGACCGTATAATCCATTGTTATATCCGGCTTGTATGTAACTTGCAGGGTGCCCTTGTAATAACCATTGAAATCGGTAAGCGCTGATTTTTCAGACGACCGGACGGCATCAAGCAATGCATTGCTTTTATACAAGGCCGCATCGTAGCACACAGCTGGTCCGGTAAAATCGCCGTCTGCATAGAAGCAAGCGTCAAAAGCCAGTGCACCCCGTTGAGTCACAAGATAAAAGGCTGCAAAAACAGCTGAACATAGCAGAATTATTATTATCAGGGCAATAACTGTTTTTTTCATCTTTCCCTTACGCCGCCGCAGCCACCCTTGCCCTTTTCGGAAACAACTCGAACCGTCATTCCGATGCGTTTGCATACAATAAGTGCGGCTTAACCATCCAAGGATATTTTACCACAAAAACAAAGGGAGAAAGACAGCCTAAAATACAGCCCGGCGGCAGCTCGCGTTCAGACAGTGGATTAATACAAATGCCTACGATTCTATCAGCTGTCCGTCCGTTGTAACGGTTACAACATTCCAGGGCAGGTATTTGCCGCTGTCAACCATCGCATTCCTGACAGAGTTCGAGAGACCGCTGCAACAGGGAACCTCCATTTTAAGAACGGTAATGCTGCGTATATCATTGTTCTTGATTATTGCGGAAAGTTTTTCAGTGTAGTCCGTCATATCGAGCTTGGGACATCCGATTATTGTTATACGATCCCTGATAAAGTCAGTATGGATACCGGCATAGGCATAGGCGGTGCAATCTGCAGCGACAAGAAGCCGTGCGTTGTTGAAGAATGGTGCCCTTGTTGGAACCAGCTTGATCTGAACCGGCCATTGCCGCAGTTGGGACGGAATAGAAAAAGACGTATTTCCCTGATCCTTGCTGTTTGTGGATTCATGATGGATTGTTCGGGTCTGTGAGCCGGGACAACCGCACTCCAGTGTTTCTGAGGAATGGCAAGGCGTTTCAACTGTTCTTGCCTTGACGGCCTCTTCGTCATATTCGGCGGCATCGCGTTCCTCCAGCGTTATCGCACCCTTTGGACATTCGGGAAGACAGTCTCCCAATCCATCGCAATATGATTCAAGAATCAAGCGTGCCTTTCCATCAACCAACTGAAGGGCTCCTTCGTGGCGGGCGCTTATGCAAAGCCCGCATCCATTGCATTTTTCCTCGTCGATATGTATTATTGCTCTTTTCAAAAAATTAATCTCCTTTATGTAACCAGGGTTTGCCGGATAATGTAAAAATGCCTTGTTTATAGCCTTGTTTTACATTTTAAAGCATCCCGGGCCCGGGAATTTCCCGGTAAAAGCGTATAAACCCCTGCACCTTCCACGCTTATCCGTGCCATTGCACAGACAATGTAAATATAATATAATTCACTCATAATATTGGTAACATATGTTACACGTAGGAGAAATATGTACAGAACATATATAAAAACATTGGCGGAGAGCAAGTTGTTCCTGGGAATAAAATCGGGCGAAATGGAGCATTTGCTGGGATGCATGAATCCGGTAATAAGAAAATACAAAAAAGGCGATGTTGCTGCAGTTGAAGGAAGGGACCTGTTTGGAATCGGTCTTGTTCTTTGCGGAACCATGGGAATTTTCAAGACAGGGATTACCGGAAACAGGGTTATACTGGGATCCGTTGGAAAAGGAGACTTGTTTGGTGAAACGGCGGCGTTTGCCTTTGAGAGACTGTGGCCGGCCACGGTAGAAAGTCTGACCGACTCCACGGTGATGTACATTATCCCGGGCAGCATAGTGCGGCAGTGCTCAAATGCATGCGAGGCACACCGCATAATTCAGCAAAACATGCTTGGCATATTATCATGGAAGGCTGTCAATCTCACAAAACGGATCGAATACATGGCGATAAAGGGATTGAAAACAAAAATTTGTACATATATTTACAATATTTATTTGGAAAAAGGCAAAAGTATCATAGACTTACCCATGAAAAGATATGAGCTTGCTGAATTTTTCAACGTTGAAAGACCATCATTATCAAGGGAGATGATAAAACTAAGGGATGCAGGTGTCCTGTCATTCAACGGACGGCAAATTGAAATTCTTGATCCCGGGGGCATGAAAAAAATAATAGAAGGCGACAGGATGTAAAAAAGGCCCCGCATGGCGGGGCCGTTTCATTCGTTGCTCTTAGACTAAAGATTTGTTATTAATAACTACTTCTTTTTGCTTTGAAGCAATCGCTGCAGTAAACAGGGCGTTCACCCGTAGGCTTGAAGGGAACCTGTGTCTTTTTCCCGCATCCTGCGCATACTGCATCATGCATCTGACGTTCGCCGCTAAAACGCGTTCTTTTGCGATTAGATCTGCAATCAGGGCATCTTTTAGGTTCATTTGAGAACCCTTTTTCTGCGTAAAATTCCTGTTCCGATACTGTGAATTGAAATTCTTCACCGCAATCAGCACATGTCAATGTCTTATCCTCGTACATATTCCTACCTCTTTCTCTGTACAAACTTTTTTTAATTGCTGTGGTATAGACGAAGTGTAGAAAACTTTCTCCAGGGTAACCGAGAAACCGACATTATCCCATGAGCATTTGATTCCACCAAGCGAATCTCCGCAACAATTATTCAAACCAACCGATTCAAACAAAAGTGCTTTTACCGGGCAAGGGAATTTTCCCCTCACGGACAGTATTATATAGTATAAACATATTTAACACAAGAGAATTATTTTTTTAGTTGAAAAATATATCAAATTGGCGGCCTTTTTTCTTCAAATCCGCAAAAAACAGCTGTTTTTGCCCTGTTATCCGCCTTTGGAGAGGGGTATGAATATTAATAATACCTGACAGGAGGACGAAGAAATGCTTAAACCAGGAGACAGGGCAGTTGATTTCATATTGAAAAACCATGAGGGAAAAGAGATTTCACTGAAAAATTTCGAGGGGAAAAAGGTGGTCCTGTATTTTTACCCCAAGGATAACACATCCGGTTGCACCATAGAGGCGGAGGGATTCAGGGATGTTTATGATGACATCATGGATGCCGGCGCGGTGATTGTCGGAATTAGCCCGGATGGACAAACCTCACATGATAACTTCAGGGAAAAGCTTGGACTACCCTTCCATCTGCTTTCGGACGAAGACCATTTGACGGCCGGGGCATACGGAGCATGGGGCGAAAAAAGCATGTATGGGAAAAAATACATGGGAATAGTGCGGTCTACCTTCATAATTGGAGAGGACCGGTTGATTTCACATGTGTTCCCGAAGGTTTCGCCAAATGAGCATGCGGCGCAAATCCTTGAAGCATTGGGCAAATAAAAGAAGCTAAGTACAGAAAACAAGCTCTACAGCGCCTTTACGCCCTCTTCACCGGTGCGGATCTTTATTGCATTATCAACGGTATATACAAAAATTTTCCCGTCGCCTATCTCCCCGGTATAGAGAACCTTTTTTGCGGTTTCAATCACAAGGTCAACAGGGACTTCGCAGACAACGGTTTCAATTTTAATCTTTGGGAGAAGCGTTATTTCAACAGGGGTCCCGCGGTACATCTCCCGGGAGCCTTTTTGCATTCCACATCCCATCACCTGGCTTACGGTCATTCCCGTAACCCCGATTGAATTGAGGGCTTCCTTTAGCTCATCAAATTTCGAAGGTCTGGTTATGATATCGATTCTTGTCATTTTGTCCATGAAGTGCCTCCTGTAAATATTTAAACACATTTTAATATAAATCGAAGGTTAAATCCATTTCTATATAGTGATAGTTGCCGGTTTTTTAATAAACAAGGTTTTTGACAGAAGCGGGAGGATAAGATTTCCGGCATACAGGAAAACCGGAATAAGCCGGATAGTCAAAGCGGCCGTCGTGACCCGCAGTATAATCGGGTTGGGCATGCTGATATAAGGGCAGCAAAAATATACTGGGTCCGGATAGAAGCATACTTGTGAAAACCCCCGGTATTTTATATTATAAATTATGAAGCGAACAGGCAACCGACTATAATTTCATTGTTAGAACACTCTGACACAATGCCGGTTGAAACCCGGGTGAAAGGAAGAATTGTATGAGGATGATTGATATTCGGAGTGATACCGTAACAAAACCCACGGAAGAGATGAGGCTGGCCATGTATAATGCGGAGGTCGGGGACGATGTCTGCGGGGATGATCCCACGGTAATCGAGCTTGAAAAGGAATCAGCGAGAGTCGCGGGAAAGGAAGCTGCGATTTTTGTTCCAAGCGGAACGTTCGGAAACCAGCTTTCGCTTTTTACACATTGTTCCAGGGGCAATGAGGTTATTTTGGATGAAAGCTGCCATATAGTCGAGCATGAGGCCGGCGCCGCTTCTATAATTGCCGGGGTCCAGTTGCGCGCCGTCAATTGCCCTTTGGGTATCCTTGACCCCGGGGAACTTGAAAAGAGAATCAGGAAGGAAAGGGATATCCATTTTCCCGAAACAGGGCTTGTCTGCGTTGAGAACGCCCATTCAAGCGGAAGGGCCATAGCCCCCGAAAAGATGAAGGATGTATATGATGTTGCGCATAGATTTGGCATACCTGTTCATCTTGACGGAGCAAGGCTGTTCAATGCGGCGGTTTCCATGGGAACGGAAGCAGAGGATATAACAAAGCATTGTGATTCCGTTATGTTCTGCCTGTCAAAAGGCCTGGGTGCGCCGGTCGGGTCAATTTTAGCCGGAACCGGGGATTTCATTGAACGGGCCCGGTATAAAAGAAAAATCATGGGCGGAGGAATGAGACAGGCGGGGGTTCTGGCCGCGCCCGGACTGATAGCATTGAAAAAGATGGCAGCAAGGCTTGATGAAGATCATGCAAACGCGGACACTCTTGCAAAAGGACTTGGAAAAATTGCCGGGGTCAGCGTATTTGAGGACAGGCGGGATATAAACATGGTTTTCTTCAGGCTGGATTTCGCAATCGATTCCAGTGATTTCAAAGAATATTTCTTTAAAAATGGCATAAAGGTGTATCCGCCGGACCAAGGGGTTTTTCGGTTTGTCACAAATTTCGGAGTTTCCGGCGAGGATGTTCTGCGCATTGTGGAAACATTGAAATCATTCGTACAAAGCAGGGGTTAAACCAACGAATAAAAAACATATGTTTTAAACCTTGCCCTTTTATTTTATTGCGCAAAAAATAACCCGAAACATTGATAAATAATTCACAAAAGTACTTGCGCAAACAGTATTTACAATTGTATAATATTTATTAAAGATTGATAAATATTTGACAATCTTTTGAATGCGGTTGCCACTGCAGACCCGGCCATCCAAGTTGATCATTAATTATCAGGGACTTGGCGGCATCCGTTTTTTCATAGGAAATTTGGGGATTCCAATGAAGAGTAAGCTTGGTCCGGGTCATATGAATTGCCGTGCAGCCCACATCCGGAGACTGCACGAAACCGCATGACGGAGGGCATTGCCGAATGAATCAAACACATGACTCTGATTCTGCGGGGATTATGAAAAAATAACGGGGGTGCATCAATGTCAAACAATGAGACGCAGTGCGGATGCTGCGAAATCAATGAAAATGAGAAATTTTCACTTCTTAGGCAAACCATAGAAAAGTATGAGGCAAAGGAAAGCAATCTGATTCAAATTCTCCACATGGCGCAGGCGATCTTTGGCTACCTGCCGGAAAACGTCTTGATTACAATAGCGGACGAGATGAATCTTTCCATGTCAAGGATCCAGGGAGTCGTTTCCTTTTATTCCCTGTTCTCAACGCAACCCAAGGGGAAGCATACCATAAAAGTCTGCCTTGGAACCGCCTGTTATGTAAGGGGCGGAAGCAAGATAGTGGAAAGAATAAAGGAATTGCTGGAGATTGATGTAGGGGAAACGACCAAGGACATGACTTTTTCACTTGAAGTCATGAGATGCATCGGCGCCTGCGGACTGGCTCCCGCAATTGCGATAGACGATACAGTTTATAAACGTGTAAATCCGAATAAACTTCGTCAGATCCTTGCGCAGTATGAATAGGAGGATTGCTGTATGAGTTCAAAACCAATCAATGGAAGAAAGAACCTTGAAGAAATAAAGGCGGGCTATCTGGAGAGACAAAGGCAATATGACTATACCATACTGATATGTTCGGGCGCCGGATGCATTTCATCGAACTGCGGGGCGGTCAAGGATGCCCTTGTAAAGGCGCTGGCCAGACTTTGCCCGGATAAGAAAATAGACTTGAAACTGACTGGATGCATGGGAACATGCAACATCGGCCCTGCGATGATAGTAAAACCGGGGGATGTCTTCTATTGCAACCTTGGGCCACAGGACATGGAAACAATTGTGCGCAAGGACATAATCGAAGGCGGGATAGCAACGGAATTCTGCATTAAGGACAAGGAAACGGGCGAACCGGTTCCATTTATCAAGGACATAGATTTTTTCAAAAGCCAGCAGAAGATAGTGCTGAAGAACTGCGGGAGCATTGATTGCCTGTCGCTTGAGGAATATGTTGTGAATGATGGATACATGGGTTTGTACAAAGTTCTTTCGGAAATGACCCCCGATGATGTTATTTCCGAGATGACCCGGTCCGGTCTGAGGGGAAGGGGCGGCGGGGGTTTCCCTACCGGACTGAAGTGGAAGCTTGCCAACAAGAGCCCGGGGAATGAAAAATATGTCATATGCAACGCAGACGAAGGGGACCCTGGTGCATTCATGGACAGAAGTCTTTTGGAAGGGGATGCGCACAGCCTGATAGAAGGAATGGCAATAGCCGCATATGCAATCGGTGCGAACAAGGGATATGTGTATGTCAGGGCTGAATATCCGCTTGCGGTCGAGAGACTTGAGAATGCCCTTGGGCAGGCAAAAAAAGCGAATTTACTTGGAAAGAATATCTTTGAAAAAGGCCTTGACTTTGATATTGAAATAAGAATAGGGGCGGGTGCTTTTGTATGCGGCGAGGAAACCGCCCTGATTGCATCAGTTGAAGGGCAGAGGGGGGAACCGAGGCAAAAGCCGCCGTATCCTTCTGAAAAGGGACTGTTCGGAAAACCGACCATAATAAACAATGTGGAGACCTTTGGAAACGTAAGGAGCATCATACTCAACGGGGCGGACTGGTTTTCGCAAATAGGAACGGAAAAAAGCAAGGGGACAAAGGTCTTTGCGCTTGCAGGGGATATAAACAATACCGGAATAATTGAGGTTCCGATGGGAATTACGCTGGGTGAAGTCATTTTTGATGTTGGCGGCGGAATACCAAGAGGCAAGAAATTCAAAGTGGCGCAAACCGGGGGCCCGTCCGGCGGATGCCTTACGGGAGAGCATCTTAATGTCCCGGTGGATTATGACTCCTTGGTGGAGCTTGGCGCAATCATGGGGTCCGGAGGTTTGATATGCATGGATGAGGACACCTGCATGGTTGATGTGGCGAGATTCTTCATGGAGTTCGTACAGGATGAATCATGTGGCAAATGCGTGGCATGCAGGCTTGGAACGAAAAGAATGCTGGAAATCCTTGAAAGGATTACAAAGGGAAAGGGAAAGGAAGGCGACATCGAGAAGCTTGAGAAGCTTGGAAAGGCGATAAAGGACACAGCCTTGTGCGGCCTCGGGCAAACTGCACCCAATCCCGTATTGAGCACAATAAAATACTTCAGGGAGGAATATGAAGAGCATATCAGGGACAAATACTGCAGGGCGGGCGTTTGTTCTGATCTTTTCATATCCCCGTGTGAAAACGCATGCCCGGCGGGAGTCAATGTTCCGGGTTATATAGCGCTTATCGCGGCAGGAAGGGTGAAGGACGCATATAATCTCATCCGAAGGGAGAATCCGTTCCCGTCGGTTTGCGGAAGGGTTTGCACGCATCCTTGTGAAAGCAGGTGCAGAAGGGCTCAGCTGGATGATCCGATTGCAATCATGGATTTGAAGAGATATGCGGCCGATGAGGCCATGAAGGACACTAGCCCGTTCTCTGATATCATTTCAAGAAAAAGGGATAAATCGGTCGGTATAATCGGAGCCGGGCCTTCGGGACTTACATGCGCATATTATCTTGGCAGGCTTGGGTATGATGTGACGGTCTACGAAGCCGAGAAAATAGCGGGCGGGATGCTGGCCTATGCAATACCCGAGTACAGGCTGCCCAAGGAGATACTGCAAAAGGAAATAAATACACTAAAGCAAATAGGCATAAAAATACTGACGGAAACTGAAGTGGGAAAGAATATAACCTTCAAAGAAATAAAGGACAGGCATGATTCGATATATATTGCGACCGGTGCACAGGTTTCAAAGGAAATCGGGATTGAAGGGGAAAACATGCCCGGCGTATACCATGGGCTCGACTTTTTGAAGGATGTTCATCTTGGCAGGCTTACTGAAGTCAGCGGCAGGGTCATTGTCATCGGAGGTGGCAACACGGCGATTGACGCGGCAAGGGTTGCGCTCAGGCTTGGAGCCGATGAAGTTCATATATTGTACAGAAGAACTAAAAAAGACATGCCGGCGGATGCCAGGGAAATAAATGACGCAATGGAAGAGGGCGTCAGGATTCACCAGTTGATGTCGCCGGTGGCATTCAGGGGAAACGGAAAGATTGAATTTGTCGAATGCCAAAAAATGGAACTGCGTGGATTTGATTCGGGAGGAAGAAAGATTCCGAGGGAATGCAGCGGGGAAACCGTAAGGATAGAAGCCGACATGATAATTCCGGCGGTCAGCCAGTACTCGGATTTGCCGTTTGTGAGCAAGGAAGAGGTTCAGATAACGAAATGGGGGACATTTGTCGTCGACAGGGATACACAGATGACAACCATGGAAGGAATTTTTGCCGGAGGCGACGTGGTCAGGGGATCCGATGCCGTAATAACTGCCATAGCCGATGGAAAGAAAGCCGCATCCGCAATAGATAGATTCCTAGGCGGCACCGGTATTCTGAACAAGGGCAGGGAAATTGAAATACCGATGAATTTCGATGAATCGGAATTGGTGGAGCATGAGAGATTCGAGATGAAATGGCTTGATCCAAAGGACAGGAAAGGTAATTTCAATGAGGTTTCACTGGGATTTCACAAGCTGAATGCTACTGCCGAAGCAATGAGGTGCCTGCGTTGCGACAGGCGGGAAGGTTAGGCGAAGATATGATAAATCTGACTGTCAACGGAAAATCTGTAAGCGTCCCGGAAGGGGCTACTATCCTGGATGCCGCCAGGAAACTTAATGTCAAAATACCGACCTTATGTCATCTTGAAAATATTCATAAAACCGGTTCGTGCAGAATATGCATGGTTGAAGTCGAGGGAGCCAGGACTCTGCAGGCCTCATGCGTAACACCTGCATCGGAGGGCATGGTGGTTAGGACGAACACTGAAAGGGTTCGCGAATCAAGGAAGATAATGTATGAGCTCATCCTTTCCGACCACCCCAAGGACTGTCTTAGCTGCTCAAGGAACAAGAGCTGCGAATTGCAGGCTGTCGGTGAAATAATACAGGCCGATGAAAGCAGCTATGAAGGAGAGAAATCGAAGGAATATATAGATGAAAGCAGTCCTTCCATAGTAAGGGATGCCGCGAAGTGCATTCTTTGCAGGAGATGCGTCACGATATGCAATGAGGTGCAGGGGGTGGGAATTCTTAACGCACAGGACAGGGGATTCGCATCGGCTATAAGCGCCGGGGGCAAAACCCTGCTTGGGCAAGCGGCGTGCACAAACTGCGGACAGTGTACTGTTGTATGCCCTGTGAACGCACTTCATGAAAAGGACTCGACCCAGGATGTCTGGGCTGCGCTGGCAAATCCCGCTAAGACGGTGGTTGTTCAGACCGCCCCCGCGATACGGGCGGCGCTGGGTGAAGAATTCGGGTATGAGGCGGGTACGCTTGTCACGGGGAAAATGGCCTCCGCCCTAAGGGATATGGGTTTTGACCATGTATTCGACACAAACTTCGCGGCCGACCTTACTATAATCGAGGAAGGAACTGAGTTCCTAAATAGAATTGTCGGGATGCTTTATCAAAAGGGAGCGATTTCTGCAAAAAAAATTGATGAACTGGGACTTCACAGGAATGTCAATGCAACAATTCCAATGATAACAAGCTGCAGCCCGGGCTGGATAAAATTCATAGAGCATTACTATCCCGGACAGCTCGGCAACGTTTCATCCTGCAAGTCCCCCCATATGATGCTGGGCGCCCTTGCAAAATCATATTTCGCCGAAAAAATCGGGGTAAGGCCGGAGGATATGTATGTGGTATCCATAATGCCGTGCACTGCAAAAAAGTATGAGATAACCAGACCTGAAATGGTCAACGGAGGAGTTGCGAATGTCGACGCCGTACTGACGACAAGGGAACTGGCAAGGATGATCAAGGAAGCCGGAATAAATTTTGAGAAACTCGCCGATGGCGGATTTGACAGTCCCCTTGGGCTGTCTTCAGGAGCGGCAGATATATTCGGGTCAACAGGGGGCGTCATGGAGGCGGCGCTCAGAACTGTCTATGAGCTGGTCACCGGAAGGCAATTGCCTTTTGACAAGTTGCATGTTGCCCCTATCGCGGGCTTCGAAAGAATCAAGACCGCGGAGCTTGTGATTGAGAATGCAAAGGAGGAATGGGCTTTCCTCAATGGAGTCGCCGTGAAAGTAGCCGTAACGAGCGGGCTTGTGGGGGCGGGGATTCTTATGAATGAAATCAAGGATGGAGAGAGCCTGTATCTATTCATAGAAGTAATGGGATGCCCGGGGGGCTGCATAAACGGTGGTGGTCAGCCAAGGCCCAGGGATGAGAAGGCAAAGGAAAAGCGAATGGCTGCATTGTACCGGGAGGATGAGGGAAAGAAAATCAGAAAATCCCACGAGAATCCTGACATAGTTAAAATATATGAGGAATTCCTCGGAAAACCGCTCGGGCACACGTCCCATGAGTTGCTCCATACCACGTACACCGTGCGCGGCAGGCATGGCGCGGCAAACTGACGATTCTGACTGATTTAATTTATTAAAAACCGCCGGAACAGAGTTGAAACCGGCGGTTTTTCGATATTCCCATGGCCTTGCGCGCCATGCCTTTGATTTGACAGAAAAATAAACGTGCAATATCATGAAAAAGTAAAAAACAGCGGGGTGTTTGATTATGCAATACAGAAGGCTGGCCAGGGAAGAATTGAATGAGCTGAAGAAGCTTCAGTCCATAGTGTATTTCATGAAGTATGATGAAAAAGAGGAAGCGTCATCCGCCTGGTTGGACGAACTGCGATGGGAGTCCTCGAGGGGGGCGTTCACCGATGAGGGAAAGTTGGCGGCAGTTATGGAAATAATCCCGTTCAAAGCATATCTTGACGGAAAAGCAGTGGGCTCGTCCGGCATTGCCGGGGTGGCGGCTTTGCTTGAACACAGGCGCGGCGGGGCGGTAAAAACGCTTCTGAAGAATGCATATAAGGAGATGTATGAAAAAGGTGACGTAATGTCATACCTTTATCCATTTTCACATGAGTATTACAGGAAATACGGCTATGAACAGGGAAGTTTCAGCAACCTGGCAAAGGTCGATATCAAGCAGCTGAAGGAAGTCAGGATCCCAGGATACACAAAACAGTATTTCCCGGGCGAATGCATGGATGACATCAAGTCGGTGTATGCGGATTTCGCCCGAAATTACAACTGCTGCATCGCAAGGGATGAGTGGCGATGGAAACAGCTGTTCTCAAATGATCCATACAAGACAAAGGAGAGAATATTCGTAAGATATAATGAAGATAAAAAACCGATTGCATATCTAAGGATGCAGGCGAATCAGGTTGCCGCTTATACCCATGATCTGGTTGTCATTGAGGCGGCATGGAGCGGAGCAGAGGGCATATTGGGTTTGCTGGCAATAGTGCAAGGATATTCCGGGGACCTGAGGAAACTGGAGATGGATGTGCCCGGGGATTTTCCTATCGAGCTGTTGGTAAAGGAAAACTGGTCGCTCGAGATATCAAGGCGGCGGACAGGGATGAGCAGGATAATCAACATTGAAAAAGCCCTGGAGACAATAAGGAAACCATCTGAGCCGGGGCGGGCCGTAATAGGCGTCATTGATGAATATGCGCCGTGGAATACAGAAAATTGGGCCGTGGAATGGAATGGCGGAGACTGCGGGGTCTCCAAGACAGGGGAAGAGGCGGACATCGTGTGTGAAGCCGCTTCGCTTTCACAGCTTGTCACCGGATATCTCCCGCTGGGCTCCATGATGGTCAGGTCGGATATTTCAGTAAAAAGCAATGAAGAGGTCCTTGGAAAGCTGTTCGTAAAAAAACCATGCTTCATATGGGATAGATTTTAGAGCCCGTTGAGATCATCGTATTTCGGTTAAAAAGAGTTGATTTTGGGGTAATTACTCTTTATGCGTATGCATGAAAGGAGTTTTGCAATGAAATTTAAAATAGATGCCGTCAGCACGGGTGGAATGAAAACCGTAGTAAAAGCGGGAAAGTTCGAGATAATCATCGATGAACCCAAAAATCTAGGTGGAACCGATGAAGGGGCCAATCCCCTTGAACTTGTGCTGGCTGCGCTGGCCGGATGCTATACGGTGGTCGGCAATCTGGTTGCGCGGGAAATGGGCTTTGATCTTAACGGATTGAACATGAAGATTGAAGGCGAGATGAATCCGGCGAGATTCGCAGGGAAATCATCCGATGAGCGCGCCGGCTTCAAGAATATCAACATTAAGCTTTTACCTGATTCGTCGGCAGACAAGGAAACACTGGAGAAATGGGCTCTGGCTGTCGAGGACAGGTGCCCCGTAACCGACAATATAACCAATAGAACCCCGTTCAATGTAGAGATAGGCTAGGACAAGGTAACAATAATCGGCAAGACCCCGGTGAATCAAAGTAAATACTGGATATCCGGGGTTTTTTTACTTGAATAAAAGCTGTAGCAGAGAGACTGTTGGAGAGCGCGGGGTTATGATCAATCAGCGGGGGAGAAAAGCATGTTCATTTAAAGCTTTTTATTTTTTCAAGGCGTTGTACAATCCCGGATATAGTATAATCAGGTAGTGAGAACAGCATCGATTTTCCGAGCCATTGCCCGGTAATAGTATGATGACAAAGGGGACGCAAAGAAAACCCCATTGAACAGGGAGCTGTCAATTCATTTAAAAATCCTGTTTATCAGGGAACTAATCTACGGAGGAAGCCAATGAAAAGCATGCCTGCAAGAAAAAGAAGAGAAGATTGTTTTTTTGGACTTCATTTTGATTTCCATGCAAAACCGGCGGATCAAGGCGGGATAATCCTGATAGAAGGTGCCTCCGAAGATATGATCCACGGCATCATCGATTTGGTCAAGCCGGATTATATTCAGATTGACTGCAAGGGGCATCCCGGATGGTCTTCATACCCTTCGAAAGCCGGGAACCCATATCCAAGGATAAAGGGAGATCCCCTGGCAGTCTGGAGAAAGGCAACCGCCGAACGCGGAGTGGCCCTTTTCATGCACTACTCCGGGGTTATTGATGTTTATCAATGCGAGGAACACCCCGAATGGGAAAGAAAGGGAATCGAAGGAGAAGCGGTTCCCGAATGGATACCAAAGGGCATAACCTCTACATTCGGTCCCTATGTCGATGAGATACTCATTCCGCAGCTCATGGAGCTTGCGGGTGTGTATGAGGTCGACGGCGTATGGATTGACGGGGAATGCTGGGGCACGCAGATTGATTATTGTGAAAAGGCGGTTGAAGGATTTGCGAAGAAGACAGGAATAATCCTTGACGAAGCAATTCCAAGGAAACCGGGTGATGCAAACTGGCAGGAGTATTCGGATTACTGCAGGGAGCAGTACCGCAAATATATGAAAAGATATGTAGATAAGGTCCATGCCGTGTATCCAAGGTTCCAGATAGCGAGCAACTGGGCGTACTCAAGCAAAATGCCCGAGGAGCCGGCTGCAGGCGTTGATTTTCTTTCCGGTGATTATCTTTGGGCGGATTCCGTGAACTCGGCGAGATATGAAGGAAGATGCCTTGCCGCGCAGGGAAAGCCATGGGACCTTATGGCATGGGGATTCCGTTACTTGCACGGGGATAAATATGAGCGTTGTCCAAAGCATCCGGAGCAGCTGAAACAAGAAGCAGCGGTTGTGATGGCGATGGGCGGCGGTTTCCAGAGCTATTACCCCCAGAGGAAGGACGGCGGAATACATATGTGGCAGGTTCGGCTGATGAAGGAGGTATCGGAATTCTGCAGGGAAAGGGAGCCATTTTGTCACAAGGCCGCATTCATTCCGCAGATTGCGGTTTTGAATTCAACATACAGCAGATATACGACCAGCAAATATTTGTTCCAGTGCGACGGTGAGGATACCGCATTGCAGGGCATAGTGAGATGCCTGTGCGACGCAGGGCAGTCTTTTGAGATCGTTTCCGAGCATCATTTGAAAAAGCGGATGGGTGAGTTCCCCTTGATCATCGTCCCGGAGACCCGGAATATTCATGGCGATCTTGTGGATGACCTGCTTGGGTATGCGAAAAACGGAGGCTCGCTCTGGCTGATTGGAACGGAACCATTCGCAAGTTTCAAGGAAAGGCTTGGTTATGAAGGAGAGGTTTCCGAGGACGAGTATCTTCTGTCGGCGGATGGATTGACATGGGCATATAACCACGGCCGGACGGTAATGCTTCCTTTCGACGGAAGTTCCAGGGGTAAGCTTGCGGTATCCGGGAACATTGACGCAGGGTTCTTCTCCCCGGCTTCGAAGACCGTACCATACGGGAGGGGACTGATATGCCTGATGCCTGTCAATATCGGGGATATTTACATGACCAGGAAAAGCCATGTCCACAGAAACCTTGTCAGGGAAATTGCGTTGACTTTGTATGATCCTGTCGTTTTAGTGATTGGAAACAGTTCGATTGACCTGACCGTCATGAAAAAGGAAGGCGGCATGAGGATAAATCTCGTGAACACCTCGGGGCCGCATGAAGACCCGGATGTATTCACATATGATGAAATTGCCTCTACGGGACCGTTTCGGTTAAAAGTAAGACTTGAAAAGAAGCCTGGAAGAATTGTGGTGGAACCCAAGGGGTATATTCCCGAAACAACATGGGACGAAGAAGAGAAAACCCTTGGTGTTTTCATTCCAACCGTTGATATACATGAAATAATCGCAGTGGACTAATCTATCATTCTTAGTTTTGGCCGTTCATCTGCGACACGGGCATGGCCAAGTTCCTCGGAATAAATTCCGGTTGCGGCTTTATGAATGAAATAAATGATAGGCATGCCCAGATTTGTCTCAAGAAGAGAATTTATTACAAGGGGATAAATTCCCGGGGCACGGATTCCCGTTATAAGAAGGACGGCTTCCCACGAAAACTGCACGAGTATACCCATGAATAATAGACGGGCAATGTCAATACGGGGCTTCCCTTCCTTTTCACTCCTTAAATTAAGGACTATAAGAAAGGCATAGCCTGCAAACAAAACAAGGGCCATCGCGCCATGGTAGGATGATGTCCCACGGCTGATTGATATTTCACCGAAGGAGGCACCGAGATTCTGGCTAAGAAGAGCAACCGCGAGCCAGCCGGCTACAATAAGGACCGACCATTCCAGGAATCTTTTATCTCGGTTTAGAAAAAGCCATATCCAGGTGAAATTTGTAAAACCATAACTCATGCTCAGCCAAAGTAAAAAAACAAGGGGGTCGGCGCCATGTACCGCCCTTGTGCCTAAAAGCAAATAAAAAATGCCATAATCGACAAGAAAATAAACAACTCCTCCGAAAAGACCGAAGATTAGAGTCATATACCTTTTTGAATAAAACAGCAAGGAGGCAAGGCCTGCGAGAAAAAGTATGTCAAGGTAAATGTAAAGCTGGTTGAAATCACGGGATGCGATGACTTCCATGGTAAAACCTCCGGTAGTTATATTTTATTTGTATTTTATATTATAAACCAATTGAAAATCAAACATCTATATAACATCAATCAATTTCAGCGCCATGATCAGGGAGGCTATAACCAGAATGGCCTTTATCCATTTGTCCCCGTGCCTTACCGCAAAAAGGCTGCCGAGATAAGCCCCCGTCCCATTGCCTATTGACAGCACAAGCGCATAAAGCCAGTTTACATTTCCCGATATAATGAATATGACAAGGGAAAATGTCATGTAGACAAGGACAATCAGAACTTTTATGCCATTTATTCTTACCAGTGAATAACCCGTAAGAAAAACGAGTGAGGTTATGATAAGAAAACCGGCGCCCGCCTGTACAACTCCTCCATAAACTCCAAGAATAAAGAAAACAAAAGACCCGATTACAATGGTTTTTGCATTTATACCCCTGACCGGGGTTTTGATGAAACGCCGGGGGTTTATCACGATTACCAGCAGGACGATGATTATGACGACAGCCAGAATGGTATTATAAAGTTCATCAGGCAGGTTTATTGATATAAACGACCCTGCGATTGCACCTGCCGCGGCGGGAAGCGCGAGCAGCAGTGCCAGTTTCCAGTCAAAGTAGCCGCTCTTTCTGAAATTCAGGACGGCGATTATGTTGGCGGCGGCAAGAGCAACACGGTTGGTGCCGTTTGCCATTGCCGGAGGGAGCCCGGTGAATATCAGTACGGGTATGGTAAGAAAAGAACCGCCTCCGGCATTTACATTGATAAAGCCCGCTGCAAGCCCTGTAAAAAGAATTATAATCAATTCAATAAATTTCATTTAAACCTTCCTGTCCGCCTGAATACATTTTATATTAACTAGGGGAAAAAAGCACGGCCTGCGGTGAATGCCAATCACCCCTTTCATCACCCGCAATGATGATTGCCTTGATCCGGCTGCGGTGATAATATCGACTAAACCAAATCCTGGCAAATGCATTTCGGCAAGGGAGAAATCATGAATATAAAGAAACTCAGAATAGGAAACCTCACGGCGCGGATACCGATAATCCAAGGAGGCATGGGTGTGGGGATATCCCTGTCGTCGCTTGCCTCATCAGTTGCGAACGAGGGAGGAATAGGTGTCATTGCGGCGGCGGGAATAGGAATGACCTTGAAAGACAAAGGCGGAATGAATATAAAAGAGGCGAACATTGTCGCGCTGAGGAACGAAATCAGGAGCGCCAGGCAAAAGAGCAACGGGATACTGGGGGTAAACATCATGACTGCGCTGTCAGATTTCATCGACATGGCGAAGACGGCCATTGAAGAAGGCATTGACATAATATTTTCCGGAGCCGGGCTTCCCCTTGCCCTTCCTGAATTACTCGGGGGAAGCAAAAAGACAAAGCTTGTTCCGATAGTTTCATCGGGAAGGGCTGCAAGCCTGATATCAAAAAGATGGATTGAAAAATACAATTACACCCCGGATGCATTTGTGGTTGAGGGACCAAAAGCCGGGGGTCATCTGGGATTTTCAAGGGAGCAGCTCGACAAAGAGGAATTCTCCCTCGAAAACATAGTCAGGGATGTTATCGATAAGCTAAGGTTTTTTGAAGACAGGCAAAATAAAAAGATACCTGTCATCGCGGCGGGTGGAATCTACAACGGAGGGGACGTTAAAAGATTCCTTGATATGGGGGCATCGGGAGTTCAGATGGGGACCAGGTTTGTTACAACCAACGAGTGTGATGCCGGCATAGAATTCAAGAACACATATATAGACTGCAAGAAAGAGGATATCGTAATTATCGACAGTCCGGTGGGGCTTCCGGGAAGAGCAATCAAAAACATGTTTATATCAGACATTCAAAAAGGACTGCGGCAGCCGGTCAAATGCCCTTTCCACTGTATAAAGACCTGTGCATTGGAGAAGAGTCCATATTGCATAGCATTGGCCCTTACAAATGCAAAGGACGGGAGAATGTCAAAAGGGTTTGCCTTTGCCGGATCAAA
Organism: Clostridia bacterium; assembly: GCA_016935835.1. Taxonomy (GTDB): domain Bacteria; phylum Bacillota; class Clostridia; order DUPQ01; family DUPQ01; genus JAFGQE01. The sequence continues at coordinate 14,179 of JAFGQE010000024.1, read as the reverse complement.
TGCATACAGAGCCAAAGGGATAATATCTGTAAAAGAGCTGATTGCGACCATAATGGAGGAATACAAGGCTGCGTTTAAAATTAAAACAGCGGAGGCAATGCCTGTTTAGGAATGTTTCTCATATTTGCCGGCCTTGATGTCGGCTATGAGTTTTTCCACTTTGGTCCTGAGAATATCACGGGTTCTTCGAAAATCATCCAACGACCCGCCGGAAGGATCCTCGATACCCCAGTCTTCTTCATAATCGCATAAAACAAAGGGGCATGAAACACCGCATCCCATGCTTATAAGAATGTCTACCTTGAAAGGAATGTCATCAAGGAGCTTTGGATGATGGGAGGAGATATCAACCCCCGCCTCTTTCATAACCTTAACTGCAAAGGGCTTCACCTCGTGGTATTTTTCCGTTCCGGCTGAATATGGAACGATGACATCACCACCGAGATGACCGGCCCAACCTTCCGCTATCTGGCTCCGGCAGGAGTTGTGGACGCATACGAAGGCAATTGTCTTTTTATCCATGAGCCAGGTTTCCTTTCATACACATAATGAAATTCATATGGGAAGTATATACACGGATATTTGAATAATCAACTGAAAAAGCGGCTTTAATGATAATTTAACAAATGCATATGGACAGGAGCCTGTCTGAAAAACAACATTATCAATAAAAATTTATATTGAATATCAATCCGGACCCGCAATGCTTTCAAATTCATCGAAAATGAGAGCGAGTGGTGTATAATATACAAATGAATAAAACCTTCATCAAAAATTCGGGCCTGGCGCTTTCCGGCGGAATAATGATCGCACTTATGGTCACCGTCAACGGAGTGCTTGCGGCAAGGCTGGGCAATTGGGTTGCGCTTGTCATTATCCATTTGATCGGACTTATAACGGCGGCGGCAGTGCTGATATTCAAAAAATCACTGAAAGACATAACGGGAGGAGTCCCGGTGAAATATATGATGGGGGGAATACTCGGAGTTTTCACAATATTATTGAACAATATGTGCGTCAATAATATCGGCGTGTCTATGACACTTGGGCTTGCGCTTGTCGGCCAGATAATCGCTTCGGCCGCAGCGGAGCATCTGGGGTTGCTTGGGATGGTAAAAAAGAAAATCACATTGAGAAAAGCACCCGCATATCTCATTATGACGGCAGGCGCAGCCATAATGATAATCTGGTCCTGAATTATGCTTTATTCATTCCTCGCATTATTATCGGGAGGGATAGTGGCAGCTGCAATTCTTATGAACGCCCGTCTCGGTGCGCTAAGGGGTTTGAACAAAGGGGCATTCATAAACTATGCGGCAGGCCTGGTTCTTGCAATTCCCATCGCACTTGCGTTCGGGCGAGGTTCAATCGGCTCATATGCTTTTGAACCGGGAGACCTGATTGCACTTACAGGAGGAGCAATAGGATACTTCGTGGTCATACTGAACAATCACATAACCCCCAGAATCGGGATAATATTTGTTACCATACTCCTTTTCATCGGGCAGATAGGAACAGGAGCCATTATTGACGCGGTTCGTACAGGGGATGTTTCCATCGGCAGGACAATCGGAGGCCTTCTTATAATGATCGGCCTGATATATCTGGTGTTCGCAGAAAAGTCCGGCTCGGACAGGGATATTACCTAAGCCATTTTTCGAGGTTTTCCCTTACGAAAGAATCATCGTTCAAATCAGGATAATCACGGTATACCCTGTCTATTTCATCGAGCTGGCCCGGCGAAAGCCGTTCATTTTCAGAAAGACAAAGTATATTGGCCATGAGACCCTGCCGTCGCAGCACTTCGTGGATGCCTGAAATACAGCCGCGGAATGCATTGGCGGGATCAAAAAAGGCAGCATTTGCATCCGTTGTCTGCGTGTTCAGGGTAAGCCAGTCAGGGTCAATCGGGAAATTATTTTTTTTATGTGCCTTTATGGACTCCAGTAGTTCAACGGCCTTGCTTGTCCACACGGCCCAGTGCCCCAGAAGACCTCCAACTATATCTTTTTCGACAATCCTGCCGTTGACAATGAATCTGTACGTAGTAAGAAGGTCGGCGATGATATTGTCGTCGTTGCCGGTATAAATTGATATGGAATCCCTGCGGCTTGAATTGCATACCGCCCTTACCACATCAAGGGTGCAATACCTGTTGAAAGGAGCTGCTTTTATTGCAAGAACATTTTCGATTTCCGAGAACTCGCGCCAAAAACCATAGCTGAAGATCCTGCCCCCGGCTGAAGGCTGGAGATAAAACCCGAAGACAGGAAGAATTTGTGAAACCTCAGCCGTTCTTTCAAGAATCTGCGATTCTGAAAGTTCTTCCAATCCCCCCATGCTTAACAATGCAAGATCATATCCAAGACGGGAAGCCGCTGCCGCTTCCCTGACAGCATCCGCCGTAGATCCGCATACTCCCGCGACTCTCAGCAAATGATTTGCAACACCCGACATATCCACTTCTTCTGATGCAATTTTCAGGACCGGTTCATATAGATTGAATTCGGGTCTGCGTATTTCAAATTGCGTGGTATGCACTCCTACTGCAATTCCACCGGCCCCTGATTCAATATAGTACCTGGTCAGCGCCCTTTGGTGTTTCTCATCAAGATGCCTTTGGGAATCCAGTGCAAGGGGATGGGCGGGTATGACGGTTCCCTCCTGAAGAAGATTTTGTTTTGTCTCGGAAAGCATAGCCGGCATCAGTATTTACCATCCCTTTCCTGAAAATGAGTCGGCTTGTCCAACGTTTCTCCATTATTTAAAAGCCATTCCGCAGTCATTTTAATCATTTCATCAAGCAAAATTCCCGGTTTTCCGAACAAACCTATGCATTGAGAGGCGTTGCTCAGAAGAGCGGTATTCTTTTCTTCACCGGTAAAAACGGCTTTGGTTTTAAAAAGAGAAGCGAATTTCATTGCCGTTTCACGTGCGGATATGATTTCCGGCCCTGTAACATTCAATACCCTGGGAGGACTTTCACAGTGAAGGAGGCTTCGGATTGCGGCTTCGTTTGCATACCCCTGCCAGACGGCATTGAAGTATCCGGTGGTTACATCTATCGGAGTACCCGATCTTACGGATTTTGCAATTTCAAGAAGAACGCCGTAGCGCATGTCGATGGCATAATTAAGCCTGAACAATAAAACAGGAGTGCCGTTCCTCCTCGAAAAATACCTGAAAATATTTTCCCTTCCAAGACATGAATTGGCATAAATGCCGACCGGTCCGACGGGATCTTCCTCCCGGCATCCGCCGGAATCGATGGAAACGAAGGGATACACATTGCCTGTTGAGAAAACGACAATACTGCTTTTGCTGAATCTGTCGGCAACCCTGCCGGGCAGATAGGTGTTCATTGCCCAGGTCAGGGATTGGTCATCTGAAGTTCCGAATTTTCTGCCCGCCATAAAAATTACATTCCCTGCATCAGGCAATTTCGATAAAGCGCGGTCATCAAGCAGGTCTGCTTTTATTACAATGACCCCATGTTCATCCAGATCCCTCGCCGCATCGAGGTCTGAAAATCTGGAAACCGCATAAACTTTTTTTGGCAAACCCGCCCTTTTTATCGCATTGAACGCAAGCTTGGCCAGCGTGGGCCCCATCTTCCCGCCTGCTCCAAGAACCAATATGTCGCCATCCAAATCTTTTATGTCCCTGACAAGGGAATCAGAAGGCCGGCACATGAAGTCCTCGAGTTCGGCAACCGTTTTCATAATCATACCACCTTTGCATTATGCAATAATTATATAACAATAACATAATTCAGGTGAATCATATTATGAAATAATATATAATTGACACAGAGGTGAAAAAATGGCAAAGAAAATAATTTTCATTATTCTGGCCGTCTTGATTGCAGCCGCATTTACAGGTTGCGGAGAAAAAGACAGCGACCCTGAGATTGTAGGAATCATTTCAGAGACCCAGGACGGCAGTTTTAACGTGGACGTGATCGGCGGATTTCAAGAAGACATTATGAAGGTATACATAACCAAAAAAACCAAATTCGCAGAAGGCGCCACAAATGAAATGGCAGTGGGAATGGCTGTTGGATTTACAATAGAGGGCGATGTCAGGGAGTCCTACCCGGTTCAGGTCGATGCAAGGAAGATCAGGTGGAATGAGGAAATAATCACCGGAACCATATTGAGTGCAGGGGAGACGGCGCTTTTGGTATCCGTTGCCGGCGAAGGCAAGACAGTTTTGATGCAGGTTCTGATAACAGAGGAAACCTTATTCTACAACAATATACCGCCATTGATGGAAAAGACAAGGACGGTCGGTTTCACGATATCGGGTGAAAACCCCGGAACCGAACCGATACAGGTATTTACGAAGAGAATCGTAACTTACGACTAGATAAAAAGCCGGAGGACCTTCGGTCCCCCGGCCCGGATGTCAAACGGCGGTGTTTTCGCAAATCATCTCCGCGACATTTTCTCATAGCACTCATTGTAATATAGAAGGTTTTCTATCGAGGAGTTCGGGGATATATGGTTTCCGATCGCCATGAAAAACCCCGGGCATTTTCTTCCGATGTCCATGCAGCGCCTGACCTCGCCATGAATGTCGTCGCGGGAACCGAACATTATGATCCTGGTATCGGCATTTCCTATAATGACATGGCTTTTTCCATAGCGGTCCGCAATGGCCTTGAGATCTGTTATGGGCTCAAAGATAAAACCATCCACCCCGCAATCCGCTATATCGGTTATGAACTTGTTAAAATTCCCGTCGCTTGTAAACATAATTTTCTTTCCTGCCTCCTTCAAAGGCGCCAGGTTTTTCTTAATATTTGGAAAGACAAATTTCCTGTACCAGTCGGGATGGATGAAAGGACCTGCAGTCCAGACAAGATCGTCATGAACCATTGCAACCGGAACATCGGAAAGGGCCAGAGCCTTGAAATACTGGCCTATCCATTCGGAATAACGGTTGGTGGTTTGTCCAAAGCCTTCTGAATCCAGTCCCGCCGCAAGAAGCAGCATATCCCATCCGAACAGGTCGATCAAGCCCGAGACACAGGTCACGTAGATGCCGGTCATGTTGACTTCCTCAGGATATACTGCGCATCGCTTTTTATAGTCGTCCTCAAATCTGCGGGCCTCCGAAAAAACATCGATTTCTCCGAATAATTCAAAGGGGTCAAAGGCAAGCACTTCTTCAGGGGTTTTGTAATATCCCGAGACATCATCGGTATAATCCAAGCCCCCCTGCGTGAATTTTGCATGTCCCATCTTTGTGCGCTTTTCCTTGAAGGCGTATTTTGCATCAACCATCACATTCCAATTGAAGTCATAATTCCAGACTTTTCGAAAGGCAAGCGATGCCGCCAGCTTAAGGTCGTCCGGACTGTCTTCGCAGACATCAATCCCCGTGACGCGCTTCATCAAGTCGAAGTACAGCTCGGCGGAATATTCGCTTCTTGGAATTCGCTCGGGCATCTCAAGGTTGATGGCAGCCATTCCGATATCATAAGACATATGAATCCTCCGCTAATAAAGAACGGACCATGGGCAATCGTTTTATTTGAACCATGTCCTTACTATATATTATTGTTTTTTCATTTGTTGTGCAATATAGTATAATATTTTCACGGGTAGTAAAAATAATGAAGAGAAAAAGCAATAGGAACCTTTCCATATTTTCCGGCAATTGGCCGCTTGTTTATACTGCGTCCGTTCTTTTTATCGGGTTGATTGTAGCAGCGGGAATAATATATGTTTTGCTGGTCCGGGAAGAGATACCAACCGAAGTTCAGCTTTCAATGCTGGTCGCCGTAATAATGGTAATCATTGCGCTAACCGTATGCTTTGGCATACTGAGGATGAGGGGCGAGGCCAGGTCGCTTTTAAGAAGCTATGAATCACTGAAGGAAACACATTTGAAAACATCGGGGCTTAATGACAAGCTCAGGGAGCAAAGGCATGATTTTTTGAATCATATACAGATTATACACAGCCTTATCGAGATGAATGAATACAAGGAAGCCGCATCATACATGGAAGAGATATATAATGAAATACAGTCCGTGGGGAAAATTTTAAAAACGGCAAGTCCGGCAATCAACGCATTATTGCAGGTTAAGAACAACTCGTGCGAGAGCCGTGGAATCGAATTCAAAATAGTTTCCACGACAAGACTGGATAAACCGGCAATGGAGCCATGGGATATATGTGGAATACTGGGCAATCTCATTGACAATGCCATACATGCAGCCGAAGCGGTTGATAACGGCAGTATCCGTGTTTCATTGAAAGAAGATATTAAGAATTATATATTTAAGGTAAAGGACAATGGAAAAGGGATTCCCGATAAGCTTGCTGACAGGGTCTTCACAATGGGGTTTACAACAAAATCCGGGGAGGGACACGGGATAGGTCTGGCGGTATCAAAGCGAAAGTTGGAATCAACGGGAGGAAGCATAAGCTTTGAAACGGGCGGAAACGGGACGGAATTTACATTTACGGTGCCCAAGGCTTCGTAAGCCGGGGACGGGGAATCCCGCCTGAAAAATATTGCAAACCGTGGTTTTGGAAGGCTTATGCGTATGTTTTAGGCAAGCAGCAGGCATAAACCCCAAATACAGGGTAGAATAAATCATGGAAGGAGTGATACATATGGGTATTTTCAGTTTCATAGATAATATACAGTTGCTTCAGGCGGTTCTTCTGACCCTTGGACTTCTGTTATTGCTGGCCGAGGTATTCATCCCGGGATTTGGCGTCGCAGGAATAACAGGGATCATTTTGTTTGTGGCAGGGATAATACTGACTGCAAGCACATTCCTTGAGGCGCTTGTCATGTTCCTGATACTGCTCGTTATTCTTGCCGTGGTCGTTGCATTCGTGGTCAGGTCGGCTTCCAGCGGGAGACTTTCAAAAACACTGATTCTCAACGATTCCGTAAGCAAGGAAAAGGGTTTTTCAGGGGTCGAGGATATGAATGTTTTCCTTGGAAGGGAAGGAACGGCCCTGACAATGCTTAGGCCGTCCGGCATCGGGCAGTTCGACGGGGTAAGGCTTGATGTTGTTACAAACGGGGATTTCATAGAGGAAGGAACAAAGATCAGGATAATGGAAGTCGAAGGAAGACGAATTGTTGTTGAAACAATCAAGGATAAGGAGGAATGAACATGGAAACAGCTATTATTGTTTTGGTAGTGGTAATAGCGATAGTATTTGTGCTGTCGGTATTATTCAGCCTGGTACCGCTCGGATTATGGATATCGGCAGGGGCGGCCGGGGTCAAGGTGGGACTGTTCACACTGGTCGGAATGAAATTGAGAAGGGTTGTACCCGCAAGGATCATCAAACCAAAGATCAAGGCGGCCAAGGCCGGGCTTGATGTTTCGATAAATGACCTTGAAGCGCACTTTCTTTCGGGGGGGAACGTAGACAGGGTGATAGATTCCCTGATTGCGGCGCAAAAAGCGGAAATTCCACTGAGCTTCAAACGCGCCACTGCGATAGACCTCGCGGGAAGGGATGTACTGGAAGCGGTCAAGATGAGCGTCAATCCCAAGGTTATTGAAACTCCGCTGATTGCCGCAATAGCCAAGAACGGAATAGAACTGAAAGCCAGGGCAAGGGTAACCGTGAGAGCCAACATAGACAGGCTGATAGGCGGAGCCGGCGAGCAGACGATAATCGCAAGGGTCGGGGAAGGCATTGTAACAACAATAGGATCCGCAACCGATCATAAGGCGGTCCTTGAAAACCCGGACTCGATATCACAGACCGTTCTGAACAAAGGACTTGATGCGGGGACTGCATTTGAGATTCTGTCAATTGACATAGCGGATATAGACGTAGGTAAAAACATAGGAGCACAGCTCCAGACCGACCAGGCGGAAGCCGATAAAAAGATTGCCCAGGCCAAGGCTGAGGAAAGAAGGGCGATGGCTTTTGCCCGCGAGCAGGAAATGAAGGCATCCGTGCAGGAAATGAGAGCCAAGGTCGTTGAAGCCGAGGCTGAGGTTCCAAGGGCGATGGCGGAAGCATTCAGAAATGGAAATCTTGGGATCATGGACTATTACAAAATGAAAAATGTCATGGCCGACACCCAGATGAGGGATTCGATTTCGGAAATCGGCAAGCAGGATGCCGAGGATGCCAAGAAAACAGGTAAATGAAAATGACTGATTCAAAAGAGATAAAACCAATAAACCAGACCGTACCGGGAGAGAACACCCAAAAACCTGAAGAAACGGTTATAAAGCCATCAATAAAGCCAAGGGCTGACATGAGATTCAGGGTAAGAAGAGAGGACCTGGTAAAGGGAATCATATTAAAAGAAATACTTGGCCCGCCAAAGGCATTTGAAAGGTAGCGAATGATAGGCGTATTGATAGTCGATGATAATGGGAAGATGGCCGAAATACTAAGACAGGCCGTCGAGATGAACGAAGGTTATGAAGTCAGGGCGATCGGGGCGGACGGCTTGTCCGCCCTGAGGCTTTTTGACGAACATAAGCCGGAAGTTGTATTCATGGATATTGAAATGCCGGGAATGTCGGGCATAGACTGCGCAAGGGAAATTCTTGAAAAGGAACCGGACACGTACATTGTGTTTTCAACGGCGCATGACGAATATATGGGCGAAGCCTTTGAGTTATATGCATTTGATTACATGCTGAAGCCTTTCAAGCTTGAACGACTTGAAAAAACGCTTGTCAGGATTTCGGATATGCTTGACAAGAACAAGGAAACGGTAAAGGACCTGAAGAAACTCGACAAACTGATGCTTAGGAACAGGGATGGCATGAGCTTTGTGGACATAGATGAGATAATGCTTATTTTCAGGGAAGGCAGCAGAACCAAAATAGTAACGGCAAGGAACACATATCTTACCGGCATGAATCTAAATGCAATCGAGGACAAACTCGAAGGGGAATCGTTCATGAGGACGCATAAGTCATATATTGTAAACCTTAAATACATATCGCAGATACAGCCCTATGGAAGATGGACGCATGTTGTAAAGCTCAAGGGATTGAGGGAGGATGCCCTGATAACCCATGAGAAGCTGCAAAAACTAGAGGAAATGTTATAAAATCATACAGGGGCCGGCAAAGAAAATCAAACAGTTGCCCAAGGCAATTGTTTGATTTTTTTAGCGGATTGATTTCCCCAGGGATTCGTATATGTAAAGAACTTTTTCAAAAAGCACGGATTTATGCCTTAGTCCGGTGTATTTTTCGATTGCCATGCGGATGCCTTTTTCCTTTACTGTGGAGAGTATCTCCGCGGAGGAGGCGTCATAAGGCGAATCAAAATAAAACGCAGCCGCAATGCCATAGGGTATGTATTCCGGCACGATATTGTTTTCCATACAAAATACTGCGGCTCCCGTAAGACGGTCGTCGGCTGCCAGTTTTCTCCTGGGATCCCGGCCCACGCGAAGAATGGTGTCGTTAAGATACCTGTTGGCATATCTTTCAAGCAAATCCGCGGCATAATCATCGAGCGGCTTCGCGGGCACTGAAAAATGAGATGAGATTGCCAGGATGCTTTCGGCAAGGGCTGCCTTTGCCACACCGAGGATATGCTTGTCCTGAACGGCCTCCCAGATATATTCATATCCCTTGAGATGGCCAAGATATGCGGTTATCGCATGCGACATATTGTGCATATAGTACTTTTTGTATTTTTCTATTTCGAAAGGACGGGTCGGCTTGAAATTTGAAAGGCCGGAAACATCCGTCTTGAGGGCATCGGCATCAATCGGGAGCTCGTCGTATGGTTCAACGATAATATCCGATGAGTCTGACCCGGAGCCGACGGGGACCATCCGGCCAACTGAGGCTGAGACAAATCCAATGCATTTCTCCAGGTAATTCCTGTTTTTTACGTGGGGAGCCACAAGATTTTTCAAATGCATTCCACCGCCCGAGATGTTTTCGCAGACAATTATGTCCAGCGGAAGCTCCCCGTGGATTTCAAAACGCTTATCGATACCCAGTGCGATTGCCTTGGATATATAAGGAAGGATGTTGACGCCGACAGCCGTTGCCATGATGCCGCACGAAGCTATTTCGAATGAAGCTTTGTCTGCATCCTTTCCGTTGACGGCGCGTACGTTTTCAATGAGGCGGGTTTCGTATCCGTCTTTGGCTGCTATGGTTATCCGGTATTCATGCACTTCATTTAATTTTGACACCAGTTTTTCATCAACATCAATGAAACACACCTCATATCCGGACATTGTGAAAAGCTGGCCGATGAAACCTCTTCCGATGCTTCCCGCCCCGTACATCACCGCGGTTTTAAGATTTTTACTCAATTATAGTTTCCCTTTGCACATTTTTATCTGAAAATATATCGGCTTCGTCCACGCTGCTTGTTGAAAATTCCGAAACGATGGCGCCAAGGGGACCGGCCTGAAACCAGTGAAGCGTATCAGGCGGCAAGGTGAACTGCTCCCCGGGATAAAGGCATATTTCATGAAAGACAGTATAAGCCCCGGCCCCGGCATCCGGCACCGTCGCCTTTATATGCCTGGCAGGGACGCCTTCGATATAAAGGTAAACCTCGCCATACCTGCACCTGAAAGTCTCCTCCTTGCCGGGGCGTCCGTTTACATCGGGATGCCTGTGTTCGCAACATGTTTGGCCGGGAAACATAACAAGCTCCTTTGCGCAGCAGCGCTCGGTATTGACATAAGTCAGTATTTCCAGACCTTCCTTCTCCAGCCTGCCCAACCCAAAGTCGGCTATCTCTATACGTGTTTTTTCTTCATCCGTTATGACAATGCCCGCTTTTTCAAAATACCCAAGGGTTCTGACAACAGCATTTTCATATTCTTTCCTTGATATCATATCACCACTCCCTGTTTTGTGATTTTATAAAGGCAATCGTATCCTCAAGGGACCTGATTCCCGTGGAGGCGCCAACCTGGGATACTGAAAGCGTACCGACGGCATTGGCGAACAAACCGCACTTGTGTATCGGCCAGCCTTTTGCCACGCCGGTTATGAAACCAGATGCGAAGGCATCGCCCGCGCCGGTTGTTTCAACAGGCTCTATTTCCAAGGTGGGTATCGTAAACTCCTGCCCGCCGGACGTCTTGATGTAGCAGCCTTCCTTGCCTAGCTTGACCACGGCATTCCTGACCCCGTGCGATATAAAGACATCGGCGATATCCGCCGGGTTGTCTTTCCCGGCGATATTCCTTGCCTCATCATAACTTGGTATGAAATAGTCAAGATAAGGGAGGGAATCCCTGACCAGTCCCATCCATTGTCCTGATGCATCCCATGCGGTATCCATTACGGTTATGCAGCCTGCTTCCTTCAATCTTTTTACAGCCATTCCAAGAGGAGCCCCGTCGAGGGACGCCATAAGATTGACTCCCGTGAAAAAAGCTATTTTATATAAGGCTGCAAAACCGAAGTCTATGTCGTCATAGCAGAACTCGCCGTTGGCGCCAAAGCAGTGTATGAAGGACCTCTCTGAATCATCCCCTACTACAACAACGCTTGCGCTTGTCTTTGAAAGGGGTCCTACGGCTATGCCTGATGTATCGACCCCGGCTTTTTCCAAAACACCCGTAAGGTATGAACCGAATCCGTCATTTCCAATTTTACCTATTACAGCGGTTTCAAGACCTATGATGCTCATATCAAGGGCGCTGCTGAGGGCGCATCCGCCGCTGTGCAGGGTTATGCTCTCGATGGGCATCAATTTGCCCTTTTCCGGAAGCGTCTTAAGGGGTTTTGATATTACATCCGCTACCAGTATTCCTATGCAGACCACGTCTTTCATCAGTACACACACTCCCTGGCTGCATCAACAAAGGCCTGCAGATTGGCAGGATCGCCATAAAAGAAATGATCGGAAGGACTTACGATGTAACCGCCGTCGGGACAATCCTTATGAAGGTCAAAAACCATTTTTCTGACAAGGTCGGGATTTCCTTTTTCAAAACCCGCGTTCTGGTCGAATCCGCCGATGAAAAACATCCTGTCGCCGATTCGCTTCGTGCATTCGGAAAGTATGCAGTCGCCTCCCATGATCGGAGGGGTCATTGTTTCGAGTCCGTCCGCTCCGTTTTGAACAACGAGGTCAAGCAGAGGCATGAGTCCCCCGCATAGATGGTATACGATCTTTGTTCCCTGTGCATGAAGAGCTTCATGCTGTATCTGATCATATGGGAGACAGAATTCCTCGTGCATTGAAGGACTGATTACCGTGCTGGAACCCGCCCCTCCGCCTGTTTCTATGAGATCAAGCTCAATCCTGCCGCCGGCTTCGATAACCTGAAGTTTTTTCTGAAGCAGGGTGTCAAGGACATAATGAAGCCAGTCGGGCTCATCAATGGCCGCCATGATGATTTCCTGGGTTCCTATCATATAGGCGAAGCTTTGCCAGGGGCTGCCCTGCCCGAAATCAAAGTATCCATCCCTTACTATACCATTCCCGCCTATCCTGTTCTTGGCCTGTATGACCGGCGTCCAATCAACCGCCCTTGGAATCGGGAAGTACTTTCTCCAAAGCTCAAAGTCCTCCTTCGTCTTGAGCATGTGCTCTGTTATCCATCCTGTAATGGGACTGTCTCCCCGGACTTCCGTCAGTGTTCCATCTGGGGTCGTGATATCAAAACGGGTCTTTGTAACCCCGTCGGAATCCGTTCCCAGATCAGTTTTCCTTACTATCCAGTTCGCCCTGTCCCTGTCGTCGTAAATAAAGTTAGGTCTTGTATAAATGACCGGGTCCATTCCAAAATATTCATATGCCTCGTAATCGCTCTTTCCCCCGAGATATGTTTTCAGATAATATGACATCCAGTTATGCACCTGGCAAGGGAGCCTGTCTGCCTTCTGATTGTTCAAAGCCGCCAAGAATCTTTCTCTGCCTTTCATTTTGCCACCTCCAGTCGATAAAATAATTATATATTAAAACCATATCGGAATAAATGAAAAACAGACAAATGGGGGAAAAGAAAATCGAAGTACAAACAGGGAGAACCGAATAATAAGGAGGGTTCAAGTTATTTAGCAGGCCCAAGATATAGTTTATTAAAAGAAAGCAACGCCGAAGACCAAATAAGATTCCCATTGGTATTATTAAATGAAAGATTAACGACAAACAAAAGAGAGGGCGCCGGCCCTCTCTTTTTACAGAATCAATTTATTACTTCCCGCTTTTGCCGTTGTTGGCCTTTTCCTTGACCAGCCCTTTTCCAATGCCATTTGATTCAAGTTTGTTCATAATCGAAGGGCTTTCTTCCTTCGGTCCGTTGACTTCCTGGTCTTCGTCTTCTGTTATTCCAAGCAATTCCTTTATTTCCTCTTTTAACAAGTCGACGGCATCCTTAAGAGCTTCCATAAAATCCTTATTCTCTTCAGCGGCCATGAATGTTTCAAATGCCACCTGGATTTCCTCATCCGTTCCGGACTTCCGGGCGGTTTTATATGCTTCGATTGAATTTATCAAATCTTCTTTTGAAAGAAAGAAGTTTTCCTTGATGATAACAAAGGCTTCGGTTATGAATGTTTTTGAGAACTCCTTTACGGCCATGGCAACTATATAATCGGACTGTTCTTCAGAAAGGCCGCTTCCTATTGGTATTTCCAGTAACAAGACTGCATTCTCTTCTTCGGCTTCTACAATCGGTACATTATCCGGTTCATCCACGGGCAGAACGGCAGGGATAACTTCGGATCCTGAAAGGTATGCGGATATTTTGGCGACAAGTATATCCTCCAATTCCGAAAGAACTTCCGGGGACAGTATTTCGCGGTCAAAAAACAACGGATTGACGAAGGTCGCCGATAATTTTGAATTTCCCTCTCCGTCTGAAACAAATTCAATTGAAATTCCGTACATAAGCTCGCGAACCGGATATAACGGGGAATCCTCGCCGATAAAACCAAGAATTTCATCAAAAATTGAATCAACCTCAGTTGTTTCCTCAGTAATGGGTTCTGTTTCTTCCGCAAACGCCAGCACTGGGACAGCCAATACAACAACCAGCAGTATGGCCATGATTTTACCAATAATCTTCATATTGTTCCTCCTTTTTTTTTACCGGATGAACAATTGCAATAAATGAAGGCATATAAAAAACTTCCTTTCGGCTGCCGGGCTGCCTTGGCGTATATTGCTTTAGGCCCCTGACTTTGTGCGCTTGCCTTTCGGCAAGGTTACCATTATCGATGAAAGTTCAT
>JAFGQE010000180.1 GCA_016935835.1 Clostridia bacterium | reverse complement strand
TCCCAGGGATAACTTTCTGCTTTTCGATAAATTATCCCAGGGATAACTTTCTGTTTTTCGATAAATTATCCCAGGGATAACTTTCTGCTTTTCGATAAATTATCCCAGGGATAATTTATCGTTCTGTTTTGTGAAAAGGGTTTGTCAAATGTTATAATATAAACAACACTTCATTAGTTTTACATAATGCTTGTCAGCGGATGGCTGTTTGTGCCGACATGGAATTCGGATATAACAAATTGAAACGGAGAGCTGAGAAATGAAAAAGCTGAAAGACCTTGTGCCGGAGGATTTCCCGGGTGTTGATTCCGCAAAGTTTGAAGAATGGAAGCAAGAACAAGTCAAGGCCGCCCGCAACAGTACGATTGTGGTGTGGGGCATCACTGCAGCGGTTTTGATTGCCATCTTTGTCTTTGATGTATATGGGATCATTCCGGCCATACTTGCAATAGCCCTGATAGCCGTGTCGGGCATTTTGATTAACAAAAAGGCCAATGATCTGGCCAGGGAGCTTGGAATTACCAAGGAAATGATCAAAAAGGCAACGCGAAATTAGAAGCGCCAAATCATCCTTTGCGTAAATTTAGGAGGACATCTTAAATATGAAAACTTTTTTGGATCAAAACAAACCAATATGCACATGCACAGAGGATACTTGTGAAGGATGCGAAGCTGGAAAAAACATAGTATGCCACTTTAATTTAAAATCATTGGCAGGTTTTTTGCTGGTTGCCATCCCATCTTTCATTATCGCGATTATCGGCATGTGCCTGAGCCACTGGCTCTTTCTCCTTCCGTGGATTGCAGCCGTCTTGTTATTTTTCGGATTGGTTGAAATCCGGGTTATGTGCTCACACTGTCCGCATTATGCAGAACCTGAAACCAAAACCCTGAAATGCTGGGCGAATTACGGCTCGCCGAAAATTTGGAAATACAGACCGGGTCCCATGGGCATTTGGGAAAAAGTTGTTTTCTTTTCAGGGGGTGCATTCATATTCCTATACCCTGCAGTAATAATTGCATTTGCAGGACGCTTTATTCTTCTGTCCATATTTTTCGCATATGTACTTGCAGGCTTCTATCTGATGCACCGGTTCATGTGCAGAAAATGCATGAATTTTGCATGCCCGCTGAACGCCGCGGATGAACGGGCAAAGGAAGAATTCAAAAAGCGCAATCCCGGAACTTAACAATAAAATGCCCTGGGCATTTTATTAATTTTTTTTAGATACATTTATCAGATGGGCTAATTTTAGAACACTCCATATGCCATGATTCCAATACCGGAGGTTTGGATGAACATATCAAAATCAAGATTCATAGATTACATGCAGTGCCCCAAAAGGCTTTGGCTCGGCTCATACAGGAAGGAGCTGGCGGATGAAACCGACCAAACGGCATTCCAAATGGGCACCATGGTCGGCGAGCTTGCGCGCGACCTGTTCCCGGGCGGGGTGCTGGTGGAATATAACGATGCCGACGGACGCAACATAGCCAATATGATCGACAGGACCTCGGCTCTGGTAGCCGCCGGCGAGCAAATCATTTATGAGGCTGCCTTCTCACACAACGGGACATTCGCAATCTGCGACATCCTGGTGCAAAACGGCAATGCCTGTGACATCCTTGAAGTCAAGGCATCCACGGGCGTAAAGGACGTGTACATCGCCGACGTCGCCTTCCAGCGCCATGTCCTTGAATCATGCAAAATCCCTGTCAGCCGCGTATATATCGTGCATATAAACAGCGGTTATGAGCGCCATGGAGCGCTTGACCTGAACGAGCTGTTCACCCGGGAGGATGTCACCGACCGGGCTGATAGTATCAGACCAACCATAGAATCAAGCCTGCAGGCAGCGCTGGTGATGAGCGAGGCGGACGGCGAGCCGGATATCGGCATCGGCATGCACTGCGACGACCCTTACACATGCCAATTCAAGGGACATTGCTTCAGCCATATCCCTGCGAATTCCGTGTTCGACCTGGCGGACATGCACAGGGATAAAAAATTCAAATTGTATGAAAGCGGGGTCATCACATTCGGAGATATAAGGGAAAGCGGCGTAAGGCTGCCGGGCAAGGCGAGGATTCAGGTCGATACGCAGCTTGATGGCACGGAAATAGTTGAGAGGGAGAAAATAAAGGGTTTCCTTGATTCGCTTTGGTATCCGCTGTATTTCCTTGATTTCGAAACCATAAATCCCGCCATACCTTTGTTCGACGGCACCCGGCCGTTCCAGCAGATACCCACCCAGTACTCGCTTCACTGCATCGACAGCGAAAACGCACAACCGCGCCACAGCGGGTTCCTTGCGGAGGAGGGGACCGACCCAAGGAGGTTGCTTGCAGAAAGTCTTGCCGCCGAAATACCGCAGGATGCCTGTGTGCTCGCATACAACATGACGTTCGAGAAAACAATAATCAGACAGCTTGCGGCAATGTACCCGGACCTGTCGGAATCCCTGGAATCAATCGCACGGAACATGCACGACCTGATGCTGCCGTTCCAGAACCGGTATCTGTACAAAAAAGAGATGCGGGGAAGCCACTCGATCAAGGCCGTGCTGCCGGCGCTCTTCCCGGACGACCCGGAACTGTCATACGATAATCTCAGCGGGGTGAGCAACGGCCGCGAGGCATCGGCCGCTTACCTGTCCCTGCCGCACATGGCGCCTGAGGACCGTAAAAGAATCAGGATGGAGCTTATGGAATATTGCAGGCTTGACACGCTGGCAATGGTCAGGATATGGGAGGAGCTTCGGCGGAGGATGCTTTGAAAAGACTTGCGAATTGCGTGTCCGGCTAAAACCTGTTTCAGGGTAAGGACCGGCGCCATACCGTATCAGCTTAATATAGGTAAAAAAGTGTAATAATTACTCATAATAGATTGACATAGGTAAATTATAACAATATAATACACATGAAATGGAGGCATATATAATGAGCGAGCAAAAATTACCTATGTTGCCGCCGAGTGTTGAACTGGAAACAAAAGCAGTGCTTAAGCAGCTGGCAAAAGCCAACCGCGCATTGGCTGAATTAAAGGGGTATGCTGACACAATCCCAAATAAACATATTTTGATTAATGCAGTTTTAATTAATGAGGCCAAGGATAGCTCAGCGATTGAAAACATTATAACAACGCATGATGAACTATATAGAGCAATGAGTGATGCAAGCAGCGCCAGTTCCGCAGCAAAGGATGTAGCAAGCTACAGAACTGCATTGTGGCAAGGCTATGAACTTGTCAATACGCGGGGGATGCTTACAGTTAACATGATTATTGAGATTCAGGGCATTATCGAAAGAAATCGCGCAGGCATAAGAAAGCTGCCGGGCACTGTCCTTAGGAACGAAGGAACGGGGGAAACTGTTTATACACCGCCTGCCGGAGAAGCTGGAATCAAGGAGCTTTTAGGCAATTTGGAAAAATATATCAATGAAGACTATAGTGATATCGACCCATTGATAAAGCTGGCGGTCATTCATTATCAATTCGAGAGCATTCATCCTTTTTATGACGGCAATGGCAGGACGGGAAGAATCATAAATGTGCTCTATTTGGTCTTAAAGGAATTGCTTGACAGCCCGATTCTGTACTTAAGCAGCTATATAATCAGAAACAAATCAGAATACTACAGGCTTCTTCAGAAAGTCCGAACTCATGAAGACTGGGAGGAATGGATCATATATATTCTTGCAGGCATTGAGGAAACAGCAGTAGAGACATTTAGGTTGGCAAAAAGAATCAATAGTGAAGTTGAAGCCATGAGTGTGGAGATTAAGGAAAGGTTGCCTAAAATATATTCCAAGGAAATGATTGACTTGCTTTTCTATGAGTTTTACACAAAAATCGTATATATACAAAATGGATTGTCAGTAACGAGGAAAACCGCGGCCGGTTATCTATCTTCTCTTGAAAAGGAGGGTTTTCTCGTTTCTGAAAAAATAGGCAAGGAGCGGATTTTCCAGAATAAAAGACTATATGATTTGGTCAGGCATACTTAATAAGGGCCTTGATTGTTAAGAAAGGAGCACATGATCATGCCAATAAAGTTTTATTCCATAAATCTCCTGATAATCGGACTCATTCTCCTGCCGAACATTCTTTCAGCGGTTTTCCCGCCTGTCAATATTCCCGTGCAGCCAAAGAGGCCGCCATGGTGGATTATTGTAATTGCCCTTGAATGGATCGGCCGGATCGGCATCTTCATTTTGCCGCTGTTCTGGCAGATCGGGTTTGACAGGAACAAGCTCATATTCCTGATTCCAATGGGCCTGATGATTGCAATATATTACATGGGATGGATAAGGTTTTTTGCAAAAGGCCGCGAATACAGGCTTTTGTTTGAGCCTCTTTTTAGAATTCCCATCCCGCTTGCCCTGAGCCCTGTGCTTTGCATCTTTTTCATGGGGTTTGCGCAGGGTTCGTGGCCGGTTGTCGCCGCAGCGATAATAATGGCGCTGGGGCACATCCCCGAAAGCATTCAAAATTTTCAATCCACAAGGTGATTTTTACGGCAGGCTGAATAAAACTATATTTTGGAGGAAAAGCGAAATGGAAGAACGGTTGATTGCACCGTGCGGGATGAACTGCGGTTTGTGCGTGAGCTACCAGGCGATGAAAAATGACCTGAAGAACAGGGGATTCAACAGAAGATACTGCCCCGGCTGCATACCCCGCGGCAAGAACTGCACCTTCATGGCGGATCAGTGCAGTCTTGTCGGGAAAGGGCTTGTCAGGTTCTGCCTTGAATGCGGGGATTTCCCATGCAGCAGATTGAAATCAATTGACAAGCGTTACCGCGAGAAATACCACATGAGCATGATTGAAAACTTAAGGTCCATAAAGGAAAACGGCATGGAAATGTTCCTGCAAAAACAAGAGGAGGCCTGGAGCTGTCCTGAATGCGGCGGTCTGATATGCTGCCACAACGGGCTTTGCATGAATTGTGATCTTGAAACCCTGCGACAGAATAAAAAGTACCGCTGGGGGAAGTAGGTTCCTGGCACCCGAAGATTTCCATCATTTCTTTTCTATATACGTCAAAACCATATAAAATGGAGAATATAAGTAGGCATGCCTGTGATTATAAAACAAAGCCGCTTCAATGCCTGACCCCAGGGATTGTTGATATGACAGCATGTATACACTGGAAGAATCGGTAAATTATCCCTGGGATAATTTACTGTTTTTCAGAAAGTTATCCCTGGGATAATTTGTCGAAAAAAGTCAGACATTGGATTCATTGTTCTTGTACCGCCGCTCAATCAGACCGATGGAGCGCTGCGTAGGCTCATTACATTTCTCATAAATGTCCTTGAAGATCCTGGGCAGTTTCCTGAGCCTGAAATTCATGTCATCAATATCGAATGCAGCCAGGTCCAGGTCGTCTGTTCCGAGCCATTCACGGTATTCGTCATATTGCCTTCCATTTTTGACCTTGAATGCTTTCGCAAGCTGCTCCAAACCACCGGTGCCTCCGCAATCCTCAATGATTCCAAAGCCATTCCCGTCAAGCACCCTTGGCAGCTCGCTTGCGGAAATCTCAACTTTCTCACAGCTTTCAATCTTCAGGTTCACTTGCCAGCCGTCACCGTAATCATATCGAAAGACCAGTTTGGATTGGGGTTTGTCGGTGACATCCTTCAGGCGATGCTTGCTCGCGTCAAGCAGTTTTTCCCTGTCATTCGGATAAATATCATCAAACGGCAGTTCATACCGCCAAAGCTTCATCAGGTCGGCATAAAACTTTTTGCCCAGAACCTTCTCCACGTCCTTGTCAGCATAATCATTTCTCAAATCCTTGATAAATGAAGAGCCAAAATCATAAGTCAGGCAAAAAAGGTGGGAGGCCTGCATCTCAAACAGGGTCATAAGAATATATCCCAGTTCAGCCATCGTCTTGTTACCGTTGACCTCGAACCGCCGCCAAATTTTCGGCTTGTAATCATCAAGCTCGGCATAAAAGCTATAAATCGTATGTACCGCCATTTCGCACTAACCCCCTGTATCAATCTACTTCATTCTATGGCAGCCATGAGCGCTTTTCAAGCTAAACAGCAAATCATCCCTGGGATAATTTGCTGTTTTTCAGGAAGCTATCCCAAGGATAAAATGCCGGCCGTATGCATCGACATCCTCCATTCCATGGCCGCTGTGCCTGCTTTTTAATGTTCACGAATGCAATTTATCAAATCGCAGTAACTTTATGAACAAAGTACCTTGACAGACACAGTACTATGATGTAAAATGCATGCAGAGGTGATGATATGAGTGAAAACAAAATTACATCCGACCTGCTGCGAGGCCATACCGATACGATGATCCTAAGGCTTTTGTCCGAAGCTGACAGATACGGTTATGAAATCGTCAAGCTGATAGCCGAGCGTTCGGGCGGAAAGTATGAACTGAAGGAAGCCACCATGTACTCAAGCGTACGAAGGCTAGAGACGGACGGCGACATCGAATGGTATTGGGGAGATGAAACCCAGGGCGGCAGACGCAAGTATTTCAGGATTACCGAAAAGGGCAAGGCCTCCTATATCCGGAACAAAAGCAACTGGGAGTATGCAAAGCGCGTACTCGATAAATTACTATAAGGAGAATGATTTAATGAATGAAAAACTTAACCAGTATATAAACAATCTTTTTGCACCATATGATGGGGTGAAGAGCGCCGATGAACTAAAGGCCGATCTGCTTACGGATCTGCAGCAGCGTTTTGCCGAACTAAAAGAGGATGGCAACGACGAAGAAACCGCATTTCACATGACCATCGACAGCATAGGGGATATCGAGCAAACGATACAGGAAATCGCCAGTCTTTCACGATCGCTGGAACGGCGGGTCGTAACGAACTTCAATGCAAGCAACCTGAAAGACAGCGACTTCGCGGGTGTTACCGCGCATGAAGGTAAATTCGAAGGAAGTGCGTTGTCAGGTTCCGACTTTTCAGGCGCGGATCTTACCGGCAGCTCATTTAAGTCCAGCGATGTGCAGAAAGCCAATTTTGATGGCGCGAACCTTACGGACTGCAGTTTTTTCGCCCTTAATCTTTCAGGAGCGAGCTTCAACGGGTCGGTTCTTGTTCGCACCAATTTCAGTAAGTCGTGGCTGGCCGGGACCAGATTCATTGATGCAAGGCTAAAAGACGTCAACCTGACGTTGAGCTACCTGGAAAAAACCATTTTTAAGAACTGCATATTCGACGGCGTGGACTTCAGGTCCTCCGACCTGACTGGATTGTGTCTGGACGGCATGACCTTCATCGGCGTCAAGTTTGACAAGGCGGCGCTGACCAACGTTTCATTCAGAGGCGCGACACTTGAAAATGTATCATTCCCCGTATCGACCATGTCAAAGAAGTATTACCGCGCCATCAAAACCATAAGCTTCGACGGTGCGATGATGGATAAGCTTACATATGCCGCGCTGAAGGGCATGGAGGCGAATCTGGCCGGGGTTACCGTTATATAGACAAACCATGCACATAAACGGATTCAAGGTTTGCTGCTTAATATTAAGGAGGATTATACTATGCAAAAAAAAGCAATCCAAGTGATAGGACTGCAAAAGTCATACAAGAAACTCCATGTTCTGAAGGGCATCGATTTCGAGGTGGAGAAGGGAAGCGTCTTTGCACTGCTCGGCTCCAATGGCGCGGGCAAGACCACGGTGATCAGGATACTGGCTACACTTTTGAAACAAGACGGGGGAACGGCGGTTGTCAACGGATTTGATGTGGCGGCAGAACCAGAGAATGTGAGGCAGTCGATAAGTCTGACCGGGCAATTCGCCGCCGTGGACGAGATGCTGACCGGGCGGGAAAATCTTGTTATGATAGCCAGCCTGCGGCACCTTGCGAATACGCGCACGATAGCGGAGAACCTGTTGAAGCGCTTTGATTTGGAGGAAGCGGCCGACCGCAGGACGGGCACCTATTCGGGCGGCATGCGCCGCAGGCTCGACCTTGCAATGAGCCTTGTTGGAAAACCGCGGATTATTTTCCTTGACGAGCCGACAACCGGGCTTGATCCCGAGGCGCGCATCGAGGTTTGGAAAATCGTCAGGGAGCTTGCCGCAAACGGAACCACGGTATTCCTGACCACACAGCATCTGGAAGAGGCGGAACAGCTTGCAGACAGAATTGCCATATTGCATGAAGGCAGAATCATTGCGGACGGCACGCTTGCGGAACTTAAAAAACTGTTTCCGCCTTCAAAGGTCGAATATATTGAAAAACAACCGACGCTGGAGGATATATTCCTCGAAATAGTCGGTGCAAAGGAGAAGAATAATGGAAATGACAAATAAGCACTTTTTCAGGGAAATGGGCGTAATGATTGGACGCTCCATGCGCCATATAATTCGCAGCATCGACACAATTATCACGGTCACTGTAGTGCCGATTGCAATCATGCTGCTGTTCGTCTATGTGTTCGGCGGTGCAATTCAGACCGGGACAGATAACTATGTGAATTACCTGCTTCCGGGAATTCTAATGATTACCATTGCAAGCGGAATATCCTATACGGCCTACCGGCTGTTCATTGATATGCAAAGGGGCATATTCGAGCGGTTCCACTCAATGCCTATTGCCCGTTCCACCGTTTTGTGGGGGCATGTCCTGACCTCGCTGGTATCCAATGCGATTTCGGTTGTCGTAATCATACTTGTGGCGTTGATCATGGGATTTCGCTCGTCGTCAGGGGTGCTGTCGTGGCTGGCCATCGCAGGAATACTTTCGCTCTTCACTCTGGCATTGACATGGATCGCGGTGATTGCAGGTCTTTGTGCCAAATCAGTGGACGGCGCCGGAGCATTTTCCTATCCGATTATTTTCCTTCCGTTCATCAGCTCTGCGTTTGTACCGACCGAGTCCATGCCTGGACCCGTTCGTGCCTTTGCAGAAAACCAACCGGTAACTTCGATAGTGGAGGCCATTCGCGGACTTTTGACAGGCCAGCCCGCCGGCAATGACATATGGATTGCCCTTGCATGGTGTGCCGGAATCATGCTGGTTGCCTATGTTTTTGCCATGATGGTGTACAATAAGCGGGTATGAAGTCCTGTTGGAAACGGAAAGTTATCCCTGGAACGGAAAGTTATCCCTGGGATAATTTACTGTTTTTCAGAAAGTTATCCCTGGGATAATTTGTCGAAAACGGAACATAGAGGCGGATGATCCGGTCATTCGGGTTGCCACGAAACCCTCCGGGCGATATTATAAAAAGGGCAAAAACCAAAATACAGCCGGGCCGGCCGCAGTCAGAAACGGCAGGCGCGCGGAGGGTGTATGAAACTAATATTTTACGGAACGGCTGCCGCCGAAGGATTCCCCGGGTTGTTCTGCGAATGCGAACACTGTCAAAAGGCCAGGGAACTGGGCGGCAGGAACATAAGGACAAGGACCTCATGCCTGATCGACGGGCAGTATCTGTTCGATTTCCCCCCGGATGTGTACATGCAGGCCTTGCACGGCAAACTCAGGTTGTCCGGCGTCAGGCACATCATCGTCACGCATTCCCACGAGGACCATTTCCAGCCGGACGAACTCAAAATGAAACGCCCGCCTTTTGCATACCCCGGGGAAGACGAGGTCCTGCGGATTTATGGAAACGACCGCGTTTTTGAAAGATTTTTAAAAGCAGGCTGTGATGACGAATACAACAGCCAGTACCTCCGCTTTGTCCATGTCGGGCCGGGCAAAACGTTCAATGTCGGGGAAGCGCGGGTGACGCCGTTCACCGCGGACCACAACAATGAATACGAAACCTGCCACATCTACGCCTTCAGCCTGGGCGGCAGGAGCATCCTTTATGGGCATGACACCGGGTATTTCCCTGAATGCACATGGGAAGCCCTCAGGGGGTTCAGGTTCGATGCCGTGATACTTGACTGCACCTTCGGGGGCATCGACTGGGACAGCGGGCACATGGGGATGAAGGCTTGCGCAAAGGTCAAAGAAAGGCTTGTTGAGCAAGACAGCTGCGGCGAAAAAACGATTTTCATAGCAACTCATTTTTCACATAACTGCGCGCCCTTCCATGAAAGCATGACTGAACTGGCAAACAGCCATGGGTTCATCGCGGCATATGACGGCATGACGGTTGAGATATGATCAAGCATCGGCATGCAGAATCATGGGCGGCGGGCTGGCAAGTTTATGAAACTGCAACAAGATATTTGGAATCGATAATGATAAAGGAGAACGCAAATGCTTGGAGCCATAATCGGAGATATCGCGGGGTCCCGCTTTGAGTGGAACAACATCAAGACCAAGGAATTCGAGTTTCTTACAGACCGATGCCATGTAACCGACGACAGCATCATGACATTGGCCGTTGCAAAGGCCATC
>JAFGQE010000179.1 GCA_016935835.1 Clostridia bacterium | reverse complement strand
TGAACTCACAATCAAGGCACTGGCACCAAATATGAGAATAATAGCGCCGTGGAGGATCTGGGACATCAAGTCAAGGGATGATGCGATTGATTATGCAAATGAACGCAAAATTTCAATACCTGTTACAAAAAAAGACAACTACAGCCGGGACCGGAACATATGGCATTTAAGCCACGAGGGCTCCGACCTTGAGGATCCTTCGGTCGAACCTGATTTTGACAAAATTCTAAAGCTTGTTACTACGCCTGAGAACGCCCCCGACAAAGCTGAATATGTCGAGGTTTCCTTCGAAAGCGGTATTCCCGTTGCATTGAACGGAACACCTTTGGACGGGGTATCCCTTTTGGAAGAACTAAATGAAATAGGCGGCAGAAATGGAGTCGGCATAGTCGACATAACCGAGAACAGGCTTGTCGGCATGAAATCGCGGGGAGTTTATGAAACGCCCGGCGGTTCGATACTTTATTATGCCCACAATGAGCTTGAATATCTTTGCCTTGATCGTGAAACCTATCACTACAAGGAAATTCTCTCCAAGAAATTCGGCGACCTTATATACAACGGACAGTGGTTCACTCCTTTGCGCGAAGCGCTTTCCGTATTTTTTGACGAAACGCAGAAAAATGTTACCGGAACCGTGAGAATGAAGCTGTACAAAGGAAACATAATCTCAGCGGGAACAACCTCCGCCTATTCGCTTCACGATGAGGAGCTCTCGACATTCGGCGAGGACGGGATATATAATCAAAGCGACGCGGAAGGTTTCATAAAC
This sequence comes from Clostridia bacterium, assembly GCA_016935835.1. Classification (GTDB taxonomy): domain Bacteria; phylum Bacillota; class Clostridia; order DUPQ01; family DUPQ01; genus JAFGQE01. The sequence continues at coordinate 3,697 of JAFGQE010000179.1, read as the reverse complement.
CTGTTCGGCCTTCCTTTGAAGGTCAAGGCATTGAAGGAAGAAAAATTAAAGGGGAAGTAAACAAATGAAGATGTGGTCAGGACGCTTTAATAAGGACACCGACAAAGGCGCGGATGAATTCAATTCTTCCATTTCCTTTGACTCGCGTTTATACAGGCATGATATTGAGGGAAGCATCGCCCACTCCCGGATGCTTGGGAAGATAGGTATTCTGACGGAGGAAGAAACCCTTGCAATAACCCGGGCCCTTCAAGAAATAATGGACTCCATTGAAAATGGCACCCTTTACATTCAGCCTGATGCCGAAGATATACATATGTTCATTGAAAAGGTCCTTACTGACAAGATTGGTGAAACAGGCAAAAAACTTCATACGGCAAGAAGCAGGAACGACCAGATTGCCCTTGACATACGCATGTACCTCCGGGATGAGTGCGATGAAATATTGAATATGATCCGGTCCCTTGCCTTTGTGATCATAGATACGGCGCGCAGGAACCTCGGCACCATAATGCCCGGCTTCACGCATATGCAGCCGGCCCAGCCCGTCACCCTTGCACATCATCTGATGGCTTACTTCGAAATGTTCAAAAGGGACATGCTTCGCATCAAGGACTGCCTTGGCCGGATGAACTCGATGCCTCTGGGAGCCTGCGCCCTCGCAGGCACTGGTTTTCCCATTGACAGGGAGTACACGGCAGGCTTGCTCGGCTTTGGTTCAGTAACGGAAAACAGCATTGATTCAGTGAGCGACAGGGATTTCATCATAGAATTGTGCTCGGCTTTTTCAATATTGATGATGCATTTGTCAAGGTTTTGCGAAGAGCTTATTATCTGGAATACGCAACAGTTCTCGTTTGTCGAGCAGGACGACGCCTTCAGCACGGGAAGTTCCATAATGCCTCAGAAAAAAAATCCCGATATCGCTGAACTTGTCCGGGGCAAGACCGGCCGCGTCTATGGAAATCTCTTTGCAATCCTGACAGTCATGAAGTCGCTCCCCCTTGCATACAACAAGGACATGCAGGAGGACAAGCCCGCCGTCTTTGATTCGATAGACACTGTAAAGATGTGCCTGCCTGTATTCAGGGACATGTTCGCCTCACTTTCATTCAATAAGGACGCCATGCTGGAATCAGCCGGAAAAGGATTCACAAATGCGACCGACCTTGCCGATTATCTGGTTTTAAAAGGACTTTCTTTTAGAACCGCGCATGAGATCACAGGCAAAGCGGTCTCTTACTGCATTGGAGCGGGCAAGTCGCTCTGCGAACTTTCGATTGATGAATTCAAGCTTTTTTCAGTTTATTTTGAAAATGACATCCATGGCTTCATATCCCTTGAATCATGCGTTGACAGACGTCGCACACAAGGCGGGCCCTCCGGGTCTTCGGTGGAAAGCCACATCGTCAAGGCGTTGGATTTCCTGAAATCACATTAGGTTCTCATCATGAATGATAAAGCGGTTCTTTCCGCTTTCCTTTGCAATGTACATTGCCTTGTCCGCCATTGACATGAGTTCGGATTCATTGCATGAATTCTCCGGATACAATGAAATGCCCATGCTGGCCGTAATCCTGTTTCCTTCTTTTCCGTTTTCCTGAAGGCTGCGAAGTATTCTCGCCGCTGTTTTTTTAAGCTCCCTCCTGTTGTCATAACCAAAGGCAAGAAGAAATTCATCGCCGGAAAGTCTTGCCGCAAGCGATCCGTCAGGCAGTGAATTCCGTATCTTCCCTGCAATTTCTTCCAGGGCCTTGTTTCCCGCTTCGTGCCCCCCCTTGTCGTTGACATCCTTGAAATTGTCCAAATCCATGAATGCCACCGCGCATTTTTCCGACTTTCCGAGGATTTCGGGAAGTCTTATCTTCAGGCCTTCCCTGTTAAGCAGCCGCGTAAGGCCGTCATGGTGAAGCTGGAAGCTTATGGTTTCCTCATAATGCTTTCTTTGCGATATGTCCACATTGACTGCGGCGGCCTTTACCGGATTTATGCCGTCATATTCAATGATATGTATTTTCGTACTGATCCAGCACCAGTTTCCGCTGCCCGGATATTCAAACCGATAGTCAAATGAAAACTTTTCCTCGGGAGCGTACTTCCTGCTGTTTGACTTCAATATATAATTCATGAATTCCCTTCTGAACTCATTCTGCTCGTCAGGGTGTATTCTGTTTATATAATCCTCAAGAGCATATTCATCCATATACTGCTTTTGGGGGCCCGGCGAATCATGCCATATGATCATCAGCCTGTGATTCTTTATATCATATTCCCAGACATCTATCCCTCCTATTTCAAGGGATATGTCAAGCATGTATTTGACGCTTTCAAGATCATCCAGTGCCTTTTTCAATTTTTCAAAGGTTCTGCTGCTTTCGGTGATGTCAAGAAACACCATGGCAAACTTATCGCCGTCAAGACAAAATATGCATAAGTCATAGGTGCTGCCCGTCCTTGCATGGTAAAAATACGGGAACCTTATGTTTTGTCCGGAACGGACTGTCCGTGCGATCTCTTTCATTTGAATATCGTTTATCTCGGGATAGACCGCGGCCCTTCCCTTTCCTGTCATTGATTCGCCGGGTAAAAGGAATCTTTCTGAAAAAGCCGAATTGACGTTCAGGAGCAGAATATCCTCCTGGCCTTCGTCGCCGTCGCCTGTCAGCCTGTTGATGCTTACAGGCGCAATATGACTCTTGAAAAAAGATTCATAGACTTCCATCTTCCCAAGATATGGATCCGTTGCAGTCCTTTCCGCAGGGATCTCCATCTGCACGGCTTGTTTTCCTGTCACAAAACACTCATTCGCTATATTTCTTTCATAAATCGTATTAAGAAGATATTCCATTCCAAGAGCCTGAGAATAATAAAAGCCTTGTATCATCGGGCATCCGTATTCCCTGAGTTTATTCAACTGGTCAATGGAATCCACGCCTTCCGCAATCAATTGTTTTCCGGTAAGGTCCGTCAACGCCTTCAGCATCTTGATGATTTCGACGCATACCCTGTCATGGGGAACACCCAGAATGAATTTTCTGTCTATCTTGACCACGTCGAAGTTCAGGTCCTGCAGCTTTGACAGTGTAGAATATTCTATGCCGAAATCATCGAACGCAATCCGGCATCCGATTTTTTTAATGTTTCTCAGGAGTTCGTTGACACGCAGGGTTTCCTGTATATATACCTGCTCCGTTATCTCAAGGCATATGTTTTCCGGAATCATGTTGTATTTAACAATGTAATTCTTTAGATTTTCAACGAAAAATTTGTCCTTGAATTGATTCGGGGATATATTTATCGACAGTTTTATATTATTCACGAGTTCAGGCGAAAATCTGTTTTGTATCGTATTGTAATCACGGAAGGCCCTCTCCATAACCCAATATCCGATCTCTACCATCATGTCGTTCTTTTCTGCTTCGTTTAGGAAATAATTAGGTTTCAGGACTCCTTTTTCGGGATGGTTCCACCTGATCAGCGCTTCTATTCCATATATGCTCCCGTCATTGCTGTTTATAATAGGCTGGTAATACAATTCAAATTCATTCTGCAGTATGGCCCTGTTCAGTTCCTTTTGTATCTGGTCTTCCTCTATGAACTTTTCATCGATCTCCGAAGTATAATATACGAATTTGTTCGCGCCCTGTCTCTTTGAATACCACATGGCCAGCGAGGCGCGCCTGAAAAGCTCCCTGCG
>JAFGQE010000178.1 GCA_016935835.1 Clostridia bacterium | reverse complement strand
GTTATTTCAAACCCGGGATGGCCCGAAAGAAGCCGTATGCACTCGGCGCCGGCGTAACCGGTCGCACCAATAATACCTGTCCTTGTCATTAAGCACCTCACACAATCAATTATACCAAAACGGAAGCAGACCGTTTGAAGCAGTAATTTTTCATAATTATACAAAATAATGCATAATAATGCAACAAGTTTTTATTAGGAATCCGGGAGGGAAGCATTTGGAGACGGCTTTATGCAAATCACACAAATAGGCAAATGTTTTTTTGTAAATATCGGCACTTATAACATAACGGCGGAAATGTTAATATTAGTTATAAGATTTATAGAAAATCGGGAGGAATGAAAATGGCAAAAGTTATATTGAGAAACGTATATAAAAAATACGAACCCTCGCGAGGTGGTATCACAGCCGTTTCCGACTTCAACCTTTCAATTGAAGACAAGGAATTCCTGGTTCTGCTGGGACCGTCCGGATGCGGAAAAACAACTACTCTTAGAATGGTCGCCGGCCTGGAAGACATAACCGCAGGCGAGATTTATATCGGGGACAAGCTTGTAAACGACATTCAGCCCAAGGACAGGGACATAGCGATGGTTTTCCAGAACTACGCCCTGTATCCTCACATGACTGTATTCGACAACATGGCGTTCGGACTCAAGCTCAGAAGAACACCTAAGGATGAAATAAAGAAAAGGGTTCACGAGGCCGCAAGGATACTCGAGATCGAACACCTTCTCGACAGAAAGCCCAAGGCCCTGTCCGGCGGACAGCAGCAGAGGGTTGCCCTGGGAAGGGCCATAGTCCGCGAACCAAAGGTATTCCTCATGGACGAACCTTTGTCCAACCTTGATGCCAAGCTCAGGGGACAGATGAGGGTAGAGCTCATAAAGCTTCACCAGAGGCTGCACACGACGATTATTTTCGTTACGCACGACCAGGTCGAGGCCATGACGATGGGAACCAGGATAGTTTGCATGAAGCTCGGGTTCATACAGCAGGTTGACAGCCCGCAGGCAATGTATGAGAACCCGCTGAACATGTATGTCGCCGGATTCATCGGCACCCCCCAGATGAACTTCGTAAACGGAAAAATAGCGGAAGACGGGAAGGACATATATCTTGTAATCGGAAATTCAAGGATAAAGCTTCCTGAAAACAGGGCGAAGAAGATCACCGGACAAGGCCTCGACGGCAAGGATATCGTAGTCGGACTCAGGCCGGAGCATCTTCATGACGAGCAGATGTACATAGACTCCATGCCTGATTCAATCGTCGACGCAAATGTGGAGGTTGTCGAGTTGCTCGGACCGGAAGCATTGATATACTGTACGATCGAAGGAACCAACATGATAGCACGCGTCAAGCCAAGGACAAAGGCAAGGCCCGGCGATGTAATCAAGATTGCCCTCGATGTAAACAGGCTGCACGTCTTCGACAGGGAAACAGAGAACGTACTCTTCACAGACTAATAAAAAAATCAAAGACCGCCGGAACCCCCGGCGGTTTTTTTATGCTCCCAAATCCCCTCCCGCAATATCCCTGAAACGGTAAAAAACCTTAAAATCTTCAAACAGTTGCCCAAGGCAACTGTTTGAAAATTCAGCTAAAAAAACAGCAACAAGACCGCAAATGCCCTATATAAAGCATTTTCTTAACCAATGAATAAATCGGCCGACTGGAAAAAGCTGCAAAAACATCAAACAATTGCCCAAGGCAACTGTTTGAAAATGGTAAAATCCATGGGATTAATATAGCCTTGCCGATAATATGATATAATTGCCAGGAAGGATTTCTTGGAGGATTATGGACAGGTTTTTGGTTGTCGGCCTCGGCAATCCCGGAATGAGATACAGGAAGACCCGCCATAACATGGGATTTATGGCGGTTGATCATATGTCCGAAAAATTCAATGTTCCCGTCAGGAAGCTTCGCGGGAAGGCCCTGACCGGCGAATTTTCAGCAGGCGGAGTGAAAGTCATACTCGCCAAGCCCCAGACATACATGAATGCCAGCGGGGAGAGCGTCAGGGAGCTTCTGGAATATTACGGGCTCCCGCTCGGGAATCTGATTGTCATATACGATGACATGGACATACCGCTGGGCAAGGTAAGGATACGGAAAAAGGGCGGAGCCGGCACGCACAACGGCATGAAATCACTGTTATACCACCTGCGTAGCGAAGAATTCGCAAGGGTCAGGATAGGCATCGGTTCGTCCGAAGGCAGGGATGCCATAGGCTATGTACTGGGGAAATTCGGGAAGGACCAGCAGGAGGACGCGTTCAAAGGAATCGCCTCCGCATCAATGGCCGTGCAGGAGATAATCGAAAACGGCATCGAGGCGGCGATGAACAGATACAACTTATAATATGAATATTTTTACAAAGCCGATACAGGATATACCCCAGTTCGACGGGATAATCAAGTCCGTCGCCAAAGGGGAGGGCCCCGTGGGGGTGAACGGCCTTGTCGATCCGGCAAGGGCGCTCTTTGCATATGCCCTGGCGGAGAAGACGGGCAAAAGGTGCATGATAGTAACCCACAGCAGGGTCAAGGCAAGGAAGCTCCACGAGGCGCTCTCAATATTCGACCCTGAATCATCAGTTCATTTCCCCGCAAGGGAAATAATGCCGTTCAGCATAGAGGCGAAGAGCCACGGATATGAAACCGAGAGGGTCGGCGCCCTCTACCGTCTTGCGACAAACGACTACCGGGTCGCCGTTGCCCCGGTGGAGGCGATGTGCATCAGGGTTCGTAAAAAAAACAGCTTCATTGAAAAGGTGATCAGAATCGAAAGGGATTCCGTCCTGGAAAGGGATTCGCTGGTCGATTCATTGACAAAGGCCGGCTATGAGAAATGCGGTATGGTTGAAAGCGAAGGGCAGTTCGCTGTTCGCGGGGATATCCTCGACGTGTTTTCGCCCGGGTCCGCAAAACCCCACAGAATTGACTTTTTTGGGGATACCATTGAAAAAATCAAGATTTTCGATCCCGGGACGCAGCTTTCGGAAAATGAGACAGATGCGCTCCTTGTTCTTCCTGTAAACGAACAGACGGGAAGCACCGCGGCCATGGTAAAGGCGGTCAGGGCCAGGGAAGAGGTTTCCGAGCAGATGGCGAGGGACCTCGAAAAAATCGGGAACGGCCTCATGAAATTCCCGATGGACAAGTATTTTGCGCTAGAGGAGGATACGGATCATGCCTTCTCATACATAGACCGCGACACAATACTGATAATTGACAACGACAAGCGCTGCCTCCAAAAAATGGACTCGGTCATGAAGGATTACGGCGGAACCTGCGAAAAGCTGCTTGAGACAAGGTCGGCCCTTCCCGAATCGTGCCATATGGTCGCAGGGCTTCATGAAGCCATGGGAGGCAGAAAGGCGCAGATAATACTTCCCGATGTCACGGGGGCGGATTCCGATACGGACTTATACAGGCAGTTCAGCATACTTACAAGGGAAAACCCGTCGTACGGCGGAAAGATGGACCTTCTGCTCGAGGATATCCGAAACTGGAAGATCAAGGGCAGGAAAATCGCAATCATCGCCCCGTCGGCAAAAAGCGGTGCGATCATAGGCGACTTCCTGGCGCAAAACGGAATAGAGATCCACGGAAGGAACAACTATGGCGGTGAAATTCACGGCGGCACCGTGGTCATGCTCGACAACGGACCCGCCGAGGGATTTGAAATACTCGAGGCGGGCCTTTGTATAGTCGGAAGCGGAAAGATATTCAGGAAGACCGGGAAGGAAACCGAAAGGCGGAGGCAGACCGCCGGGATGGACCTCTTCACCGACCTAAAGCCCGGCGACTATGTGGTTCACGACAGCCACGGGATAGGCAGGTATGCGGGCATAGAGAACCTGGTCGCGGCGGGGATAAGGCGCGACTACATGAAGGTGGTTTACAAGAACGAGGATTCCGTATATATTCCCGTAACCAAGCTTGACTCGATACAAAAATACATAGGAAGCGGCGGAGGGGCCCCTAAGCTTTCAAGGCTCGGCGGGCGCGACTGGGAGACCGCAAAGGCGCGCGTTAGCGAATCCGTCAAGGACATAGCCAGGGAACTCGTGGAGCTATATGCGAAAAGAAAGGCAATCAAGGGGCGCAGGTATTCGGCCGATACCATATGGCAGGTATCGTTCGAGGAGGAATTCCCATATGAGGAAACGCCCGACCAGCTCAGGTGCATAGAGGAAATAAAGGAAGACATGGAATCCGATTCCATAATGGACAGGCTGCTTTGCGGGGATGTCGGATACGGCAAGACCGAAGTCGCGCTGCGGGCTGCGTTTAAAGCCGTCATGGACGGGATGCAGGTCGCGTTCCTGGTGCCCACGACGGTGCTCGCATACCAGCACTTCAATACGTTCACCGAAAGGCTTAGGAATTTCCCGGTTTCAATCGGGCTCATGTGCAGGTTCAGGAACAAAAAGGAACTTCAGAGAACGGCGGCCGGGCTAAAGGCCGGAAGCATAGACATAGTGGTCGGAACCCACAGGCTCCTTCAAAAGGACATCGGGTTCAGCAAGCTCGGCCTGCTCGTAATCGACGAGGAGCAGAGGTTCGGGGTCGAGCACAAGGAGAAGATAAAGAACTACAAGAACGACGTGGACGTGCTGGCGCTGACCGCAACCCCGATTCCAAGGACACTCCACATGTCCCTGTCCGGGATCAGGGACATCAGCGTCATAGAGGATCCGCCCGCCAAGCGATTCCCCATCCAGACATATGTCATGGAATACGACGGCGACATCGTAAGGGACGCGGTCGACAGGGAGATAAGCCGCGGCGGCCAGGTATTCTATTTATATAACAGGGTTGAAGACATGGACCGCAAATACTCGAAGCTTGTGAAGCTTTTGGGCGAGGACGTCCGCATAGGCATAGCCCACGGCCAGATGGACGAGGGAAAACTCGAGGCGGTCATGGTCGATTTCATCGAAGGCAGGCTCGACGTGCTGCTCTGTACCACGATCATAGAGTCGGGGCTTGACATACCAAACGTAAATACAATGATAATCGAAGATGCGGACCGTATGGGGCTGTCGCAGCTTTACCAGATCAGGGGCAGGGTGGGAAGGTCCGACAAGGTCGCATACGCCTACATAACCCACAGGCACGGCAAGGTCATAACGGAGGAGGCCTCGAAAAGGCTTGAGGCGATCAGGGAGTTCACCGAATTCGGCTCAGGTTTCAAGATAGCCATGCGGGACCTTGAGATAAGGGGTGCGGGCAGCCTGCTCGGTGCCAGCCAGCACGGGCACATGGAGAAGGTCGGCTACGACATGTACATACGCATACTAAACCGCGCGGTAAGGGAACTTGGGGGGCAGGCCGCCCAGACGGAAGAACAGAAAGCCGGCTGCACCGTTGAACTGAACATCAACGCCTATATCAGCAGGGAATATATAGACAATGACCTTATGCGCATGGAAATGTACAAGAAGATAGCCGTGGTGGCGTCCGGGGCAGACAGGAAGGCGCTGCTGTCGGAGATGACCGACCGCTTCGGCCGGGTGCCGGAGGAAACGGCGGCGCTACTTGATGTGGCGCTTGCAAAGAACATCGCCGGCGCCTGCGGGGTATCTTCCATATCGAGAAGCGGCCGGGACATATTCCTGACCTTCGAACAAGGCAGGTTCCCCGGGCCCGAGGGCCTCGGCCGCGCGGCGCAGGCGCTGCCCGGGAGGGTCCTTGTGAACATGGGGCAGGGAGCGGGGCTTCGCATCAGGAACAATTCTCTTGAAAAGATTGATTTCAAGGGAGTTTCAGCTGTGCTGAATGCACTGGGAGGACAGTCCTGACCTGCGGCCGCCGACCTGAATCACAAGCTCAACCAAACGATTTTTGCAAAAAATGCTGAAAAAAGCGGTATTTCGGTTAAAATTTACAAAATTACAACATTTGTTACAAAATTGTAATAAATAATAATAAAAAATAACCAAAATCCAAAAAGCATCCATATTTTGTGGTTTTGCCAGGCCGAGAACACAATAAGATGGGGGCGGGGCGCGAATACTAGTGTAAAAGCCGGCGGGGCGAACATGTAAACACATGTCGGGCATCCGTTCGACTGTTAAATATACCTATTACAAGTTGCATTTTGAAATGAAGGGTGCAATAATAGTAAATAGATATTCGGGGATGTTAGCACAGACAAAACCCGGGGGCCAAGGCACTTGGGCGAATTAAAATGGAGGGTTACAAAATGCTACAGAAAATGATGAGGAAGATGAAGAGGAATGACAAGGGGTTCACCCTGGTCGAATTGATGATCGTTGTTGTTATCATAGGTATTCTCATTGCAATCGCAATACCGATATACAACAGCATCCAGACAACCGCAGAGGAAAGAGCATGCCAGGCAAACATGAGATCGATAAGGTCGCAGCTGGAAGTTTATAAGGCCGATACAGATGCAGGAGATGGAAGTTATCCTATTGCTGCAAGTAATGCTGTTGCTACATGGACAGATTTTTTAGCGGAATACTTTGAAGGCGCAACACCTGTTTGTCCGGATGGTGATCTTTCCTACACTTATAGTAGTGATGGAGATACTTATACTTTAGGATGCCCCAACGGCCATACATTATAAAACAGGCAAGTATTTGACACGGTTATCATGAAATTCATTCCCGGCGGGCATATCCCGCCGGGGATAGGTTTTATCTTTGGACAGGCGGGGTGTTTTTATGAATGAAAAGGAAAAAAAGACGGGCTTCAGGAAATTTCTGGACGAGAACCGTTCTCTTGTTTTCACGATACCCGTTTTCATAGTTCTGGTCATAGTCGTCGTCCTTGTATATCTTTTGGGCGGCAACAATTCCGATGTTTCAGAAAGCACGCAGCCAACCGCGACGCCCGCAGAATCGGCGGCGCCGGTTGCCTCGGGGCAGCCGGGAGGCACGGAGGTATCGACCCTTCCTATCGATGAGCGCGACAAGGACCAATCGGAGATTCTCAGGAATCCGTTCGCCGACCCATACAAGGTGAGCGGGATCATTTATGACAAGAATGGCGGGAGCATCGCCATAATCGAAGCTGAAAACAAGAGCTTCATAGTCTCGGAAGGCTATGAGGCCGAGGGATATTTCAAAGTACTGGACATTGAATCGAACAAAGTGACGCTGGAAGTGGACGGCATAGAGCTTGTGCTGTATGTTTCCGTCAATTGAATATTTGGGGGTGTTCTAATTGGGATACAATAAGAAAAATAATCCGGCTTTAAAAACAATGGCCGTTGCCCTTGCCATCCTGGCGGCGACGGTCTTTGGCTATGTTCCTTCGGCCGCTGCAACGGGTGCGGTTCCGACGGGAATCAGCTACAATGACGATACCGTGTTCAGCGCCGACAAGGGCGCGGATATTTCAATAATGGTTAACAACGCCGACATACGGGACATACTGTCGATGTTCGCCACAAAGCTGGGGGTCAATATAGTGTATATTGGCAACAGTTTTTCAACGAGCTTTTCCATATCCGATGTTGATGCGACCACGGCCTTTGAAATATTCATGAAAAGCACAAGCGTCGACGGCGCGGGGCTAAGCTTCGTCAGGGACGGGGACCTCCTCCTTGTCGCATCCGCCAGCACCCTTTCGAATAATTTCGCGGACATGATGGTTATCACAAGCTTCACGCTCGACTACATGACGCCTCAGGAGCTGACGGGCTACCTGAATCAGCTCGGCGTCAAGGTAAAGAGCATAATACTTGACAGTTCGACCGACAGGCTGTTCGTACAGGGATTTCCATATGAAATCGCCAAAGTGAATGAAATAATAAACCTGTTGGACCGGGCTGAGTATTATCCAGGGGGCGGCCAGGTGTTCAACCTTGTTCCGTATAAGCTCAAGTTTATATCCGCGGCTTCGCTTGAGGATGTCATGAATAAGCTCGGGCTCGAGGCGGATATCATCATCATGGAAGCAAGCCCCAAGACGATTTGGATAGGAGCGACTACCGATGTCCATGGCGCGGTTTCACAACTCATAAGGAAACTTGATACCGCGGACAATGTAAGCCAAAACGAATTCGGCGTCTACAGGCTTAAATACATCAACATCGAACTTGTGAACACCGCGATGTCGGAGCTCGGGCTGTGGGGGACCGCAGAGGGCGGCTCGGGGACTGTTACCGTGATACCGAACACCGTGCTCAGCGAGGACCCGTATGTTATCCTTGTAAACTTTAAATATGTTGACAAAGCGATGGTGGATTTTCTCATCGCCCAGCTCGACACGCCGTCCAATCTTCCCGAGGATCCCGCGTTCTTCATATATACATTCAAAAATATTTCGGCCCAGACCGGGCTTGACCGTATAGAAGCCTTCAGTGAGGAAAAGGCGTTCGACTCATCCGAGGTCGTGTTCATGGGGTTCATCTTCCCGGGGCTCGGGAAGCAGATAATGGTTCTTAGCACAAAGAGCGAGGAAAGCGCCGTCAGGGTGTT
>JAFGQE010000177.1 GCA_016935835.1 Clostridia bacterium | reverse complement strand
GTGGAGGCGGGGCTTCGGTGCGCGAGGGCGGCCACCGGGAATTTTGAATTTATTTCATTCTGGAGGGACTTCCACGGCAAGACGATGGGGGCGGTCAGCCTTGCCATGGTCGACGCATCCCAGGGGATGAGGGCTCCCGGATTCTACCAGGCTCCGCGGCCCAACTGCTACAGGTGTCCTTTCAGGATGACGCATCCGGAATGCGGCTGCCACTGCGTGGACTTCATAGAGGACGTGATCAGGAATGAAACATCGGGGCAGCTTGCCGCAATAGTACTCGAACCAATCCAGGGATGGAACGGTTCGGTGATACCGCCCGACGACTATATGCCCAGGCTGCGAAAGCTCTGCGACAAATATGGAATGCTGCTTTTTGCGGACGAAGTCCTTACGGGAATGGCGAGGACCGGGAAAATGTTCTGCATGGAGCACTGGGATACCGTGCCGGACATCACGACGATAGGAAAGGGGTTCGGAAACGGATTCCCGGTTACCGCGATGTGCGTCAGCGACAAATACAAGGATGCGATAGAAAGCATAAGCGCGTCCTCTAGCTACGGGGGGAACCCGATGGCATGCGCCGCGGCGCTGGCTTCCATAGAAGTCATAGAAGACGAGAACCTCTGTTTCAGATCAGAGCGGCTTGGCGGAATAATGCTTGAAAGAATGAAAAAGATAAAGGATGCCCACCCGATTGTGGGCGATGTAAGGGGAAAGGGATGCCTCCTGGCGATAGAACTGGTAAAGGACAGGCACACCAAGGAACCTTATGAGGAAGCGGGAACGATGGTCTACAGGAAAGCCTTCGAAAGAGGTCTTGCCTGGGTGCCCTCCAAATCCACGCTGCGGCTTTCGCCGCCGTTGATAATGGATGACGATATGGCGTTGAAGGGCCTTGACATAATCGAGGAGGCAATTGCTCTTGCGGAAAGGGAGCTTGGCAGGTGATATCATGAAAACACTAAATGCCGCGGTGGTGGGCTTTGGCTTCATGGGACGAACCCATACGTATGCATACAGGACGATTCCGCTGTATTACAGGGATCTGCCCTACAGGATAAATCTTCGCGCAGTATGCTCGGGAACATACTCAAATGCTCAAAGGGCCGCGGATGAGCTGGGCTTTGAATATGCGCTCCGCACAGCGGATGAAGTCTTTGCCGATGATTCCATCGATATCGTCAACATATGCACACCGAATCATCTTCATTACGACCAGTTGAAAAAGGCAATCGACAAAGGAAAGCATATTTATTGCGACAAACCCCTGGCGGCAAACGCCGCGCAGGCCGCGGAAATAGCCGCTTTGGCAATGAAAAAGGGCATTACGGCGCAGGTCGCATTCAATTACCGGTTCCTTCCGGCGACGATTCGTGCCAGGCAGCTTATCGAAGAAGGCAGGATAGGAAAGCCGATATGCTTCCGGGCGGCTTATCTTCATTCAGGCTCGGTGGATCCGAAAAAACCGGCGGGATGGAAGCTTATGAAGGAATTCGGAGGAGGCGTGATCGCCGACCTGGGTTCCCATGTAGTCGACCTTATATATCACCTGCTCGGCGAATATTCCGAAGTATCGGCGGACAGTACCATACTGTACTTCGAGCGTCCCGGCAAATCGGGTGAAATAATAAGAATCGAAGCCGAGGATGCATTTGTCATGATGGCAAGGATGAAGAACGGATGCAAGGGAACAATCGAGGCCTCGAAGATAGCAACGGGCATGGACGATGAGCTCAGGTTCGAAATCCACGGCGATGCCGGGGCGGTCAGGTTCAATCTCATGCAGCCCAATTACCTCGAATACTTTTCAACGGGCGATGCGGATACCCCGTACGGCGGGGACAGCGGATTCAAGAGGATTGCATGCGTGCAGAGATACGAGTCCCCCGCGGGATCACTCCCAAGCCCCAAGAATTCGATAGGATGGCTGCGCGGGCATGTGCACAGCCTTTATAAATTCACAGAATGCGTAAACAGCGGGATTCAGGCGGCTCCTTCTTTTCAAGAAGGAGCGTATGTGCAGACTGTTCTGGAGGCGACAGGCAGTTCCGCATCATCGGGGAAATGGACGGCGGTATGAGCGGCGGAGACATTGGGGGCGCCCGGGGAACAAAGAGCCGGCGCGAGGCAATACTTGGATTGATAGCAGCCGAGGGAGGGGTCCGCGTATCCTCCCTCAGCGAGCTTTTCGGAATATCAGGGGTAACCATAAGGACCGACCTCGAGGCACTCGAAAAAAAAGGGCTGCTTGAAAGGGTTCACGGCGGCGCGGTGGGGACATACAAGTCATACCTTTCGCTTCCCCTTACGGACAGGCTGAATGTAAACGGAGCTGAAAAAAGAAGGATCGCCCTGGCGTTGGCTGAAATTATCTCCGAAGGCGAGTCGGTCATCTTCAACGCGGGTTCCACGACATTGCTTTGCGCCAGGGAAACATTCAAAAAGCAGGGTATTTCAATCGTTACCAATTCAATAGTCATAGCGGGCGAAGCCCGGCTGAACAAGGTCGAGAGGGTTATTTTGCTCGGAGGCATGCTTGACGGCGAATTTCAATTTACTTACGGAGATGATACAATTAATCATATCAGGAAGTACCGCGCGGACAAGTTCGTGATGTCGCTGGACGGCATATGCGCAGGGGAAGGCATAACCACCCATCATTACAGCGAAGTTGAGACGACCAGGGCGATGATGGACAGGGCGAATCAGATAATCGCGGTCGCGGACAGTTCCAAGATTGGCAGGACGGGGTTCGCATCCATATGCCCGGTCGATGCAATCGACCTTCTCATAACCGGAAGGGAGTCGCCCGCCAGGCAGCTTAATGAAATAGCTGCCAAAGGTGTTTTGATAAAAAGGGTTTGAAACGAGGTGTTCGGATGTCAATATATTTCAGGGACAAAACATCCCCCGAAATAGGGGAGTATGCAACCGCAAAGGCAATGATAATTCTTCCGGTCGGAATCGTGGAGGAGCACGGGGCTCATCTTCCGGTTGATACGGATGCAGTGGTGGCGGAGAAAATATCGGCCGATATCGGGGAGATGATGAAGGATGAGATTCCCCTTCTTGTCATGCCTGCGGTATGGAGCGGATACACATCCGCAGTGCTTAGGAAATGGCCCGGCACCGTAATAGTCGGCACCAGGACCTTCGCGGACATGATGGCCGACATATGCGGTTCACTGATATCGATGGGATTTGAAAAGATAATGATCGTGGACTGCCACGGACAGCACAGGCCCATGCTCGACATGGTGTGCAAGGAAACCGCGGACAGGACGGGAATATATATGTCTGTTACCTCGCCGGTCGTTTTTTCCAAAAAGGCCTATGAGGAAAACCGCAGGACCGGACAGGGCGGCTCATGCCATGGCGGTGAATGGGAGACATCCGTAATGCTGCACTATGGACAGAATGTGCGGATGGATAAGGCCACGGCCGAGGATGCGATAAGATATCACTCCGAAAATTTTGCCGGCGATGCGACCAGGGGAAGCCAGCGCGTAGTCTGGTCGACCTGGGGCATCCAGGACAGCAGGACCGGTTTGTACGGCGACCCCACATTGGCCACTGCGGAGCTCGGCGGCATAATAGTCGAGGAAATAAAGAGGAATTACAGGCAATTCATGCTTGAGTTTTATAAACACGACAGAAAAAAGATTTGACGGCTGGTGGCTTTGATGAATGATTCATTGGGAAACCCGGGAAATCTGCTTCTTGGCATCGACATAGGGACAACCGGATGCAAGAGCGTTGTTTTTGATGCAAATATGAATATTGCCGCGGAGAGTTTCCGGGAATACGGTCTTATTCACTGTAACGGCGGTTTCATCGAGCAAGACCCCGGGGAATGGAAAGAGGCCGTGGCGAGCACTGTCAGGGAAGCCGTTTCCGGTTGCGGCGGCAGCGTCGGAGCCATAGGCATAAGCTCCCAGGGGATAACTTTTGTTCCGGTGGATGAAAATGGCAGGGCCCTTGGCAACGCCATTACCTGGCTTGACCAAAGGGCTTGCGAAGAGTGCGGGGAAATGGTCAGGGGGCTTGGGGCGCGCGATATATTCCATAGTACGGGAAAAAGGCCGGACGCGGTATATATTTTGCCTAAATTGATGTGGTTTAAGAAAAACAAGCCGCTCGTTTATGAAAAAACACACAAATTCCTCACAGCCCACGATTATATTCTATATATGCTGTGCGGACGCTTCGCGACCGAACACAGCCTTGCGGCGGGATCTCTGGCATATGACATACACCGCATGGAATGGAGCCGTGAAATTCTTGAGGCATGCAAAATATCCATGGAAAAGCTGCCTGAAATACTTCCTTCGGGAACAGTGGCCGGGGTCCTGGGGGAGGAACCCGCCGGGTCAATGGGCCTGAATCCCGGGATCCCTGTTTCAACGGGCGGCCAGGACCAGAAGTGCGCGGCTTTCGGCGCGGGCCTTTCAAATGGCGGAATAGCCGTTTCGCTGGGGACATCGGCTGCCATAACGGCGGTTTTCGACAGGCCGGTTCTCATGGAGGACATGGGAATTCCGTGCTTTCCGTATATTTATGGCGGGAAATGGGTCCTGGAAGGATTTTGTTCAAATGCCGGGGGCGCGCTGAAATGGTTCAGGGATAATGTCGTCCCGGGCAAAAGCTATTCGGGCATTGACCGTGATATCGGAAATGACCCCGCGGGAGCCCTGGTTTCGGGCGGCCTGCTTTTCATGCCCAACATGTCAGGAACCTCGACACCGGAATGGTACGGCGGGGGCGGGGGAGGATTCATAGGCCTGACGCTGGACTCGACTCCCGCGCAGATGGCGGCATCCATAATGGAAGGCGTGGCTTTTATCATCAGGGGCAACATTTTGAAAATGGAGGCCTGCGGAAGCCCTGTCAAGGAGATTCTGGTTTTCGGCGGCGGGGCGGGAAGCAACATCTGGCCGGAGGTCATTGCATCCGTTGCCGGGAGGACGGTCATGGTTCCGCGTACGAAGGAAACGGCGTGCGCAGGCGCGGCGCTAATGGCGGGAAACTCAGCGGGAATATTCTCCCTTGATGAAGAGGGCGAATATGAAAGGCTCACGGGGAGGGAGCGGTTTTCGGCGGTTGAGCCTGATATGGATGCAAGGAAGTTCTATGATGCCAAATATATGAGGTTTCGCGATATGCAGGCCAGAATTTACGGCGGGGGATGATATTATGAGGACAGGTTTCATAGCCATAGGCCACAACGACTATACAGGCTCAATGGCTCTTTCAAAAACAACCGAGGCGGTTGAAAGACTGCGTGCAAATGGTGTAAAAGTTCATTTTGACGGAAAGATACATACGGACATCAGGGAGACCGGGGAGTATTCCCGGAGCCTTGTCGCAGAAAATGTGAGCAGCATAATACTTTTTCCATCGACTTGGATCGAATGTCCCGTGGCCATGGCCGCGGTAACGGAGTTCGAGCATCTTCCGTTCGCCCTGTGGGGAATGGGAATGTTTGAACATGGAGGCAGGATGGAATCGACCGGTTCGCTTGTTTCATATGCCATGCTCGAGGGCGCCTTCAAAAAGATGGAGTACAGTCATTCGGCGTTTTACGGGGATCCGGGCGATGAGGGCCTGATTAAGGTAATCACTGCATTTGTCCGCGCCGCCGATGCCGTATACAGGTTGAAAAGGAGTCTGATAGGACTTGTCGGGTATAGTTCCATGGGTATATACACCGGCATGTTCGACGCCCCGATGCTCAGGAAAAAGATAGGTCCGGAAGTAATCCAGACCGATTCATATACGGTGGTCAACATGATGAATTCGGTTTCCGGCGAAGAATTGGCCCTGGCCGCCGGGAATTTATTTGAAACTGCGGTGCCTGATGAGGACATCGCCGATGAATCAATCCAAAAACTCCTTCGGATGTACTGCGCGTTGAAAAAATTATGCAAAGACGGCGGATATGAGGCCATCAACGTAAAGTGCCAGTATGAATTCTCAAAGGAACTTGGGATGACCGCCTGCGTGCCGCTTTCGCTTTTGGCGGAGGAAGGGATTGTCGCCGCATGCGAGGGGGACATACCATGTTCCGTATCTATGCTGGCGCTTAAGTATCTGTCGGGCGGGATTCCCGCTTACGCCGATGTGATTGATGTTGACGGCGGCGGGGTCGTCAAGCTTTCGCCATGTGGATTCATACCTTATTCCCTTGGAACGGGAATCAGGCGAATCCGCGGTTTCATGCCGGGTTACGGATTCAACGGCGTGCAGAACAGCTTCCCGTTCAAGGGAGGGAAGATAACATACCTCAGGATCGCAGAAATGATGGACGGATACGAATTCATTTATGGAACGGGAGAGGGAACGGAGACGGAACTTCGCCAGGGATATATGCCGGCGCTTGATGTCAGGCCTGACGGTGATGCGGGGGAGTTTGTCAGAAATTTCTACGGGCAACACTATGCCTTTTGCTACGGCGACTTCACCCGGGAGATAGCGGAACTTGAGAAGATTTATTCAAAATGAACGAAGATTAAAAAAGCGGCAGATTGCTCCGCCGCCTTTGTTTATCCCGGTCAGGCCGGGACCACCTCTATATTTATCATTTCCACCGAACCACCCCTTTCATGAAAGATTTGCGCCGGTCGCATAATCATCATATCACTTTT
>JAFGQE010000176.1 GCA_016935835.1 Clostridia bacterium | reverse complement strand
ATGGCTTCGCCGACTTCCGACGCCTTTTTCAATTCAATATATTCCTTGTGCAAAGGAAGCCTGCGCTGATCCAAAAGCAAAAGTTTTCCGTTTTCAAAAATTATAGGTAATATTTTCCCCATTCCTATGCCTCAAAGATATTCCGGGATCAATCCCTCTTCATTAAAAATCAACCTGACATTATCATTGTATATCCGCCTTGCATCCTGTTCCGACATGATCCTTCCGTCCGCGTGAACCGGATTAACCAGGGTAAGGCCATTGATCATGTTTGCAATCTCAAATATTTCAAATTTCCCCGGTGCATCGAATATGACGGAGGTCGGGCAATATTTATTGGGAACATGCAAAGCCATTGATTCGAAGCTGACGGGAAGATTCTCAAGGACCACCCTGTCGCACTTTTCGAAAATATACGAGGCAAGGAGAACGGGAAGCGCGGAAATACCTTTCCCGGCCGCCGTAATCCTCTCGAATTTTCCTGATTTTACAACGTTTTGCAAAACCGCAAGAAAATCCCTGGTTCTCAATGCCGTTATGCTGGTTCCAAGCGTTATCGCCAGATAACTGCAAAGCCTGTCGGCCCTTCCCCAGTTCGACAGGTCATATGATTCGGGTCCTATGCTCAATTCCCCTGTCCCCGAAATGTCAACGCTTATAATCGAAGCTTCGCCCTTCACAGGGGTCCTGCTCAAAAAAGCAGCTTTTCTGGTCAGAAATCCGTCATTCTCCATTTTGCTCCATTTATTATCATCATCCGCATAAATGACTGCGTTCATCGAAGCAACCGGATGCCTGTCGAGGGTAAGGACCGGAATTTGTGTATATTCGTCAATGCAATATACTTTTCTCCCAAAAGAATGCGCCCACCTTAATTCAGGATTACCGGCATCTATTTCCTCAACAATCCCCGCATGTCTGTCGATCCCAAGATATCCGGCTAATTTATCCGGATCCATATCAGCTCTTGCAGGAACATTCCTGAATCTTTGCAGGTTTGCCGTGTACATGGACGCCGTATCCTCCGGATGGCACAGAACCATACTTTCATCGGGATATTCCAAATCATCATATGTGTATTGATACTTAACCGGTACTCCGGTGGACTTTTTTAGATGCTTGTCGAAAAATCCAAGTATTTCATTTACCATTGCTGGCGTAAATTCGTGGCCTGCTGCTTCATCGCAATAATATTCAATATCCCCCGAATCAAAGAGCCTGTATATCCCCTTTGCCTTTTCAACGGTTCTCCTTGCCAGCCCTGCATCAAGGACTTCGTCCCTTGCCCCCGAAATAATCAGGCACGGTCTTGGCGCATTAAGGGAAATAACGCTCCTGTAGTCTATCCCCCCGGAAAGATGCCCGCAGCCTATTCCCTCGGGGCAAAAGGTATACCTGTCAACGAAAAGGGTTTCCCTTTGGTCTGATATGCAGCAAACCGGGGCGATGCATGAAACCCTTTGATCGAGAAGCGGCGCATGCAGGCTTGTGGTTCCCCCTCCGGAAATACCGGCCATCCCGAAACCAGGTCCTGTTTCAACATCATCCCTTGTCTCAAGATAATCCATGCATCTGATCGCATCCATGACAAAAAACGCCTGGGACCAGAAACCGGACAGATATCCCCTGACACCGTCTTCGAAATGATCATTTCCCTTTGCGTGCTCGCCCTGCATCCCCGGAGGATCAAATGAAACAGCGATATATCCGCTCATCGCCAGCAGCTGCGCCGAACCTGTGTAATTCTTGAATTTTTTTGAGCTGTGTCCCGTCGGGCAGACTATGCCCGGATATTTTCCTTTTTCCAGGGGAAGGTATACAGTGGCATTTACGAACCATCCGGGGAATGATTCAAATAGATAATTTTCAATCCTGTATCTATTGAATTTGTGTTCTGACACCATTACCGGCTTGACCACCGGTCTTTTTTCAAATATTTCCAAAGGGTAAGACGCCAGGTATGTGTCGAGGAGTTCTTTTCTCGCTATTTCCCACTGAGCCTTTGTTTTGATTGAATCCAGCATGCTGTCAGAACGAGCGATGGATTCAACGCCCTTATGCATAAGAAAATTAAATAGATTCTCATGCGAATCATTTTGGAGGATATACATTCAATGCTCTCCTACAATTTTTTAAGCCAATCGGTTCCGCTGGCATCTGACGGCATCCTCCAGTCGCCCCTTGGAGAAAGACTGACGCTTCCAACTTTCGGACCGTCCGGAATGCATGATCTTTTATATTGCTGGGAAAAGAATCTCTTGATGAATATTCTCAGCCATTCCAATATTTCAGCCGGTTCATATTTGCCTGCGAATGCTATCTCCGCCAGATATTTTATTTTTTCCGGTCCAAACCCGCACCTGACGAAATTGTAAAGGAAAAAGTCATGCAGTTCATAGGGCCCGATAATATCTTCCGTAACCTGCATTATCACACCGTTCTCGGCGGGAAGAAGCTCCGGTGACACAGGCGTGTCCATAATGTCGCGGAGAACCCCGGCTATTTCCTCATTCTTTTCATTATCAGCTGCAAATCCGATCAAATATCTGACCAGTGTCTTTGGAACCGAGCAATTTACGCCATACATGGACATATGGTCGCCGTTGTAGGTGGCCCAGCCAAGCGCCAGCTCGCTCATATCCCCTGTTCCCACCACCAGCCCGTTTTCCTTCCCGGCTATATCCATCAGTATCCTTGTCCGTTCCCTGGCCTGCACATTTTCATAAGTAAGGTCATGAATCGTTTCATCATGCCCTATCCGCTTGAAATGGCTGATGCATGATTCGGTTATATCAATTTCCCTGAACTCCGCGCCCATCAGCTTTATCAATTTTACGGCGTTCCCATATGTCCTGCCTGATGTGCCGAATCCCGGCATTGTGACGGCTATGATGCTTTTAGAATCAAGATTCAGTTTTTCACATGCCATGGACGCCACTAAAAGCGCAAGCGTTGAATCAAGCCCGCCTGAAATCCCGATGACCGCCTTGCCTATGCCGGTATGCCGCATTCTTTTTGCAAGGCCAGTTGATTGAATCTCCAGTATTTCCCTGCATCTTTTCTTTCGCTTGCCCTCGTCCCCGGGAACGAAGGGATGCGGGTCCACATAACGGCTTAAGCCGGCTGCTTCTATATTATTCAAAAGATAACTTATGCGGCGATATGAATTGAATTTCCCCAGGTCTGTGAATACATTGTTTTTCCTTCTGTCATGGCCAATCAAGCCGGTGTCTATTTCAGTTATCAATGAATGTCCGTCAAAATCAAAACGTTCGCTCTCCGCAAGAATCCTTCCATTTTCGGCTGCCAGGCAATGTCCGCCAAAGACCAGGTCCGTGGTGGATTCCCCGCTTGAAGCAGAGGCGTATACATATCCGCATATGCATCTTGCCGACTGCTGCTCGATAAGTTTCTTCCTGTATTCATATTTGCCAACGAGGTCATTGCTGGCCGACAAATTGAATATCATATGCGCCCCGCCCTGGCTGTAGCCGCAGCTCGGGGGGGAAACCGCCCAAAGGTCCTCGCAAATCTCAACCGCGAAAGAGCACTCCTCATTGCCATCGGCTTCAAATATCAAATCATCCCCGAAGGGAACCCTTGCGCCTGCAAGGGTTATTTCCGTACTGATTCCCTTGCCGGAAGCAAACCACCTTTTTTCATAAAACTCAGCGTAATTCGGGAGATATGATTTTGGAACCGCCCCCAGCACCCTCCCGGCCTGTATGACAACCCCGCAATTGAATATCCTGCCATTGTGAATGACAGGCATACCGACGCATGCGGCTATACTTGTGTATTTTGTTCTTTTCAGTATGTTTTCAAGCTCTTTTTCCGCACTTTCAAGAAGTGAGGACTGGAAAAACAAATCACCGCAAGT
>JAFGQE010000175.1 GCA_016935835.1 Clostridia bacterium | reverse complement strand
AGGAGGAAAAAATAATCCACAGTGCATGCATTAATTATATAAAGAAAGAGGAAAAGATAAAAATGCACGCAAGTGCATTATACAAGGGAGGATTTTATGAAAACAGTTAAAACAGTGCTCTTATTCGTTATTTTTTTCTTCATGGTGACAATTTTCAACGGAATGGTGTCGCTGGCTAGGAAAATCAGTTTTGGGAACGCAATTATTGAAACAGGCTTCTATATTTTTATTGCCGTCCTTTTTTTGATATTCCTGGTGATTCCGCTTATTAAATACATAGGATATCCGTCGTCATCCATGATAAGAAAGATGAATGAGGGAAGCAAGGCGGCCGCGGACAGGCTGTACAGGCACTATTTCAAAAATGGAAGGCATGAACCAGGTTCAGCCGCAGGAGTTTTGACGAAGGAAGGCGAACCGCCTTCCCGGGCGGACATGGTCAGGAAACAGCTGGGGAATAGAATTGACGAATTCGACAAGGAAATCCGGGCGATGGCGCTCAAGCTTACCACTACGGTAGTTCTTTCACCCAATTCATTCATCGACGGTCTTACCATAATACTTGGCAACAGCCAGTTAATATACAAGCTGTCTAAAACCCTCGGAATAAGATATACGGCAAAGGAATTGTTCGATATGTATTTCCGGATTTTTTCAATAGCGTCATTTTCAGGACTGATCCAGGAGTTTGACGATGAGATAGAGGAATTCGTACGCGAAACAATTAACATGATTTCAGAAGATGCTACAAAGGAAATACCACTGGTAAAAATCATCCCGCGGGCAATAAGCCCATTGATACAGGCAAGCGCCAATTATGCCTTTATTATATACAACGGCAAGCGGTTCAAGTACATGATGAAAAGACTGGTTGATAACAACGGTATGGATGAACGGGAAATCAACATACTTGCCAGAAAGGATGCCAGAAGGTCCAGGATTACTTATTTCAGGGATATGAATAAAAAGGTTTTCAAAGCATTCAAATTAAAAATCCTTGGCAATAAAAAAGAACCGGAACCTAATAAGGCATAGGGTTTTATACTTCCATGATTAATAGCCTGGGGCGGGGCCTATGGCGAATGAAATCATAAATTTTGAAATATGCTTGAGGTCCAAGCTTTAAAAATAAAAAATCCGAGTATATAATGGAATAGTACAGTCAGGACGTTTTTGCACTTTTGGGCTTCCCAGTCTTTTTATCCATGTGGAATGTAAAGGAGAGGTCGGATATGAAAAAAACGATTACAAACGGAATTATACTTTTAATGGCGTTATGTTTGTTCTCCGGTTGCAATATTGGCGAAAAATCAAATGATATAATAAAAGACAAGGGAGAGCCTTCCCAAACCTCACTGTCAGATTCTCCCGTACAAACGACAGGTGCCTTACCGTCGCCATCAATGATTCAAACCCCTTCTCCAACAGGAGAACAAATTGAGGCAACGGCTTCGCCTGATGCCGGCAGGACATTGATTGAAAACCACTTGAATATTCTGTCCGCGGGGATGTGGCACACTGTTGCCCTCAGGAAGGACGGAACGGTCATCGCTATAGGGATTAATGAGAATTATCAGTGTGAAGTCAACGAATGGACGGACATTGTATCGGTGTATGCGGGGGATGGCCTTACCTTTGGGATAAAGAAAGACGGGTCTCTGATGGCAACACCGGCGGCCGCTTTCATAGTAAGCAATGAAGATATATCGGCGCTTAATGATATTATCGCAGTAGCCGCCAGTCCGTTTAATTTTATTTGTTTGCACATCGATGGCACTGTGTCCGCATTCGGGGACAACTCGGAAAATCAGTGTGATGTCGGAGATTGGAATAATATTATTGACATAGCAACATATGGAGGCCACACAGTAGGTTTGAAAAGCGACGGAACAGTCATGGCTATAGGGCTGAATGACTATAATCAATGTGATGTATCCGGCTGGACGGATATAATTGATATTGAGGTTGGTCCCGGCG
The DNA here is from genome assembly GCA_016935835.1 of Clostridia bacterium. GTDB lineage: Bacteria > Bacillota > Clostridia > DUPQ01 > DUPQ01 > JAFGQE01. Next base: position 1,357 of record JAFGQE010000175.1, on the reverse strand, counting down.
CCACATTCGGGCTGAAAAAGGACGGGACGGTCCTGGCGGTGGGAATGGATGAACTCAACCAGCTGAAGGTATCCGGCTGGACGGATATTAAGGACATTTCTACAGGTGCATTTCTGGTTATAGGACTTAAGAAAGATGGAACTGTGGTTGCCACCGGTTCAAATACACACGAGCAGCTAAATGTCGGGGAATGGAATGATATAGTTGCAATAGATGCCGGATATGACCACGTAGTAGGCTTGAAAAGCGACGGAACGGTTGTCGCAACAGGAACAAATCACATGAATCAATGCATGGTGGATGAGATGGAAGACATTGGATAAACCAGACTGATTTCATCAAGAACATCTTTGATATGGTTTGAAAAGAGGGAAATGATATGAAAAAAATATTAATTACTATTTTTGCAATAAGCCTTATAACAGGCGTCATGTCCGGTTGCAATAACAGCAAGAAGGAAATCAACGAACTGAAGCAGCAGATTGAAGAACTCCAACAAAACATTTCAACGCCTGCAGCGACCGGCACACAGGCCCAGACGCCAACCCCGACACCTGTTCCAACAACGCAAACCCCGGTTCCCACATCCCAACCGACAGCGTCTCCTGTCGTTACGTCAACACCCGCGCCGGCATCAACAGCAACCCCAATGCCGGCACCAACCCCAACCCCGGTGCCAACGCCGGCTCCCCAGCCTCTTCCCATGGCAAGCTGGGACGGCGATGTCTTTGTCAGCGCATGGGCGGGCTTTCGATTGCCTTTGCCGGCGGGATGGTACAAGGCCACGGACGATGAAATCAAGCAGGTCAACAATCTTGGCTATGAAATGCTGGCGGGTGCAACGGGGCAAACCGTGGAGGAATTAATGAACATTCCGGTAATTTATCCCATGCTTGTCATGAAATACCCGTTGGGGGCATCTTTTACCGGTATTAACACCAATATCGTCGTGCTTTTTGAAAAATTGAGTCCCCCAAACGACACTCTTGTGGATGAAAAAATTTATCTCAACAGTGTAAAAAACCAGTTTGAGAACATGGGCTATGAATTCCCATCGGATATAAATGAAATTGAAGTCGCAGGGAAAGATTACCATTCCCTGAAGGCGGTTCTTTCAGGGAGCGGAATGCAGCAGATATTCCTGTGCAGAAAGCATGAGAACTACATAATCGGGATTATCCTGACCGGGGATATAAATAATACAGCGGAACTTGAAGGGCTTATCAACAGCATAACGGCCAACGGGGTGTTGTAAATATAATATTGTGCCAGGCTTGCGAAATGGCATCAAGGCAATTTCGCGGCAGGTCTGGCGGCACTCGCAAACTTTCTTTATATGGCATTTGTTTTAGTTTGT
>JAFGQE010000174.1 GCA_016935835.1 Clostridia bacterium | reverse complement strand
TTATTTTACTTTCTTTAAAATTTGACTACACAGAAAACTTCAACCAAATGCAATCTAAAATTTCTGATATATATTCATATCAAAACTATTCCGATTGCTCATAAAATATTCTCATTTCACCCGTCTGAAGACATTCAATTATATTTTTTATACTATTGCTGATGTTTTGTTTCTTTGTTAAATGCATCAACTTTTTTCTTGCTTTATCAATATCTTTGCAAAGCATCAGACCCAACATGTAGTCTTTATATAATATTTCGAGTTCATCATTTCTGATACCGGCATAAAGCCCATAGGATGAGTAGTAAAAATATTCTTCCCTGCCCTTGTACTTTTCTATATCCTTTGGATTATTATGTATATAAGCCGTAAGAGCAAGACAGTAGCTGTACGAACATACCGGATCACTATCAAATCTACCCCTGAATACAGGTCCTGCCCTGTCATATTTTTTATTATAATACTGAGAATAACATAAATTAACTTTTTGCATGAATTTTGATATGTCGTAACCCCTGGGATCAATGAATATATGCCCGTGCGTATCCATAATACAATAAGACAGGATTCTGCATTTATGAATTTTTTTATATTTACATATAAGAGCGAGATACTTTGATTTATCCTCTTCATCTCTAAATAGTGGTACTTCCTTGATACCACGTACTCTTATATGATATTTATATTCAGGGGATTTTTTTCTATTTTTTCTCATAACACTCCAATATACATATATTACCAGTAAAATCTTTAGCTGTCAATATTTGACATATTATTATTGACAAAGCAAACCTGTCCCTTTGGATAATGAGTATGCTAAAAAGGGCTAGAAATGCAAGGCCTGTCACTCTAAATACAAGACCTGTCCCTGAATAATTCCCATTATGAAAAAACCGCCGTTGGGTTTGGCGATTGTCAGAAGTTTTCAAATTGAATTATTGCATGTTCTTTTTAATTTCTCCGGTTGCAAGCTCGTCGCAACGATTATTTTCAGTGTTGTCGCTGTGCCCTTTGACTTTTATCCAGGATATAGCATGCCTGGAATTCAGTGAATCAAGCTCGATCCATAACTCTTTGTTTTTAAGCTCATCCTTTTTCCTTTTCCATCCTGCATCACGCCATGCGTCAACCCATTTTTCATTGAAAGCATTGATAAGATAAGCGCTGTCGGAATGCAAACTGACATCACATTTTTGTCTGAGAATTTTCAATGCTTCCACCGCTGCAGTCAATTCCATCTCATTGTTTGTTGTAACCGCTTTGAAACCCGATATCTCTTTTCTATGCTTTCCGTAGAGCAAAACAGCCCCCCAGCCGCCCGGGCCGGGGTTTCCGCTGCATGCTCCGTCAGTATATATGGCTACTTTTTTCACTTCTTGTCTCCGGCGATTTCTTTTGACTTGTTCGTACTTGCCTTTATCGCCTGTATAACCGCATTTCTAAATCCATACTTCTCAAGCATTACAACCGCCTCGATTGTGGTTCCTCCGGGTGAGCATATTTTATCCTTGAGTATTGCAGGATGTTCGTTATTTTCCATCATTAGCTTTGCCGAACCAAGAACTGACTGCGCAGCCATTTTGTAAGATGTCTCCCTTGACAAGCCTTCGCTGACCGCAGCATCCGCCATAGCTTCAATTAGCATGAATACATAAGCCGGGCTGCTTCCTGCAATAGCTGTCGCGATATCCATTTTTTCTTCCCTGATTACAACGACATCCCCCGTCGAACCGAATATCTCCCGGGCTATGTTCACATCTTCCTCAGTTGCATATCTTCCTGCGACAAGTGTGGTCATCCCTCTTGAAACCGCAACCGCCATGTTGGGCATTGCCCTTACAAACCTTTGCCCTGGCAGCATTTCCTCGTAGGAAACAGTCTTTATACCTGCGGCTATTGAAATAAGCAATTTTCCTTCAATTTCATCTTTTATTTCGGTTATAACCGCAGGAATGATATTAGGTTTTACCGCAATAATTATAATATCAGCCTTTTTACATGCATCCGCAGCCCTTGCGGTTGCAATGCATCCGTTTTTAATAAGTGCGTTCTCCTTGTCAAATACCTTGTCAAAGATGAATACCGAGCTGTCCTTCATATTCAGTGCAATGGATTTCGCCAGTGAGCCACCCATGTTACCTACACCTATAACTGCAATTTTATAAGACATCAATCTACCTCCGCGTTCTTTTTGATCAATAAAGCCCCTGGCTCAACCACGAATTTGGTTTTTATATAGTATATCATCTGAGCATGAGGAGTTGACAATATCTTTTCCTTATCCCCGCCTGTCATTCCGGTCGCAATCTGGGAAAAATCATCGCCGCCCGGTTGAATGATCTCAATTTCATCGCCATCAAACAACGGATTTCTTTGCATTATCTTTGCGAGACCTGTCCCCTTGTTGTAGCTCATGACCTTTCCGACAAATGAATGTGTCCTAATATATGAATTTTTATCATAAATTTGCATATTGTCAGGCTTATTGCCGAATATAAAACCGTCGGTATAATCCCTGTGGCTTGTTTTTTTCAAATCCTCAAGCCATGAATTGTCAAGTTTATATGCCCCCGGATTTATATAATATGCATCAATAGCCTTTCTGTAGCTTCTTGCCGTCATCGCTGTATAGAAAACAGTCTTCATGCGTCCTTCGATTTTAAAACTGTCTATTCCTGAATCTATAAGCTCGGGAATATGCTCTATAAGGCAAAGATCCTTTGAATTGAAAAAGTATGATCCATTTTCATCTTCAAATACCGGAAAATATTCGCCGGGTCTCTTCTCTTCAACCAAAGAGTATTTCCATCTGCACGGCTGTGCGCACTCCCCCCTGTTGCTGTCACGGCCCGTCAAATAATTGCTGATAAGACATCGGCCGGAGTAAGAAACGCACATTGAGCCATGTACAAAAACCTCTATCTCCGTTTCCTTGGGAACCTGCGTTCGTATGTCCTTGATTTCCTCAAGACTTAATTCCCTTGCAAGAATAAGCCGTTTTGCTCCGAGGTCCGAATACAACCGGGCTGTTTCACTGTTAAGTATATTGGCCTGGGTGCTGATATGCACAGCTGTATCCGGGGCATGCCTGGCAGCCAGCCGGACAAGTCCCGCATCAGATATGATTATTGCATCTGCATTTATATTGTTGACGAACTCCATTTCCTCAATTATGCCCGGCAGATCGGCATTCCTTGGCATGATATTTATTGTTACAAATGCTTTTTTCCCAAGACTATGGGCAAGGTCAACGGCGGCCTTCATTTCATCCTTGGTAAAATTATCCGCGGCCGACCTCATGCTGTAATTCATGCCGCCGAAATATACAGCGTCGGCTCCATAGGCAAGCGCCATTTCAAGTTTTTCAAAATTACCTGCGGGAGAAAGGAGTTCAATTTTTTTCAGTTTATTTTCAAGCATTTTCTTTCCTATAGCTGATGCAGACACCATCTCCTATCGATAGAACATCTGTTATGAACCTGTCGTCATCAACTGCCATTTCTATATACTCCCTCAAGCGTCTCACCAGCAGTTGCCGCCTTCTTTTTATTTTTGCTCCCCCTGCGGTCATTCCCCTGTACAGTACATTATCGGCGAAAATTATACCGCCTGGCGTAAGCATACCGGAACAAAATTCGTAATAAATGGGATATTGTCCTTTTGCCGCATCAATCAAAATGAAATCATAATGTTTATTGATATTTCTCAGCACATCCGCCGCGTCCGCGGTTATCATGTTAATTTTATCCCTGCATCCCGCTTCCCTGAAATTTGCCAGGGCGATTTCCGAAAATTCCGGGTCTATTTCTATAGTGTCGATAACACCACCATCCGCCAGGGATTTTGACATAAGCACCGACGAGTAGCCAATGGCGGTCCCTATTTCCAAAATCCTGCCTGGTTTTTTTATCTCTACAAGAATCTCAAGCAACCGTGATGTTTCGATCCCGATGATAGGAATACTGTTTTTTGATGCATATTCCCTGAGTTTCCCGAGCAAACCTGCATATGGACTCAATATGCCTGATATATAGTTTTCGACCTTCCCGTCAGTTATCTGAAATCGTTTGAGTTCCTCCATACAGATACCGCTAATTCGAATACTTGATTTTATTGTTGTTATGCTCGTTGAGTGTCCGTGCAAATGCATGGCTTCCGTCGCCTTTTGCGACATAATAATAATAGTTATGTGTGTCCGGATACAATGCGGCGATAATTGATTTTTCACCCGGATTGCATATTGGTCCCGGTGGAAGCCCGGGAAATCTGTATGTGTTGTAAGGACTCGCAATCAAAGTATCTTCCGTCAGCAAAGGCTCCTTGACTTGGCCCGTCTCATTAAGGAAATAGTATTGTATCGTTGCGTCAATCTGAAGATAATTCAAGGACGAATCAGTTGAATTCAGCCTGTTGTATATGACTCCTGCTATTATTTCTCTTTCCGATTCAATCTGCGCTTCTTTTTCAATAAGTGATGCAATGATTATTATTTCATCCATCGTTTTGCCGATTTCTTCAAGCCTCTCAATATATATATCCTTGAACTTAGCCTCGAAATTCCTCAGCATCTTGTCAATCGCCTCTTCCTCGGGCTTTGTCTTGTCGAAAATATAAGTGTCAGGGAAAAGATACCCCTCAAGCCTGTTGTAGCGGTTGTTGTCAGGGATTCCGTCTATGAACGAATAACCAAAATCATAGTTGTTGCTGACATCCTTGA
>JAFGQE010000173.1 GCA_016935835.1 Clostridia bacterium | reverse complement strand
GCCAGCCTTTGTCGTTGGGGAACGGGGTTGCAAAGTCATCGCGGTATTTGTTTCTGGAGGATTTGTCGCGGAAGTCGGGGATGTCATAAGGCGCTCCGTTTGCAAGCGCGCTTTTCCAGCCGAGTATGGCGACGGCGGACATCGCTGCGCCATCGTAAACATCGAAATATTCGGGGCTTTTCCCGGATGTTATTGCCTCAAGGAACATCTTGTTCATAAAATAGTCGGCGCCGCCGTGGCCTGTCTTTTCCGCATCCCTTGAATCGGCGGGCCATTCCGGCCTGTATGATGAAAAAAACGGGCGCCCATCCTGCGGCTCCAGTTCGTTCAGCATGATGTGCAGCATGCCATTGCCGAAGTAACCGCCGTCATACTGCCTCGGAGCCTCCAGGGTTCCCCTGGTGCCAAGAAGCCTGCACCATGAGCTGTGCCCGCCGGCATTGATCCAGCCGGTTGTCCTGAAAAGACTGCCGTCGTCCATTGTGCACATCAGGATGGCAAGGGGGTCGTTTCTTCGGGGCGTGCCGGCGGCAAGAGATGGTTCAGCCACCGAGAAAGCACTGACCCGCACAGGTTTCGCACCGGTGAAATACATAAGGGGGGCAAGCGCATGGGTGCTGTAATAGGTGGAAGGTATCCAGTTTCTCCAATGATTTCCGCCGGGTGAAATCTTATTGAATTCAGAAGCTTCTATCGGATGGATATATTCGCCCTCACCATAAAGGGCCCTGCCGATGATGCCGCTGTCAAACTCTTTTTTAAGGGCGATCCCGATTTTGGTAAACGGATAGTTTTCCGCGAACATATATGTCATGCCCGTTTCCTCGACCGCCTCGCATAACAAAACAGCCTCCGCCATGGTTGCGGCCGGCATCGTCTCGCTCATGACATGCTTGCCGGCCCTCATCGCCCTGATTGCATACGGGGCATGTTCATGGAAGTAGTTTGCGAGCACAACGGCGTCGATTCCGCTGCCGAGCATCTTGTCGAAGTCATCATATAAATCCACATTGAAATCCTTGGCGGCCTTCTCCAGCTTTTCTGTGGAAAAATCACAAATGCACGAAAGCTCGAGCCCGGGTGTCATCCCATCCGATGCGCTTCGCGCGAAATTAAGGCCTCTGCGGGCTCCGAACACACCGATTTTTACAGGTTTCATGGGCAGCTCCTTTAGGATTGAATTCCTGTGCCGGACTTCGCGGGGATAGCCTCGATATCATTGAGAATGGCTTCCGCTATATTTTTGCAGTGGTCGCCGATTCGCTCCAGGTTGTGAATCAGCTCAATGAAAATCAGGCCTGAATGCGGATTGCAGCAGGCTCTGTTCAGCCGTTCTATATGGGCGTCCCTCAGGGTTCTCTCCATCTCGTCAACCAGGTATTCGTGCGAAATAATATTTCTGGCGATTTTATTGTCATATTGGTTCAGGGCGACAACCGTTTCGGCGACCATATCCGTGACAAGTACAAATGCTTCGACAAGCTCGTTCATTCCCTCTTCTGTATATGGCAGCTTCTTCTCTATTTTAACCTGCGCGCTTTCGGCGATATTGTCGCAGTAATCGCCGATCCTCTCTATGTCGCTTACAATGTGCAGCAGGCCCGTCAGCCTTATCGACTGATGCTCGGTAAGAGCTTCCGAGGACAGAAGCTTTGAAAGGTACAGCACGATCTCATGCTGCAGCATATCCATGACTTCCTCGATTTCATGCACTTTCTTGACGGCGATCATATCTCCTTTTATGAAGGCTTGTTCCGAAGTATCCATCATCTGCATTGAGAGCTCGGCCATCCTCACAAGCTCCTGGGTCGCCAGGTTCATCGCTATGGAAGGGCTGGTAAGCATCTTGGAATCCAGATAAAGCGGCTGGTTTTCGATTACGGTATCCTCTCCGGGTATTATAAACGAAACGAATTTGCCAAGGTATTTTATGAAAGGAAGCCATAATATGGTGTTGACAACATTGAAAATAGTATGGGCGTTGGCTATCTGGCGGGAGACATCAGATCCTGACGGGGTAATAAAGGCAATGAATCTGGCGAACGGAGTAATGAGGAACATAAACAGTATTGCGCCTATGATATTGAAAATGGAATGTGCGAATGCAGCTCTTCTTGCGCTTACCCCGGCTCCTATGGAGGCAAAGACAGCCGTAATCGTAGTGCCGATGTTGCTTCCGTAAAGAAACGGCAGGGCGAACGCGAGGGGAATCAGGCTGTCGCCGTCGGGGCCGGGCGCTATCGCCAGTTTCTGTAAAACGGCTATTGTGGCGGAACTGCTCTGAACTATCGCAGTCATTGCGGTGCTTACCAAAAGTCCGAGAACCGGTATGTGCTGGATGCGGATGATAAGATCGGCGAATTCCTGGGACTTAGCCAGCGGTTTCATAACGTCGCCCATGAGATTCAGGCCGACGAAAAGCAAACCAAAGGCAAACACAGTTTGCCCGAAGTTCTTGATATTTGTCTTCTTCGAGAAAAACATAAGTACGAATCCGAAAGCTGTCAGGGGATAGGCATAGGCGCCAATCTTGAAAGCAACAAGCTGCGCGGTTATCGTGGTTCCGATGTTAGCACCGAGGATGACGGCTATTGCCTGGGGCAGAGTCATGAGCCTTGCGGCGACAAAACCGATTACCATTACAGTAGTCGCGGAACTGGACTGCATCAATGCGGTGACAAGCGCTCCCACCAGAACACCGATTACCGGATTCTTTGTGAGCGCCTTAAGGATTTTTCTGAGCCGGTCGCCTGCAATTTTCTTCAAACCGGTACTCATTTCGGTCATGCCGAATATGAATATCGCCAGGCCCCCGAACAATCCGAACAGAATTTCAACAGTTTGGTTCATACATCTCCCCCGGGGAATAAATCAACCCCGCTTATGTTAACGTTAATTTAACTCCATGTAAAGAATTTTAACACACATTTAACACAAGCGGGGTCATATTATTTCCCTCTGAGGTCAAAGGGCTGGCCTGCCGCCTTTGGCGCCTTGGATGTCTTTGAAAAAAGAACCAGGGCTATCAAGGTCACGACATATGGGAAAATCTTCAATATAATGGGCGGCACCACATTGAACTGCGGGATTACCTGCGAAGCATCGGCGACAGTCCGGGCGAAGCCAAAGAAAAATGCCGCGCCAAGTATGCCCAGCGGTTTCCATTGGCCGAAGATCAATGCCGCAAGGGCGAGGAATCCAAGACCTGCGACAGTGCCGTTGAACTCGCCCGCATAGGTTGCTATCATCACAGCCCCTCCAAGACCCGCAAGCGCGCCTGAGACCATGACGCCGATATAACGCATCCTGACGACATTGACACCCGCGGAGGCCGCCGCATTGGGATGCTCTCCGCAGGCCCTGAGCCTGAGTCCGAAGGATGTCTTGTACAGCAGGAACCAGGAAAAGCCCCATATGGCGAGAACTATCCATGTAGTATAGTAGGTATTTGTAAAGAAGATAGGTCCGATCAAGGGTATCTTGGACAGAACGGGAACCGCCGAACGAACTATGCCCAGCGTTATGCTGATGTTTCCGCTGCCTGTTATGGTTCTTGCGAAGAACAGGGTCAGAGCGCCGGCAAGCATGTTGATTGCAGTGCCGCTGATTACCTGGTCGGCGTTGAGGCTTATGCTTGCAAATGCGTGGAGCAGTGAGAATAAGGCGCCTGCTATTATGCCAGCCAGGATTCCGACCAATATGGACAGCTGGGGCACGGTCGCTTCAAGGGATTTGATGGTAACCGCACCGGCAAAGAAACCTATGACCATCAGACCCTCCAGGCCGATGTTCACGACACCGCTCCTTTCGCTGTACAGCCCTCCCAGGGCTGTTATGAGAAGCGGGGCGGTAAAGGCTATGGCATATGGAAAAATCTTAATGATAATGTCAAACATCATTCATCACCCCCGGCTTTTATTTGTTTTCTGTCGGCCCGCCTGCCCCTCAATTTTTTATATAGCTTTTCGATGAAAAGACTGGTGGCTGTAAAATATATGATTATTGCGATTATGGAATCCGAAATCTGCGGCGGGATGCTTGTGTTGGCGTTCATGAATCCCTTGCCCGCATGGAGTATCCCAAAGAATGTCGCCGAGAAGAAAACCCCCCAGGGCGAGGTGGCTCCCAGCAGGGCGACGGCAATCCCGTCGAACCCCTGGGAAGGAAGTATTCCTATCTGAATGTTTACGGAATATCCCGTGTAGTATGTAAGGCCCGCGAGACCTGCGAGCCCGCCCGCGATCATCATCGACAGAATTATGCTCCTGTTGACCTTTATGCCCGCATACTTTGCGGCATGCCGGTTGAATCCGACCGCCTTGAGCTCATACCCGAGGGTTGTCCTGTCGAGGATGAATTTAATTACTATTACACAAAGTATCGATATTACGATGCCCAGATTCAGGTATGACCCGCTCAGCAGCTGCGAAAGCCACGAAACCCGCAGCTGGCCTGCGGCCGGCATGGATGCGCTCTCAGTTTCAAGACCCGCCGTAAAATAGTTCCTGATTGTGTAATAAACGACCCAGTATGCAATCCAGTTCATCATAATCGTTGCGACGACTTCATGCACATTGAACCTGGCCTTAAGGAAACCGGGAATGACCCCCCATACGGCGCCTCCAATCAATGCGGCCAGGAACATAACCGGAAGAAGAACAAGACGCGGAAGCTCAACGGACAGCCCGATCACCGTAGCGCATAATCCGCCGATGAGCATCTGACCGGCCGCGCCTATGTTGAACAACCCGGTCCTGAATGCGAATGCAACAGACAGGCCGGTCAGTATTAGCGTGGTTGCGATTGCGAAGACATTCCCTATTCGCTCTATGCTCTTGAGGCCGCCCTGAAAAAGATAAAAATATCCTTTCAAAGGGTTGGCTCCGATGGCAATCATCAGTATGGCGCCTGCTAGAAGTCCCAGAAAGACGGCTCCAAGGGATTTGACTATGCCCGTATAATCTCTTTTCATTGCTGCTCACCTCTTTTCACGCCGGCCATCATGAGCCCGATGTCGTTCTCATCTATATTACTGTCATTGGTAATGAGGTCAATCAGTTCGCCGCTGTTTATGACTGCTATCCGGTCTGACAAATCCATGATTTCGTCAAGTTCAAGGGAAACAAGAAGGACGGCCTTGCCGGAGTCGCGTTGTTCTATCAGCCTTTTGTGTATATACTCGATTGCACCGACATCAAGCCCGCGCGTCGGCTGCACGGCGATGAGCAAGTCTGTGTCAAGGTCGATTTCACGGCCAAGTATGGCTTTTTGCTGGTTTCCGCCCGAAAGAGCCTTCGCAGGAGATTTGACTCCATTGCCCGCCCTGACGTCAAAGTCGGAAATCAGTTTTTCGGCATGCTTGTCGATGGCTTCCTTTTTCAATATTCCGTATTTGGAATAAGGTTTATGATAATAGGATTTAAGGACGAAATTCTCGCCGAGGTTATAGTCCATTATCAATCCGAGACGCTGCCTGTCCTGCGGAATATGTGCGATGCCGGCCTCGTTCCGCCCCCTGACGGAATACCTTGAAATTTCCCTGCCGTTTATTTCAATGCGGCCCGAATCTACTTTTCTCAAACCTGTTATCGCTTCCACAAGCTCTGTCTGTCCGTTGCCCTCGACCCCGGCGACCCCCATGATTTCCCCGCGCCTGACATCAAGTGAAAAGTCTTTCAAAGCAGGTGTCTTACGATTATTCAGTACGTTGAGATTCTGAACGGAGAGGACGACATCCCCGGCTTTTCTATCCTCTTTGTCAACTGTGAAGGAAATCTCGCGTCCGACCATCATGGTTGCCATCTGCTGCTGTGATGTGGTCTTCACATCCACTGTGCCGATGACCCTGCCTCTTCTGATAACGGTGCATCTGTCCGCAATTTCCTTTATTTCCTTGAGCTTGTGAGTGATAAGTATTATTGATTTGCCTTCCGTGATGAGATTGCGCATTATTTGCATCAGTTCATGAACTTCCTGCGGAGTGAGCACTGCGGTCGGCTCGTCGAAGATCAGGACCTCCGCATTTCTGTATAGCATTTTAAGGATTTCCACTCTCTGTTGCATACCTACGGAAATGTCCTCGATGATTTCATCGGGATCTATGTTCAGACCATACTGGACCGAAAGCGCCTTTATCTTTTCACCTGCCTTTTTCCGGTCGAGTAAAAAACGGCCCTCCGCTCCCATGATTATGTTTTCCGTCACAGTAAATGTCTCGACCAGCTGAAAATGCTGGTGGACCATTCCTATTCCAAGGTTATTGGCATCGTTCGGATTATTTATGGTCACATTCTCGCCGCGTATCCTGATGCTGCCCCTGTCCATGTGGTACAACCCGAAGAGTATGCTCATCAGCGTGGATTTGCCGGCTCCGTTTTCACCCAGAAGCGCAAGTATCTCGCCCTGCTTCAATTGCACGGTTACATTGTCGTTGGCCAGAACCCCCGGGAATTCCTTCCTGATGTTCAGCATTTCTACAATATATTCCATAATCAGCTCCTGTAAAAAACAAAGGACGGATAAATCCGCCCTTTGTCTTGAGTTTGTGAAGGTTATTTAATGAGATCTCCCTGGACTGTTGAAACTACTATTGTGCCATCCTTCAGCATACCGAATACATCTGCAGCGATTGACTCGGTCTCGCTTGACAGGTTCGGATTCTCCGCCGGGATTCCTATTCCGTCGTTGGACGCGTCGAATATCAATGTGACGCCGCCTTTGAAGGTGTTCTGGTGGAAAGCCTTGACCATGTCGTAGGCAACCGTTCCGATGCCCTTCATGGCGGATGTCAGGATGACTGATTTTTCTCCCGAGTATACTCCGTCGGGATACTGGTCTACATCAACGCCTACTATCCAGATGTTCTCTCCGTTGACTGCGCGCGCCTTGGCTTCGGTGATTGCACCGACTCCGACTCCGCCGGCCGCTGTGAATATGCAGTCGACCCCTTTGTCGTACATTTGGGCCGCAATCGCTCCACCGGCTGCCACATCATCGAAAGTTCCCTGGTATATTACGTTTTCAGCCTTGATTGTTGCACTTGTCCCGTAGTTGGTGTTTGCATACGCAAGACCCTGCTGGAATCCCCAGTTGAATTTCTGAACCGCCGGGATTTCCATTCCGCCGATGAAACCGAACTCAGCCGTCTTTAACTCAACCGCAGCGGCCACGCCTGCAAGGAATCCGGACTGCTCTTCTGCGAAGAATACGGCCGCAACATTATAACCGAGTTTGAAATCGGAATAATCGTCATTGTGCGGCGTTCCGTCTATGAGTACGAACAATACTTCCGGCCACTTGTCCTGTGCTTCGTAGATGGTGGTTTCGAATTTGAAGCCGGGGCAGACAATGAGCTTATAGCCTGAATCCACAAGGTTTCCGATTTCGGTCAGGTAATCCGCCTTGGTCGTGCCGACCGGCTTGAGGTACTTGGGTTCGTAGCCGAACTCCTCGGCGGCTTTGACAATGCCTTCCCATGTTCCCTGGTTGAATGATTTGTCGTTGATTGTGCCGGCGTCAGTGACCATGCCCACCGTGGCAAGCAAATCAGCCTTTTTGGCGCATCCGGCCATCATCGATGCTATCATCGCAACAACAAGGACTACCAATAAAATCTTTTTCATTAATGATTCCCCCTAAAAGTTTTTTAGTCTATTGGTATTATAACATAGCAGGCAAATAATGAACACACGCGCAAATGTTAAATTCTATGGAATTTCAAGTCAAAAACAGCTAAATTTTTATAAATATATACAATATAAAGTATATTTCAAAAATTTTAACACAAAATATGCTGGCCGGGCCGGATCAATCATCCGAATTCCTGACGATTATCAATCCGTTTTTAATCCCTTCCGCTGCATCATGTGCCGCGAGGACGGCCGCTTCGGAGAGATTCGGATTGTCCCCGGGTATTCCGGCGCCCCCGTCACCCGCACCCATGACTGTCGTCTTTCCACCGGGGAAAGTTCCGTTTGCATACATCCTGACGACTTCATATGAAGCAGAGTCGTATTTCTTTACCGCGGAAGTAATGACCACCGAATAATTATCATTGTAAACACCGTATCTATACTGGTCGACGTCGACACCCACCACCCATGCCAGGGAAGATCCCGACCTCCTGGCCACGGCTTCCTGGAAAGCTCCTGCGCCCGACATCCCTGCGGCTGTGAAAATTATGTCAACCCCGTCCCCGAACATGCGGGATGCCGTTTTTCTTCCGCCTTCCATATCCATGAAGGTGCCAAGATAGACGATGTTGCCGGGCTTAATGGATGCATTCGCCCCCAGCTCCCCGGTTGCATACTCAAGGCCCTGCTGAAAGCCGAGTAAATACTGCTTTACAGCCAGTGTTTCCATGCCTCCGATAAAGCCGAACTCTGAACCCGGGAAATTGACCGCAGATGCGACCGCAGCCACGAAACCCGCCTGTTCAACGGCGAACTCAATGACCGCGGTGTTTGCCGCCGCATCGAGGGGGGCGTCGATGAGGACAAAGCGAATGTCCGGATACTGATTCTGGGCCTTGGCGACAGGTTCGGAAAAGGCCAGGCCAGGGCAAAATATCAGCTTATAGCCTGCATCCGCCAAAGTCCTGATGCCTTCTGCCAGCACTGACGGATCCGCCCCTTCAGTTTCAATGAAGATAGGTTCGAATCCGAATTCAGCCCCGGCCCGGGACAATCCGTCCCATACCAGCTCATTGATGCCATTGTCATCTATTTGCTCGCCGTTGGTAAGCATGCCGATTTTCAGTACCGGGGATTCTTCGGTGGAAGCGGCCGGGGAAGTCGTTTCGGTTGGTTCTTCAGTTAATATCTCGTTTTTTCCACTGCAGCCGGGCAACAGGGATGCTATGATAAGGAGTGAAAGAATAGCAGGGAATGAGATTGCGTGTTTTTTCATTTCAAATTCCTCCGCAAACATTCAATTTCAAGCGATATCATTATATCACCCGGATAATCTGTGTTTCCATATCCCGAAGCAGGCAATGAAAAAAATATTTACAAAATATAAGCAAATTGCTTTTATTTGTTTTACCGCATGGAGTATAATACTTATAAAATGTAAATAAAATGGATGATATATGGAAAATTCGAATAAAGTCGAGCTCTACAGGCAAATGAGCAGACTGGTTAAAAAATTGAAAAGAAAGAGCATCAGCCTGATTAACAAAAAAAATCTGTACCCGGGCGAGTTCAGGGTGCTTTCGCTTCTTGACATTAATGAAGGCATATCCCCCGGGGACATTGCAAAGCGATGGTCCATGCACCCGAGCAACATAACCATAACGGTCAATCTTCTTATTAAGAGAGGCTATGCGATAAAGAAAAGAAATGAATCCGACAAAAGAAGAATGAGGATTTTCATCACTGATGAGGGCGAGGCGGTGAAGAACGAATATTTCGCCGAATTTGAAAAGAAGATAGGCGAGTGCCTTGAAAATGTAAGTGATGATAAAATCGAAAGGGCCCTTGATGCGGTCAATGACATACTCGGACAGGTTTAGGAGAGGTATATGACGGATAATGCAAACAGCGGGGAACAAAAAGGCAATGCCGGCCTGCGAAAGAAGTTCAGGCTCTGGCGGCTGGCCCGCCAGGGAAGGGTCCCTGACGAGATCAAGGGCACGCCCGAGGAAAAGTTGCTTAAAAAGAAAATCAAGCAAAACAAAAACCTTAAAAA
Source organism: Clostridia bacterium (assembly GCA_016935835.1). Lineage (GTDB taxonomy): Bacteria > Bacillota > Clostridia > DUPQ01 > DUPQ01 > JAFGQE01. The sequence continues at coordinate 5,713 of JAFGQE010000173.1, read as the reverse complement.
AGGCTGGGGTCTTTTCATAGAATTCATCAGACGGCACTGGGTCCGCTATAGCTTTGGCGTCCTCGCCATCGTATCAGTCAATGCAATGTCAATAGTGACGCCGATCATCACGGGGGATATAGTGGACATGCTGAGCGATACCGCCGCGGGCATGGAAAGCGTGTCCCTTAAGAGACTTTCCATGCTTTGCCTGGTAATAGTGGGATTGTCGTTTGCCAAGCTGATGGCGAATTTTTTCAACAGATATCTGATTCAAGGCGCGAGCAACATACTTGAGTACGCCATGCGCAAAAGGATGTTCAACAAGCTCATCGATCTCTCAATAAGCTATTTCAACAGGAAATCCGCCGGGGAGATCATGGCGCTGGCTTCGAACGACCTGCGCGCACTCAGACATGCGGTCGGCCATGGCATAATGATGCTTACCAATGCGCTTGTGCTTCTGGGAGCGGGATTCATATATCTTACCGTAAGGCTCAGCCTGCCGCTGACGCTTGCCATCATGATACCTTTTCCATTCATGCTGCTGCTTATCAATGGCTTCAGCAGATTCATACAGGCAAGGTTCAAGCGGGTTCAGGAAACATTCGCCGACCTAAGTTCAAAGGTTGAGGAAAACATCTCGGGAATCAGGGTAATAAAGTCATTCGTACAGGAAGAACAGGAAATCGCCAACTTCAGGAAAATCAATGAAAGCAATTATGACGCCAGTATCAAGCATGCCCGGGTAATGGCGATTTTCCACCCGTCGTTGTCGTTCATATCGACTATGTCCTACCTGATCATGCTCATGGCCGGGGGACTGATGGCAATGCAGGGAGCCATCAGCCTGGGTGAATTCGTCGCCGCAAACACATTCATCGGAATGCTCATCAGGCCGATTTCATTCCTAGGCATGCTGATAAACCAGATGCAGCAGGGCAAGGTGTCCCTGACAAGGATAGGCGAGCTCATATTCGAGAACCCGGATATTTTCGACGGCAAGTTCGGGACTCCTCCCATTGAAAGTCCGGGCAGGCTCTCGGGCAGGATTGAATTCAACAACCTGCGGTTCAAATATCCGGAAAAGGACGGGTATATCCTGGATGGAATAAATACTGCCATTGCACCCGGCACCACCGTGGCGCTTGTCGGGGAGGTCGGCAGCGGGAAAACCACATTCGCAAACCTTCTTATGCGTATTTTCGACATTGAGGAAAAAGGAATGATAACCATCGACGGGCATGACATCACCGATATTCCGCTCAAGGCGCTGAGGGACAACATAGGCTATGTGCCGCAGGACAATTTCCTGTTTTCGGAGAGCATAGCATACAACATAGGATTTTCAGAAGAAGGATATCCGATGGAAGAAATCGAAAATGCGGCGAGGAAAAGCAATGTCTACGGAAATATCATGGAGTTCCCCGAAAAGTTCGATACCATGCTCGGGGAAAAGGGAGTGAACCTTTCCGGGGGACAAAAGCAAAGGATTTGCATAGCCAGGGCTCTTATCAAGGATGCGCCGATACTTATACTCGACGACTGTCTTTCAAGCGTGGATGTGGAGACGGAAAAGGAAATACTCGCCAATTTGAGGGATGTTAGGGCTGGAAGGACATGCATAATAATCTCGCACAGGGTTTCCACGATAAAAGACGCCGACAAGATAATAGTGCTTGAGAATTCAAGGATAGCCGAAGAAGGCAGCCACGATCAATTGGTTGCGCTGGGAGGCATATATGACAAGATGTACAGGATGCAGCTTATAGATGAAATCGAGATCAACGGGGGTGGGGCATTATGAGCGGACCGGGAATGGGACGGGGCGGAAGCCGCAGCCTCGACCAGGTCAGCGTTGAGGAAAAGAAAAAGATGGACCGGAAGGCCCTCAGGAATCTGCTGAAGTATGCATTGCCATTTTGGCCGAAATTCCTGCTTGCGCTGATGCTTGTCCTTATGCTGACGGGAGCGGAGCTGCTCAGGCCGTATATACTTGGTCTTGCAATAGACGACATTGCCTTCACACTGGACAATCCGGCGGGGATCCTTGATAACAAATCCCGGATAATCCTCATGGGAGCGGCTTTCTTCGGCCTTGCGCTGGCTCAGCTTGTAATAGGATACTTCAGTGCATTTATTCTAAGGGCGACCTCGGCGAGGATTATAATGAATCTAAGGGACAAGGTGTTCACACATGTCCAGAGACTTCATTTCCCGTATTTCGACAAAACGCCCGTGGGCAGCCTGGTAACGAGAATTTGCAATGACACGAACAACATAAGCGAGATGTACACCAACGTGCTGGTGAATTTTTTCAGGGATATATTTGAAATCATCGGTGTAATCATAGTGATGTTCATGATAAACACCAGGCTTGCGCTGGCGGTGATGGTGGTTGTCCCGCTGATGGCAGCCGCAACCATTATGTTCAGGCTGAAGGCGAGGAAGGTATTCACCAGGATACGCGCGAAGCTTGCGGCAATAAACATCTTCCTGTCAGAGCATATTGCGGGCATGAAAATAATCCAGGCCTTCAATATGCAGAATGCAAAAAAGGAAGAGTTTGACACGGTCAACCATGAGTATCTCAGGGAAAATGACAAGATGATTGTGATTTTCGGGGTGTTCAGGCCTTTCATGGAGATAGTGGCCGCGATCGCAACCGCGTTGATCCTTTGGATAGGAGGGAAAGGCATACTTGAGAGTGCGATTTCCTTCGGGACGGTATACATGTTCCTCAACTACTCGGGGAAATTCTTCCAGCCGATCATGAATCTCACCGAGATGTACAATACTACCCAGTCGTCCCTTGTATCCAGCGACAGGATCGAATCGCTCCTAAAGACCGGCACCGAGGAGAATCCCGGGGATTATCAGGAGCTGGGCGAAATCAGGGGAGAGATAGAATTCAGGAATGTCTGGTTTGCCTATGTCGGGGAAAACTGGGTGCTGCGGGATGTGTCCTTTACCGTCAGGCCGGGTGAAAAGATCGCAATCGTAGGAACCACGGGCGCGGGCAAGACCACGATCATCAGCTTGATACTGGGTTTTTACAAGATCCAGAAGGGCGAGATATTCGTCGATGGAAAACCCATAAGCAAAATCAACATAAGGGAGCTTAGAAAGGCCGTCGGAACGGTAAGGCAGGATGTTTTCCTGTTCCAGGGAGACATCGAGACAAACATCAGGCTGTACAACGACATCGATTTTGAGCTGGTTAAAAAAGCCGCCGAAACCGTAAATGCATCGAAGTTCATAGAAAACCTGCCATTGAAATACAAGGAACCGGTGAACCAGAGGGGAACGACGCTTTCCGAGGGACAGCGCCAGCTCCTGTCATTCGCACGCGCCATCGTAATGGACCCGAGGATCCTTGTTCTGGACGAAGCAACGTCAAGCGTTGACGCCAGGACCGAGCAGCTGATCCAGGAAGGCCTTGAAAACCTGATGGAAGGACGCACGAGCATAACCATAGCCCACCGGCTCTCGACAATCAAGAATGCGGACCGCATCCTTTTCCTGCACCATGGGCGCATCGCCGAAAGCGGCAGCCACACGGAACTCATGGAACTCAGGAAACTCTACTACGAACTCTACTCAATACAATACTCCTGACACCTTTGCATTACGGAAAAATCAAACAGTTGCCCAAGGCAACTGTTTGATTTTTATAATTGCCCAAGGTAATGATATGGTGCTTAAAAACCCGAAATTAAAAGAAAAACCCCATAAATACCGAAAAAACGGCGAATTGTCGAACAATTGCCCAAGGCAACTGTTTGATATTTGCATATAAAAAATGGCCGATTTATTTTACAATTGCCCAAGGCAACTGTTTGAAACTGATGTATAATTGAACAAAATGAATACGGGGGTGGATAGATGCATCCGTTTTGGGCAACGGCGAAAGCCGGGAAGAATGATATCAATGAGGCTTATCTGGATTTATTGGTCAATGGCGCAGAGAAGGATAAAAAGGCCGGCAACAACAGCATATACCGTGAACTGGCAAGGCTTGAGCTAAAGGCCAGGGGCAAGGCGGCGCCGGAATTCGACGCGAATAATTTCATGGAGTCAATCAAATGCATATACGACAGGACGGATTGCTTCGATTTTGTCCTGCCTGGTTTCATATTCATGATGGCGAGATACGGGGAATCGGAAAACATTCCGAATGACCTGAAGGACGAAGCCAAAAAAATGATACTTGGCTGCAAGTATTGGATAGACGAGGGCGGCCCGGAAAAAAGCCCTTGCTATTTCACGGAAAACCACCAGATGCTTTTCCACTCGAACGAGTATGCCGCAGGGCAGCTTTATCCGGACGAGATTTTCACAAACAACGGAAAATCAGGCAGATGGCACATGGAGCACGCAAGGCCGCTGGTCCTGAACTGGCTCAAGTGGCGCTTCAGGTTCGGCTTCTGCGAATGGCTTTCAAACACATATTACCATGAGGATGTCCTTTCCCTGTCGCTGCTCGCGATACTGGCGGAGGACGATGAGATAAAAACCAAGGCGCGCATGATCATCGATCTGATATTCTTCGACATGGCGCTCAACAGCTATAAGGGCGTCTTCGGTTCCGCGCATGGCCGGGCATACTGCCAGAACATCTTCAATACAAGGGACGGGTCATTCGTACTTCGAAGCCTTTTCCTTGGCACAGGCGATGAGGACCTGGCGCTTTCCCCGGCGGCGGTGCATCTTGCAATCGACGGATTCCGTGTGCCGGCGCCTGTAATAAGCTGCGCCAATGATGAGAGGACATTCGAAAACCGCCAGTGCATGAGCATGTACGTGGAGGAGGGGGCCGCCCTGGGCGTCGACCCGGGGGATCCGCGCAATGTAACGTATTTCTGGGGAATGGGCGCGAATTCGCACAAGTATGTGGTAGAGAACACCCTCAAGGTCAAGGCGGAGCCCGGCTATTACCTGATTGAAAGGGCGAAGTCCCACAAGGAGCATTATGACATGTGCGCCGCCGCAGGCGCATGGTGCGATCCCGACAGCGACTATACATCGCGGCAGAAAGCCAATCTCTATACCTACAGAACCAAGGATTACATGCTCAGCTGCGCGCAGGACAATAAGAAGGGCAAATACGGCTTCCAGCAGCACGTCTGGCAGGCCTCCCTCGGCGGGAAGGCCGTGATCTTCACCAACCACCCGTCCGGAAACGACTACACCGACAGGCCGAACAAATGGGCGGGCAACAGGATTATGCCAAAGACGGTCTGCAACAGGAATGTCGCCATCAGCATGTACAATACCAACATAGCGATGGTCCCGACCTATACTTACCACACCCATGCATACATACCGCAGGAGTTCCTCGATGAGACGGTTGAAAAGAACGGCTGGGTATTCGCACGGAAAGGCGACGGCTACGCCGCGATAAGGCCGGTATCGGGATTCACATCCTGGGCTGACGCGGACCCCGCTCTCAATCCGTACATGGGGCTGAAAAAAGAAGATGAAAACGGGGATCCGATACGGTTGAAGCCATATGAGTACATAGCGACCGGAAGGTCCAATGTCTGGATATGTGAAATGGGATCCAGGGACGAGAACGGGTCCTTCGCCGAATTCATCGGGGCGATTGCCAAAGCCCGGATTTCGGGCGATGTATTTGGAATCACATATGAATCGCCTTCGCAGGGTGCGATTACAACCGGATGGAACGACCCGCTGACAGTAAACGGCCTTGAGGTCGCAACGGATTACAATG